>CAKKRM010000143.1:4211-56983 GCA_919902735.1 Anaerolineales bacterium | reverse complement strand
CTGCGTTACATCATCACCCCCGAAGGCATTGCCCTGCGCGCCCGCCTCGCCGTGGATTTTGTCGAGCGTTCCTTTTCCGTCTACCGCCGCACCCGTCAGCGCGTGAAGGATCACGTTGCGAAAATCCGCCATGCGGGTTTTGACCGCGTGCGTATCGTCGGCTCTGGCGATGTGGCCGATATTTGCAAACTCACCTGCATGGAACAGGGCATTTCCGTTGTGACCGATAAAACTGCCCCCGCCTTAATTTTGGATGGATACAAGATCAGATTGGAAGGCCTGGAATGACGGATCGTCACGTACTCATCACAGGCGGCGCGGGCTATATCGGCTCGCTCTTAACCTCCGAACTGCTGCGCGCCAATTACAGAGTCACCGTCCTGGACAGTCTCCTGTTCGGCGGCGAGGGCATTGTCCCGTTTCTGAATCATCCCAACTTCCATTTCATCAAATCTGATGTGACCGAACCCCGCGCCATCCGTGACGCAGCCAAACGCGAATGGCAGAAGCCGAATGCAGTTGTCCATCTCGCAGGCATTGTTGGTTTCCCTGCCTGTCAGGCAGTGGGGAAGCAGGTGGCCTGGAAGTACAATGTCGAAGCGACGAAAATGGTCTTCGAGCAGGCATCAGATTTGGGCGTGGAACGATTCGTGTTCGCATCCACCTACAGCAACTATGGCTTATCCGAAGATGGCAAGCCTGTCACCGAAGAGTCCCCATTAAATCCACAATCGTTATATGCCGAAACAAAGATTGCCAGCGAAGAATACTTGCTCTCGCAAAAGGATGCGGCCTGCGCGCCGCTGCTCTTCCGCTTTGCAACACTCTATGGAATTTCCCCGCGCACCCGTTTTGATTTGATCGTCAATCAATTCGTGCTCGAAGCATTTACAAAACGCGAGTTGATCATTTACCAGCGCGGATATTCGCGCTCGTTCGTCCACATTCGTGATGTGGTGCGCGGCGTGATGATGGGGCTGGAAGCGGAGCAAAAAAATATCCGCGGGCAGGTTTTTAATTTGGGAACCGAGAATGGAAATTACACAAAAAATGAAATTGTGAATTTCATTCTCAAACGGATGCCCGAAACCGTGGTGCAATTCAAGGACCTTACCTTCGGCGGCGACATGCGCGACATCACCGTCTCGTTCGAGAAGATCAAGCGCGTGCTTGGCTTTGATACCACCCTGACCGTGGACGACGGCGTGCGCGAAGTGCTGTTCGCGTTGAAATCTGGTCTGATCCGCAACCCTGCGGATGACCGCTATCGAAACGCGCAGTTTATTGTGCAGTAGGTTTGAGGTTGCAAGTTTAAGGTTACAAGTTTAAGGTTGCAAGTTGATGGAGCAATAGGATGGCGACTGCAAAAAGATTCGAGGATTTGGATGTTTGGCAAAGAGCCAAAGACTTGACCAATCTAATTTACAAACATTCAACCGATGGAACGTTCTCGCGTGATTTTGGTTTGCGCGATCAAATGCGCCGAGCGGCGGTTTCGATCATGTCAAATATTGCCGAAGGATTTGAGAGCCAAACACAGGCTATGTTTATAAAATATCTGGCTTATGCAAAAGGCTCTGCTGGCGAGTTGCGCGCACAACTTTATATTGCCAGAGATCAAGGCTATATCACCGAAGAGGACTTTAATACAATGTTTTCAACAGCGGAAATTTGCAGCAGGCAATTATCTCGTTTTATCCAATATCTGGAATCTCAACCCAATGCACGGCGAGTCCGTGAAGAAGGAGCTACTTACGATGTCGAACATTAAACCTTCCAACCTTCAACCTTCAACTTCCAACCTTTCATCCTTCTGGCAAAACAAAAAAGTGATCGTGACTGGCGGCGCGGGCTTTCTTGGCTCGTTCGTCACCGCGAAATTGAAGCAGCGCGGCGCAATGGATATTTTTATCCCGCGCATCGAGAACTACAACCTCGTGGACCCGAACGACATTAAGCGCTTGTATGCCGATACCCTCAAAGGGATTGACCCGAAGAATGTGATCGTCATTCACCTTGCCGCCAACGTGGGCGGCATCGGCGCAAACCGCGAACATCCCGCCGACTTTTTCTACGACAACTTGATGATGGGCGTTGAAATGATGCATCAGGGATACAAGAATGACATCGGCAAATTTGTTGCCATCGGAACAGTGTGTGCTTATCCCAAGTTCACTCCCGTCCCGTTTAAAGAAGATGACCTGTGGATTGGCTACCCCGAAGAAACGAACGCCCCCTACGGCCTCGCCAAGAAGATGATGCTGGTGCAGGCGCAGGCATATCGCCAACAATATGGTTTCAACGCTATTTTCCTTTTGCCTGTGAATTTATACGGCCCGCGTGACAATTTCAATTTGGAAACCTCGCATGTGATTCCCGCGCTGATCCGCAAAGCTGTGGAAGCGGGCGAACGCGGTGACAAGGAATTACAGGTCTGGGGCGATGGTTCTCCCACCCGTGAATTCCTGTATGTGGAAGATGCCGCCGATGGAATTGTAGCCGCCGCTGAAAAATACAATGGCGACCTGCCCGTCAACCTCGGCTCTGGCTACGAAATTTCCATCAAAGACCTCAGCGAAATGATCGTGAGATTAACAGGCTTTGAAGGCACGCTCGCCTGGCAAACCGACAAGCCCAACGGCCAGCCCCGCCGCGGACTCGATGTAAGCCGCGCGAAGGAACTCTTCGGCTGGAGCGCGCAAGTCTCATTTGAAGAAGGCATGAAGCGCACAATCGAGTGGTTTAAGGAGAATAGGTTGAAAGTTACAGGTCTCAACCTTCAACCTTCCAACCTTCCAACCTCAAACATAAAATGACCCAACTTACAAAACACGAACCTCACACCATTTACATCAAGCCCTCCAAGGGTCTTGCCGCATTAAACCTGCGCGACCTGTGGGTATACCGTGAATTGATCTTCTTCATGGTCTGGCGCGATGTAAAAGTTAAATACAAGCAAACCCTTCTGGGCATGGCCTGGGCTGTCATCCAGCCTGTGATGACCATGTTGGTATTTACCTTTCTGTTCGACAAAGTGGCAAAACTGCCAACAGAAGGAATTCCCTATCAAGTTTTCTCGTTCACAGCCTTGTTGCCTTGGGGCTTGTTTGTTGTTGCGCTCAATCAGGGCAGTCGCTCGCTCGTGGCGCATAACAATATGGTGACGAAGATCTACTTCCCACGCCTTATCCTGCCCATATCCTCAGTCTTTTCGGGGCTGGTAGACTTTGCGATCGCCTTTGTGATTTTGGTTATTCTAATGTTCTACTATCAAGTGACCCCTGCGTGGAATTTACTCTGGACTCTCCCGCTATTTTTGTTACTGGCAATTGTCACCGCGCTTGGGGTTGCACTCTGGCTTTCAGCAATTAACGTTCAATATCGTGACGTAAACCAGGCCCTTCCGTTTCTGACTCAGTTTTGGCTGTTCGCCACACCTGTGGCATATTCCGCCTCTGTGATTCCTGCAAAATGGCAGGTTTTATACTTCCTGAATCCGATGGCGGGCGTGGTCAACGGGTTTCGCTGGTCATTGCTCGGCGTTGGCAGCGGACCTGATATCACACTCTGGGTTTCAACTGGTATTTCCATATTAATTTTTGTCTCTGGCCTTTTCTATTTCAGAAGCATGGAAAAGACTTTTGCGGATACGATATAGTTGCAGGTTCCAAGTTGAAAGTTGCAGGTTTAAGACCTTCAACCTTCAACCCTCAACCCTCAACGGTACTTATGACAACAGCAATCAGCGTAAAAAATATCGGCAAGCAATATAAGATCGGCGCGGCGGAATCGAAATTCCGCTACAACATGCTCCGCGATGTGATCGTGGATACGGTCTCTGCGCCCATTCGCCTGGCGAAGGCGATGATCGGGAAATCCGACCGCCGCATGAACCAGAATTATGTCTGGGCGTTGAAGGATGTTTCCTTCGACCTTGAAGAAGGCAAAGTCCTCGGCATTGTGGGGCGCAACGGCGCGGGCAAAAGCACCCTGCTAAAAATCCTTTCCCGTGTCACCGAGCCGACCGTTGGAACCGTTTCTGTGCGCGGACGTGTCGGTTCGCTTCTTGAAGTGGGAACAGGCTTTCATCCCGAACTCACAGGCCGTGAAAACATCTACATGAACGGCGCCATTCTTGGAATGCGCCGCGCCGAGATCGATTCCAAATTCGATGAGATCGTGGATTTCTCCGAGGTCACACAATATATCGATACGCCCGTCAAGCGTTATTCATCGGGCATGTATCTGCGTTTGGCATTTGCAGTCGCCGCGCACCTCGAACCTGAAATCCTCGTTGTGGACGAAGTGCTGGCGGTGGGTGATGCCGAATTCCAAAAGAAATGTCTCGGCAAAATGGGTGACGTGGCGCAACAGGGACGCACGGTTTTATTCGTCAGCCATAATATGTCTGCCATTCTGCGCCTCACGCAGGAAGCGATTGTGTTGAACAAAGGTCAAATGCTGATGCGCGCTCCCACACAGGAGGCCGTTGACTTTTATCTATCATCGGGTCAGGCGCAGGCAGGCCAGCGGGTTTGGGATGTGGAAGATGTCCCAGCGGCGAGCGCTCCATTTAGGCCGATCAGCTTGAAGATTAAGAATCGAAGCGGTAAGGCTGTGGATACTGTCCGCTCTGCTGAACCTGTCACAGTTGAGTTTGAATATCAATTGAATGCACCTGTCACAGGACTGCGCGTTGGTTTTTATCTTAGCACCATGCGCGGTGAATATGTGCTTGCCACCTTTGACACCGACGAGCCACAGCTCTTTGAGAAACACGATACACGCAACACGGGACATTACATCAGCCGCGCTGAAATCCCCGCCGATATGTTCAACGAAGGCCGCTACACCATCGGCGTGAATGCCAGTTCGTTTGGCGTGCGCCGTTATTTCATGGATGAAAACGCAATTGCTTTCAACGTGGATATCACGGGCGCGCCCGGCACGCATTGGCCCGAGCCGCGGGTGGGGCTTGTGCGGCCAAGGTTGAATTGGGATATTGAAAAGATAGGTTAAGGTTTCAAGTTGAAGGTCGCACGTTAAACCCTTCAACCTGCAACCTTCAACTTGAAACCCTATGATAAACCCCCTCCGAAAACTCCTGGGCGACCTGCCCTTTACTGCTGAAATTGATTGGATGCTTCGGTCCAAAAATCGCGCCCGCAAGGATCACTATAATCTCGCGCGTTTGCAAAAATCTTTGCCTGCGGCTGTTGCTGTTGTTGAACCAATTGCGCGCGCTCACACTGAGCGAAGTCGAAGCGGCGGCAAGAATGTTTTATTCTTCGCTACGCTTCATTATTGGATCGAGCAATCTGCTTATTTAGGTTTGACTCTGGCCGGTCTCGGGCATAAAGTTACTTTATTGACATTACCCTATTCTGAATGGCACAAGCAAAAGGATAACTTCACACAGCGTCAGCGGGTTCTTCATACAAAAGATGCACTTGCCGCGCTCTCTCCGTTAATCAGGCACGTCTCGATGCTTGACACTTCGACAGGCTCAGCGCATCGCCTTCAACCTTCAACCTTCAACCTTCCAACCACCTTGCAAGCTGACATAAAAGAAATTTCGCTCTGGGACGCGCAATACACCCTGATGCGCGAAGAAGTGGACATGAACGATGCAGGCGACCGCGCCTTGTATGACCTGCGAATTCAGCGCAACACCTTCGCCGCCCAAGCCGCGTTTGAATGGATGCAAAAGAACAAACCTGATGTTGTGTTAATTCCGAATGGCTTGATTCTCGAAATGGGGATCGTGTTTCGTGTTGCGTGTTATCTTGGTATTGACGCGGTCACCTACGAATTCAACGACCAGCGCGAACAGATTTGGCTTGCGCAAAACTCATCCATCATGCGGCAGGATACCGATTATCTTGTTGAAGCCCGCTGTCATCTCCCAATGACCGATTCCATGTTCGAGCGCCTCGCTGATTTGGAAAACGCCCGCCGCGGCGCACGCGTGTGGGGCAAATCCAAACGCCTCTGGCAATACGTCTCATCACAAGGCGCGGACGCAACCCGCAACACGCTTGGCCTGGACAGCCGTCCCGTTATCATGCTTGCCGCGAATGTTCTCGGCGACAGCCTCACATTGGGACGTGACATTTTCGCTTCCTCCATGACCGAGTGGATCACGAAGACCGTGCAGTATTTTGCCAAACGAACCGATCTGCAAATGGTGATCCGTGTTCATCCCGGCGAAAAACTTGTCCCGCAAGCCAAATCCATGGGGACGGTTGTGCGCGAGGCGTTGCCTGAACTTCCCAGCCATATCCACATCATCGGCGCGTTGGACAAAATCAACACCTACGACTTGATCGAGATTGCCGATGTCGGTCTGGCCTACACCACCACCGTTGGGCTTGAAACGGCGATGAATGGCCGTCCCGTCATCTCCTGCGGCGAGACGCATTACCGCGGGCGCGGCTTCACTCTCGACCCAAATTCATGGGACGAATACTACGCCACGCTCGAAAGAGTTTTAGCCGATATTCCCGCTCATCAATTGAACGAAAAGCAAACTGAGTTTGCATGGAATTACGCCTACCGCTTCTTCTTTGAATATCCGCGTCCCTTCCCCTGGCGTTTGATGAATTTCTGGGATGACCTCGAAGCATGGCCTTTGGAGAGAGTCTTGAGCGAAGAAGGTCTGGCGCAATTTAAAGATACATTTGATTTTTTGGTGAACGAACCATTTACGTGGAAATGACATGTCGTTGCGAGGAGGGTGCATTTCCCGACGAAGCAATCTCCGATTCGATGAGAGGATTGCTTCGGGCAAAGAACAAGGGCGCCCTCGCAACGACATGAACAGACAGAGATAAAATGACCAACGACACAAAACAAAAAGTACGCGAATTCTATGACGAGATCGGCTGGCAGCAGGAGGATGACGGGAACTATCAAAACGCCCGTTACGAAGACCTGCGCCCCGTTTCCCGCGAATACATCCACAAGACCCGCCTGCGTGTGATGAATGGGCTTATCCCTACAGGCAGGTTCATGCTCGATGCAGGCTCTGGTCCCGTGCAATATGAAGAATACAAAATCTATTCACAGGGATACGAGAAGCGCGTTTGTCTGGATATTTCCATCCAGGCCTTGCGCGAGGCGCGTGAGCGGATTGGCGATCACGGCTTATTCGTCGTAGGCGATTTAGCGAACCTGCCTTTCAAAAAAGAATCCTTTGACGGCGCAGTTTCCATGCACGCGATTCATCACCTCGCGTTGACAGAACATCCGCGGGCCTACAGCGAAATTTATCGCATCCTTGCCAGCGGGCGGACTGCCGCTATTGTCAACGGGTGGCACGATCCATTCCTCAGCCGTTTGGCCGAGCCGTTGATTGGACTCATGCGCAAACTGTCTGGCCGTTCCGCGAAGAAGAAGAAGGAATGGCTGAACGAGGAAGACCCCGCAGGGACATTCGTCCAGAAAATGACTCCCGAATGGCTCAAGCGTGAGATCGGCTCGAAGATGAACATCGAGATCAAGCCCTGGCGCAGTGTCAGCACCCGCATTTTGCGCTGGTTCGTGCGTCCCTTTGGCGGGCGGATATTTTTGAAATTTGTATTCTGGCTGGAAGGCATCTTCCCGAAATTTTTTGCCGAGAACGGGCAGTATCCGTTGATCGTAATTCGTAAGGCGTAATTCGTAAAAAGATGTCCATGAATAAATTCACTGATCAACAATATCTCACTACAGATCAATACAAAGATGCAGGCAACCTTGATGCGCGCCTTGTGATACACAAACGTTTTAGTACAAATCCATACGGCTGGTTCAATTGGATTTTTGACACGCTTGCCCAATTTCCTGCGGGCGCAAATATTTTGGAGTTGGGTTCAGGCTCTGGGGCTTTGTGGGCAAATATTGCCGATAAGATTCCTGCCACATGGAACATCACGCTGAGCGACCTGTCTCAAGGAATGCTGGATGCGGCGTGGCGTAATTTGGTTGTGACTGGCAGGAATTTCAAATTTGAACAGATTGATGCCCAGTCCATTCCCTACAAGGATGAGACGTTCGATATCGTCATCGCCAATCACATGTTGTATCATGTGCCGGATCGCTCAAAGGCGCTGGCTGAAATAAAAAGAGTATTGAAAAACGGCGGATACTTGATTGCCACCACTGTTGGTGAATCTCATATGAAAGAGATCGCCGATTGGTTGAAGCGCGTTGATAACGATAATGATTTTTCTCCATTTATCCTGCCATTTACCCTCGAAAATGGCAGGGAACAATTAGGCAAAGTTTTTTCACAAGTCACCATTTCGCGTTACGAAGACAGCCTGCAAATAACCGACGTTGATCTTTTTATTGCTTATCTTCGCTCCGCAATTCGCGCATCGGAAGTTTCAGAAGAAGAACTCGCGAAAGTCAAAACTGAATTGAAAAAAGAATTAAAGAAAAACGGGAAAATTTTTATTTCAAAAGATTCGGGCTTGTTTATAGCCATAAAATAGGAGAACTCATGGACTGGAAAAATCAAGTTGTGCTCATCACCGGCGGAACAGGCTCGTTCGGCAAGAAATTCACAAAGGCCTTGCTTGAGGAAAAGCAGCCGAAGAAGATCATCATCTTCAGCCGTGACGAATTGAAACAGCACGAAATGCAAATGGGCGGCTACAACCATGAAAGCCTGCGCTATTTCATCGGTGACATCCGCGACCGCGAGCGCCTCGTCCGTGCCATGCATGGTGTGGATATTGTCGTCCATGCGGCGGCATTGAAGCAAGTCCCTGCCTGCGAGTACAACCCGATGGAAGCGATCAAAACCAACATCATGGGCACGGCCAACGTAGTCGAAGCCGCGTTGGATGCGGGCGTCAAAAAAGTGATGACCATCAGCACCGACAAGGCCGTCAGCCCCGCGAATTTATATGGAGCCACAAAACTTGCAGCCGAGAAGTTAACGATTCAGAGTAATGCCTATGCCGCGGGGTCAGCAACCCGCTACTCGTGCGTGCGATACGGGAACGTCGTCGGTTCGCGCGGCTCGGTCGTTCCGCTCTTCCTCAAGCAACGCGCAAGCGGCAAAGTCACCATCACCGATGACCGCATGACCCGCTTCTGGCTTTCGCTCGATCAGGGCGTGCGCTTCGTGATCGACTGCATCGAACAAATGGAAGGCGGCGAAGTGTTCGTGCCGAAGATTCCCAGCACAAAAGTCATCGATCTTGCACGAGCCATTTCCCCCGATGCCGATGTGGATATCATTGGCATTCGCCCCGGCGAGAAACTGCATGAAATGCTCATCTCGGAGGATGAAGCCCGCCATACCGTCGAGCTTGAAAAGATGTTCGTTGTTCAGCCTGCCGAAGCGACATGGTTCGGCTACGAATGGCAGTCCAAAGGAAAACTTCTGGAAGATAATTTTCACTACTCCAGCGATAATAATACCGAGTGGCTCGATGTCGAAGGAATCAAAAAATTCATTTCGCCCTTCGAGGAATTATTCGCACAGGGCAAGCTGGAAGGATAGTTCCATGTATCATGTGCCTGGCGATCTGAAAACCTGGAACCTGGAACTTGAAACATGAAACTTCTTTTAACTGGCATTAGCGGTTTACTTGGCATCAACTTCGCGCAGGAAATGATGGACAAGCATGAGATCGTCGGCGTGGATCGCGGCAAGCTGGCACATGCGCCTTTCAAAGTTTTGAAGCAGGATTTGCTCGACCCTGGCGCGGTGGACTCGATCCTCGACTCGACTCAACCCGAATGGCTGATTAACTGCGCGGCTCTTGCGGACCTGGAAGCCTGCGAGGACACCCCAGACATTGCCAAACGCCTGAACACGGACCTGCCCCGCCGCCTCGCGCGCTCCTGCAAAGCGCGGAACATCCCTTTCGTCCACATCTCAACGGACGCTGTCTTCGACGGCGAAAAAGACGGCTTCTACACTGAAGAAGATCAGCCCAACCCGAAGGGCGTTTATGCCAAAACAAAACTGGAAGGCGAATGGGCCGTGTTGACGGAAAACCCCAAAGCCATTGTTTCGCGAGTCAATTTTTACGGCTGGAGTTTGGGCGGCAGACGCAGCCTTGCGGAATTTTTCTTCCATAACCTGACTAACAACAAAAGCATGAGCGGCTTTACAGATGTTGTCTTTTGCCCCATGCTGGTGAATGACACTGCCCGTGTTCTGGTGAAAATGCTCCAGCGCGGCTTGAGCGGTTTGTATCATCTCGTGGGGCCGCAAGCCATGAGCAAATATCAATTCGGTGTGGAGATCGCCCGCAAGTTCAGCCTGCACGAGAACGAGATTTCTCCCAAATCCATCCTCTCCGCTGGCCTGACTGCCCGCCGTTCCCACAACTTATGGCTTTCTACCCACAAGCTATCCACAGATTTAGGTGAAGATTTGCCCGAGTTTTCCACAGGTTTGAACGAGTTTTACGCCCAATACCAGCAGGGTTATCCACAGAAAATCCGTAGTTATCAACACAATTAGCCTCAGATTCACAGCCGAAACTAAAAGTTATCCACAGTTTATGAACAAAAACACGCAGTTTTCCACAATATTTGGGCTTTTTCTGGGGAAAAACCGAGGTTTTGGCACAAGTTATCCACAGATTCCACACAGTTATCCACAGATTTAACCCATCTTTTTCCACAAACTCGGAGGAACAATGGAAATCAAATTTGGAAATCGCACCATTGGAATAAATCACCCCACCTACTTCATTGCGGACATTGCCGCCAACCACGATGGAGACATGGAACGCGCCAAGAAACTCATTCGCCTGGCCAAAGAAGCAGGCGCGGACGCGGCCAAGTTCCAAAATTTTGACGCGCCGAAGATCGTTTCGGATTATGGCTTCAAAGCCATGAGCGGCGGACAGGTTTCGCATCAGGCAAGCTGGAAGAAATCTGTGTTCGAGGTGTACAAAGGCGCGTCCATTCCGTTTGAGTGGTCAATGACGCTGGTGGAAGAATGCAAAGATGTTGGCATTGACTATTTCTCCTCACCCTACGATTTTGAAGCGATCGATTTCCTGGATCAATATGTGGAAGTTTATAAAGCGGGTTCTGGTGAAATTGATTGGATCGAAGCTCTTGAACGCATGGCAGGCAAAGGCAAGCCGTTCTTCATCGCCACGGGCGCATCCAATATTGGCGAAGTGCAGAAGGCTGTCTATGCCATTTTGAAGATCAACAAGCAACTGGTTCTGATGCAATGCAACACCAATTACACCGCCAGCCCGAATAATTATGACCATTTGCATTTGAATGTTCTGAAAACTTTCGGCACGATGTTCCCCGATGTGATTTTGGGATTGTCCGATCACACCCATTCGGTTGCACCTGTTCTCGGCGCGGTGACGTTGGGCGCGCGCGTGATCGAACGTCACTTTACGGATAGCAATGACCGCGAAGGTCCCGACCACAAGTTCGCGATGAACCCCGAAAATTGGGCGAAGATGGTTAAAGAGACTCGTCTGCTCGAACGCTCGCTGGGCAGCTCGGATAAATTCATTGCAGAGAATGAACAGGAAACACAGATCGTACAGCGGCGCTGTCTGCGGGCGGCGCGTGAGATTAAAGCAGGCGAAACCTTCACCCGAGATATGATCGACGTGCTGCGTCCCGCCACCCCTGGCGCGATCAAGCCTGACCAGATTCAAAACGTGATCGGCACAAAAGCATTGATGGATATGCCCCTCGGCAAGGAATTGCGCTGGACGGATCTGGGTCTTTAAGTTCCATGTGCCAGGTTCCAAGTTTCAGGTTGGGAGGCTGATATGGTGTCCATTACAAAATTTGAAGATTTGATTGCATGGCAGGAAGCCCGTATATTGGTCAAGTCTGTTTATAAAATAACATCGGATGGCATATTTGCAAAAGACTTTGGGATGCGGGACCAAATTCAACGTGCGTCTGTTTCGGTAATGACTTACTCACCTTACGCAGTCCGCTCTGCAGGGTGGGATACTTGCCCAAAACATCTAACGCAAAGACGCGAAGGCCCAAAGGGAAATAAAACTTCGCGTCTTTGCGGCTTGGCGTTAAAATTTTCGGCAAAGAGTTCTTCCGTGCGTAAGGTCAGTGACTAATATTGCTGAAGGATTTGATTGTGAGTCAACTGCTGAGTTTGCGCGTTTTCTCGGAATTGCCCGTCGTTCGGCAGTGGAAGTCCAATCACTGCTTTATGCAGCATTGGATGTTGAACACATCAATCAAGATGTTTTCAAGCTCCATTACGAACAAGCAAGGAAGTGCAAGGCCTTGATCGGTGGTTTGAAGCAAAGCATTCTCAAAAACCCTCGCCATAATAACGCCCCAACTCGTGTATAAAACCTGGAACCTGATACCTGGAACATGAAACTCATTTATTTTTCCCTCGGTTACTCCACACACGACTATCGTTTCCTCAAAGCCATTTCAGATGGCGGGCATGAGGTTTTCTTTGTGCAGCTTGAAGGCAACCAGCGGCAGGTGGAGAGCCGCACGATGCCTGGACATGTGAATCAGGTGATTTGGAGGGGCGGGCGCGAGCCGTTTCGCTGGGGTAATCTCTTCAAGTTGACTCGTGACTTTCGACGTTTGGTCAAAGAAATCAAGCCTGATCTCATTCACGCAGGCCCCATCCAAACCTGCGCGTTCATTGCGGTCTTGAGCGGGTTTCGTCCCATCCTGACCATGTCCTGGGGGTTTGATTTGATGGAGGATGTCCATCGGAACAAGTGGATGGAGTGGGTTACGTGTTTCGTGTTGCGTAGGTCAACTTTTTTTACTAGCGATGCGAGTGTGACGCGCGATAAAGCAGTGACTTTTGGAATGATCCCTGAACGAACGGTTGTATTTCCGTGGGGAGTAGACCTTCAACATTTTACAACCCAAACGGAACACACTCCACGCAACAAGCAAGGCATTACACTTTTTTGTAACAGATCATGGGAATCTCGCTATGGCGTGGATGTGCTGGCGCGGGCGTTCGTCAAAGTGGCGCAACAACGTGACGATATCCGCCTGCTGCTTTTGGGCGGCGGTTCACAGGGTGCGAATATCCGCAGAATTTTGCAGAGCGGCGGGGTCGAGGAGTATGTCACCTTTGGCGGGCAGGTCTCGCAAACCGACCTGCCGCACTGGTATGATATGGCGGATCTATATATTTCGCCTTCGCATGTGGACGGTTCATCTGTCTCGCTGATGGAGGCATTGGCGTGCGGCCTGCCTTGTCTGGTTTCGGATATTCCTGCCAACAAGGAATGGGTTGTGGAAGATGAAAACGGCTGGCTCTTCCGCGATGGAGATGCGGATCATCTGGCGGAGAAGATTCTCGCGGCGATGAATCAGCGTGAAAAACTGCCTGAGGTTGGCCGAGCAAGCCGCAGGTTGGCAGAGATGCGCGCGGATTGGAAAAAGAATGCCGAGGCGTTGATGGATGTCTATCGAAGTCTTAATAAATAGAATACGTCATTGCGAGAGCGATGCTTTTCGCTCGAGCAATCTCTGAGATTGCTTCGTCGGACTGAAGTCCTCCTCGCAACGACATGAGAGGAAACTATGCTCACTAAAAAAGAATTGCTGGATGGCTTTGGACAACTCAACCTAAAGCAAGGCGAGACGATCATTGTGCATACGTCGTATAAATCGCTGGGCGGAGTGGAGGGCGGCGCGGATACGGTGATCGACGTGATGCGCGAATTGGTTGGGAAGGAAGGCACGGTGATGTTTCCCGCGTTCAATTTCCAATCGTGGACGGAGACGCATTATTTTGATGTGCTGGAGACGCCTTCGAAGATGGGCATGATTACGGAGCTTGCGCGCCTCCGACCTAACGCCAAGCGGACTCCGCATCCGATTTACAGTTTCTCCGTTTGGGGCGCGCGCGCGGACGAGTTTTCAAAGACCGAGGATGTGGAAGCTTATGGGCCGAACTCGGCGTTTGCATTGTTCCATAAAATCAACGGCACCATCGTGAGCATTGGGCTGGATTTCAACAGCACCTTTTCGATGCATCATTACATCGAATATAACGTGGGCTGTGACTATCGCCGTATCAAGGAATTCTCTGGAATTTATATCGGTTATGATCGCGTGCCGAAGATCAAAATGCATTCGATGTTCGTGCGAAACAATGAGCGTGTTAAGACCTATATCAACCCTGGCATGGATGAATTGCTTGCGGCGGGTGTGATTCGTGAGGTTCAGGTTGGCGCGGCAAAGATTCACTTTGCCACAGCGAATGATTTTTACGATAACATGGCTGTCATTGTGCGCGAACACCCTGAGAAATTGCATTACATTGAAGAGCCGAAATATTAATTTCATCGTCATTGCGAGGGCGTTTTTTGCCCGACACTTGCGCCGTACGCCAGTGCGGTGAGCAATCCCCAACATGTTGTCGGAGATTGCTTCGCCACTCATCCTTCGACTGCGCCGCCAAAAAACGGCGGCTCCGCTCAGGACGGCGGCTCGCAATGACGGGAGATAGTAATGAAACCCTACACCTCCCTCAAATCCATCCTCGCTGAATTCTTTCCGCTGCACCGCACCCTCGTCTCCGATGACCATGACAAGACCTTGGAAATCATCGGTTCGTATATGCCTGATTCATCAAACTACACCATCGAGACCTACGCGCCGCTGACTCCCGTTTGGACGTGGAAAGTGCCTGAACGTTATGTTGTCCATGAAGCCTATCTCGAAATCGAAGGCGGCGAGCGTGTTGTGGACTTTGCGAATAATCCACTGCACATTGTTTCGTATTCCCTGCCTGTGGATAAAACGCTTTCGTTTGAGGAACTCCAGCCGCATTTGTATTTCAACGAGAAACGTCCGCACACGATTCCGTGGGTTTTCAAATACTACGAGCGTGATTGGGGATTCTGTCTGCCGAAGAATGTCTTTGACAAACTTCCGCGTGACAAAAAATATCGCGCGGTTATCAAATCCGAATTTATTACTGACCCCAAGCAGGGATTCAAAGTTGCCACGGCGGTTGTCCACCCTGAGGGCGGAGCGAACCCCGAAGCGGGTGAGTTCATTGTGCAGGCGCATACCTGTCACCCCATGCAAGCCAATGACGATGGCGCGGGTGTGGTCAGCGCCATTGAGTTGGCGCGGCGGCTTGCGGAGAATCCACTGCCTGCGGGTTCGATGAGCGTCCGTTTTTGGTTTGGGCCTGAGACGATTGGCACGATTGCATGGCTGGCGCACAACGAGAATCTTATTCCAAACATGCGCGGCGGCATCTTCATGGAAATGACGGGCAATCAAAATAAAATTGCCTGGCATCACACACGCCAGCACGATCATTTATTAGATCGTATTACGCATCACGTATTACGCAACACGGATCACGAATCACGTGACTTCGCCGCCGCGCCTGCCAACGATGAGCGCGTCATCAACGGGCCTGGGGTCAACGTGCCGTGTATCTCCATCAATCGCTTTCCCTACGACGAGTATCACACCACCGACGACAATCTCGACATCATGCACGAAGATATGCTCCTCGGCGCGGCGGATACTGCCGAGCAGATCACCCGCATCTATGCCAGCAACTACATTCCGAAGCGTACCTTCCGCGGCCCCGTCTTTCTCAGCGGTTATGGTCTCTGGGTGGACTGGCGCGAGAACTGGGCGCTCAACCGTGCCATCGAAAAGATCATGATGCGCTTTGAAGGCGAACTGTCCGTTTTTGAAATCGCTGAACAAGTGGGGCTTGACTATTGGATGGTGCGCGACTATATCGAAAAATTCCGCACGAAGGGATTTGTCACCGCCGAGCCGATTCCATCTGAGGCGCAGGATTCTTGACCGCAGACGATAGACCACTGACCGTGTTCGATCTATATGGTCTGCCATCCGTTGTTCATGGTCCATTGTAAAAATATGAAACCAAAAATTATAGCCATCATTCAAGGACGCATGTCCTCCTCTCGTTTGCCAGGGAAAATTCTCGCAGATATCTCAGGTCAGCCGATGTTGACTCGCGTCTTCACGCGCGCCTCGCGAGCAGCGACTCTTGACGAAGTTATCTTCGCCACGACGACAGACGCCTCAGACGACCCCGTAGCGGAGTACTGCGACTTTAGCGGCATTCCCTTCACCCGCGGCAGTTTGTTCGATGTGCTGGATCGTTATTATCAAACCGCACTTCAAGCCAAAGCGGATGTGGTTGTTCGCATCACCGCGGATTGTCCTGTGATTGACGCCGGGTTGATTGATGATGTGGTGAATGCAGTTGTCAGTGATCAGTCATCAGTGGATTTCGCCGCGAATCGACTTCCGCCCCCATGGACGAGAACGTATCCGATTGGGTTGGATGTTGAAGCCTGTACTTTCAAAGCATTAAAGAAAGCGTGGAAGGAAGCAAAGGAACCGCAACACCGTGAACACGTTATGCCGTATTTTTATGAGGGAGTGCAGCTTTCAGCGGTCAGCCGCCAGCTTTCAAAAGGTGTCTCGCCGCGTGGTTTTCGAGTAGCATTGTTGCATCACCCCACTGACTTTGGTGATTACCGCTGGACGGTGGATACCCCCGAAGATTTGGAATTTATGCGGGAAGTTTATTCACGCTTCAACGGACGAGATGATTTCACATGGAAGGAAGTTTTGGATTTGGTTCACGATGAACCCAAGTTAATGGAAATCAATGCAGGTGTGGAACATAAGACTTTGAAGGATATTGATAAAAGAGCACTAAAATAGCTTCGACATTGCGAGAGCGGTGTCCTTCCGCCCAAAGCAATCTCCAACACAATGGGCGAGATTGCTTCGTCGGGCTGAAGCCCTCCTCGCAACGACAGACTGATAACTGATAACTGATAACTGATGCCATTGATTACTCTCTTCTCTGCCCCAAAACCATTCACCAACCCGCACATCGCGATGATTCAACGCAACGCGATCCGTTCATGGACTCTGCTCCCTGATGTCGAGGTCATTTTGCTTGGCGAAGAGGAAGGCCTTGCCGAAGCTGCCAAAGACCTTGGCGTGAAGCACATCCCTCACGTGGCGCGTAACGAATCTGGCACGCCGTTAATTTCATCCATGTTTCAACTGGCACGGGAAAATAGTCACAGCGAATTACTCTGCATCATCAACGCGGACATGATTCTTATGCCAGACTTTGTCGAAGCGGCGAAACAAGCTGTGAACTTGAAAAATAAATTTGTGTTACTTAGTCAACGCTGGGATTTGGATATAACATCCCCGCTTGATTTTTCGGGAGATTGGCCCCACGGTCTGCGGTCTACGGTCAATGGTCAGGGACAGCTTCACCGTCCCGCGGGAAGCGATTTTTTCCTTTTCCCAAAAAAATCTTATCAAGATATTCCCGATTTCATCATTGGCCGCGCAGGCTGGGACAACTGGATGATCTACAAGGCGCGCAAGGAAGGCTGGCCTGTGATCGATTGCACGCCGTCGGTGATGATCGTGCATCAGAATCATGATTACAGTCATTTGCCTGAAGGCAAACCTCATTACGAACATCCCGACACGAATGAGAATATTCGTCTTGCGGGCGGGCAGGCGAACATCCGCTACACGATTTTGGATTCAACGCATCAACTCGTAGATGGTAAACTTGTGCGCCCGAAGATGACTTCACTGCGCTTCACGCGCCGCTTTGAGTTGTTTCTTCGTTCTCTAATTTTTTTCCTGCCTGAGAAGACGATTGAAAATATCGCGAGGCCGAAGAGATGGGAAAAGAGATTTCGGAAATTGTTCAAATAATTGTTAGTCAAAAGTTGAAGGTCAAAGGTTGCAGGACTTTCGACTTTTGACCTTCGACCCAAACCTGAAACCTGGAACCTGAAACCTGAAACCTGAAACCCAATGAGAAAAGGTCAAAACCCCGCCAAGTTCGTCAAAGATGTCCCCCGCCCTGAGCGAGTGACCGTTGCGTTATTAAATTACATTCCATTCTTGAGCGGCTTCTATGCCGAGACTTTGGATGTGCTGAAAGTAAGTTTGGAATCCATGCGCAAGGACGCGGGCTTGCCGTTTGACCTGATGGTCTTCGACAACGGCTCGTGCGCCGAAGTGCGTGATTTTTTGGTGAAAGAAAAAGACGAAGGGCGAATCCAATATTTGATTCTCTCTGAAAAAAATATGGGCAAGGGCGGCGCGTGGAATGTGATGCTGACGGGCGCGCCGGGCGAGATCATCGCCTATACCGACGCGGACGTTTTGTTCTCCCCGAACTGGCTTTCGCGTTCTGTGGAAATTCTTGAAACCTTTCCGAATGTGGGTATGGTGACCGCACGCCCCTTCCGCACGCCGCCTGAATTTTACGAATCGACTCTCAATTGGGCAAAAGAAAACGCTACGCTCGAAGAAGGTCAATTCATCCCGTGGGAAATTTTTCTTGAATTCAATCTCTCGCTCGGGCAGACTGAGGAAGAGAATAAGAAAGTGTATGCAGAGACTAGAGATTGGAGAATAACTTACGACCCGTCATTGCGAGGAGCGATAGCGACGAAGCAATCTCCGTCGTCACCAAGCAAGCCACTTATTGCGTATGCGGGTGCGTCACACTGGCAGTTCACCGCGTATAAATCCACGCTGCAGCAGTTCCTGCCCTTTGACATGGACAAGCCCATGGGACAAGTCCGCCAGTTGGATAAGCGTATGAACGATGCAGGCTTGCTGCGCCTGATGGTCTCCGACCCGCTGGCGATGAACATGTCTAATACGCTGGGATATTTGCGCGGGGAGTTGAAGGATGCGGGGAAGAAGAAAACTGTTTCGTTTCGGAAGCGTGTGTTGGAAGTTGGATTTATTAAGAAGATTTTGCTGGCGGTGTATAACAAGATTTTTAGTTGGTATTATTCCTAAATTACTGGTGATACAATTAAACAAAGAGGTGACCTATGGATAGAATTATCGTTAACCCCCAAATTCACTTTGGTAAGCCGGTTGTCAAAGGGACGCGCATCACGGTGCAGAATGTACTTGAACTTGTGAATGAAAACCTGACTTTCGACAAGATCATTCAGGATTATTACCCTGACTTGAAAATGGAAGACATTCACGCCTGCCTGCAATATGCCATTGCTTTGGTGGCGGCTGAGGATATTCATATCTCTTCGGTGGCGGCATGAGATTTCTGCTCGACCAGGATGTGTATGCGCTCACAGAGAGTTTCCTTCGTGAGCAGAAATATGATGTCATAACCGCATCCGAATTAGGATTATCCCGCGCGCAAGATTCTGATTTGTTGAAACTCGCAGGCGAGCAGGGACGAATTTTTGTCACACGCGATAGAGATTATGGTAATCTGGTCTTTGTGCATAATGCGGGGAGTGGTGTGATTTATTTGAGAATATTACCCATCGGTGATGGATGAAGTTCATGCTGAGTTGAAAAAGGTGCTCGAAACCTACGGCGAAGATGAACTGGCGAAATCATTTGTGGTGGTTGAGAAAGGTCGTCACCGAATAAGAAAGATAGAATAATTCTCCAGCCCGTTTTCCGCCAGAGGCGTGAAGACGGGCTTTTTATAGTAGTCCTCGGTGGTTGAGTAGACGGCGGCGCTCTCCCGCCGTCGTACACTTGCACCGAACGCAAGTGCGGTGTCGAAACCACCCATGCACAACAAGATTTTTAACTGGTATTATTCATAAAATTGTCTCTCAGAGTGATATATCTGTTGTAAATTGATAAGCAGTGGAGAAAATAAATGATGAAAAAACTTCAGATTGTTTTCTTGTTTGTGTTTCTGGCGGCATGTTCGTCAAATGTACAAGTTCCCCCAACCGTAACTCCTGACATCAGACAAACACCAAGTCTGTTCCCAACCCAAACATTGACTCCGACAGCAACATTAACGCCTACTCCTATACCAACAGCAATCGGGGGTGGAGCGGGGAAGCTCGCTTTTACATCCGAGCGGGATGGATATCAGGAAATCTACGTGATTAATTCAGATGGCAGTAATCTGGTTAAATTGACAAACAATATAACTCCCAAATTCGACCCGGCCTGGTCTCCGGATGGTAAACAGATTGCGTTTGGCTCCTACAACAATGACTCCGGTGGACTCTACATCATGAATTCGGATGGCTCCAACCCCACTAAATTAATAGACACTAAAAGGCTTAGTACTTATTATAGCCAAGCGGCTGCGGCTTCGGGGTTCGGTATTGGCAGTCCAGTTTGGTCACCGGATGGCAAGAAGATTGGGTTTAGCTCCAGCTATTATGTTGGCTGCTGTTTTGCCCATGGTTACACCTCAGTGATAAATGCCGATGGCAGTCATTTGATCACCGCCGAAGGTGTTTCATGGAGCGGTATCGTTTTTTGGTCGCCGGATAGCCAAAGGATTGCGTATTCCGGCAGCTGTGGTGGGGGTAGCAGCATCTGCGTGATGAATGCAGATGGCACCTCACACCACATTGCCGACGGCCGCATACCAACCTGGTCACCAGATGGCAAGAAAATCGCTTTTAGCTCCGGTCCATATAATAATGTTGAGGTCTACGTTATAAATGTTGATGGCACTAACCCTATCAACCTCACCAATTACAATAAAGGATGGGATGGCAACCCAATCTGGTCGCCAGATGGCAAGAAGATAGCTTTTAGCTCTTATCGGGATGGCAACTGGGAAATCTATGTGATGAACTCCGATGGTAGCGATCAAATCAACTTGACAAATAATTCGGCGACTGACGGAAACCCTGTTTGGTCGCCGGATAGCCAGAAAATTGCTTTTGTCTCGGAGCGCGATGGAAACAATGAAATCTATCTGGTTGATGTAAATGACAGTAGTATGCTCAAAAGGTTAACTGAAAACGAAGCCAACGACTACTCCCCGGCTTGGTCACCGTAATCTCGAAACAAACCAACCCGCAGTTAAGAAAGAAACGGATCTCCAATAAACTTCGTTAATTGAACATCAAATCATAATGTCCAAACGCATCTTCATCTCCGCCGACCACGGCATGGCAATCGCTGGGCTGAAGCCACATGCTCAGTACATGGAAGCGCTTCGCGCTGAGGAACCAGTCGGCTTTTAGCCGACTTCCACGAACTGAGGCAGGGCTTTAGCCCGCCGAATCTCGAAGCGGGTAAAATAACCATCGAAACAAAATAAACTTCCATCGTTGATAGCTCTTTATCTACCCAACCAGGCAACTATCAAACTACATGACCAAACGCATCTTCATCTCCGCCGACCATGGCATGGCAATCATCTATTTCCTGCAAAGCGACGCTGTCTCAACGCTCTTGAACGCGGGCGTTGAAATCGTCGTCCTCACCGACGAAGCCCTCGTCACGCAACTCGCAACACGCAACACGCAACACGGTCTCACCTTCGAAAGTTTGCGCCTCAAACAAGCCGACCAATACGCCAAAACCGTCAGCTCGCGCCTTCAATCACTGCTCGCCTACTTGCGCCGCGTCGGCGGCTCGCGCCGCATCAACACCGAAGCCATGGACAGCCACATCTGGGAAGTCTGGGCGGAGAACGGCTGGAAATTCCGTTTGGGCATTTGGATTCCCTCCGCGCTGATGATTCTCCTCCTGCGGAATTTTTCCTTCGCCCGCAGATTTTTGATTCGGATGCAAAACCGCTTCACGCCTACCCCCGGCCTGTATACTGACCTCTTTGACAAATACCAACCCGACATGGTCATCGCTTCGACTCCCGGCTGGCGCATGGACCGTTATCTCCTGCGCGAATCTGCCAGGCGCGGAATCCCGAACATGACCGTCATCGTCGGCTGGGACAACTCATCGTCGTACAACATCTCAGGTGCAGACGTGCAGTGGGCGACGTGCTGGTCTGAGTTGCAAAAAGAGGAACTCGTCAAAGGTTCAGACTGGAATCCCGAGCATGTGCATGTGGGTGGCATCCCCTCGTACGACGGATATTTCCGCAAGCAGTGGCTCATGCCGCGCGATGATTATTTCAAACTGCACGGTCTCGACCCCAAACGTAAGTTGATCTCGTACGCCAGCAGTTTTGTCCATTTTGCTCCGAACTTCCCGAACATTGAAGCACTGGCAAAATTGGTTTCATCTGATTCACTGGCAGAGCCTTCGCAGTTGTTGATCCGCTTGCATCCGAGTCACTTTCAAGATAAGCCGAAAATCTTTGCAGACGAACGCGCCCAGGTTTTTGAGTTGGAGAAAAAATATCTGCATGTGCATGTTGTCCAGCCTGTGGCGTTGGGCGGATCGCTTGGCTACTACGGCGGCGAAGACATGGACGAGAAATCGTCCATGATGGCGTACTCGGATGTGGTGGTTACTGTTTATTCAACGATGCTGGTTGAGACCGCTGTCCACGATACACCGATGATCGCCGCAACGATTGATATCCCTGGGGGCTGGAACAAGCCGAAGAAATTTTCACTCTCTTTGAAGGAGATCGGCAATTGGCCTACTCATAAAAGATTCCGCGAAGCCAAAGCGGGCCGCGTAGCGATGAACGAAAATGAATTGTGCGATATGTTGAATATGTATTTGAAAGACAAATCAGTCGATTCAAAAGAACGCCGCAAATTCATCGAAGATGAAATTACCTTCACCGATGCAAGCTCTGGAAAACGAACGGCAGAGTTTATTTTGAAGGTACTGAATTCGCAGGTCACGCTTTCAGCGTGACGTCGGGTATCGCGCAAAACTGTTGGAGATTTTTAATGCAAAGTGTCTGAAAACTCTTTAACGCAAGGTCGTAGACACGCTAAGATTTATGCTTTTCCTTGCGCCTCGTCATCAGGCTCAAGCCGCAATCCTCGGCGAAGGGAGCAACTCATCTACAAACTTTTAGCGCACCCTTTTCCCATGGCTTTTCCAAAGTCGCTTGACATCTTTTTAATTTTGTAGCAAGGCTTAACGCGAAAAGCGCAAATCAGGCAAATTTACGCGAAAATAAATGAAAAATTCGCGTCTTTCGCCTTTTCGCGGAATTCGCGTTAAGATTTTCCTGACCTTGGAATAGCCATGACCCTTTTCCCCGAAGGGAGAACATGATTTGCTTTTCGTGGTAAAAATGGGTTCCTGGAGAACCAAATGAAAAAGAAATTCCCTTACATCCTTTCGATCTTAATCATCGTCACCCTCACCGCCTGCGGCTCCGCGCAACCAGACATAAGCTCAGACGATATCGCCAACACCGCCATCGCCGCTGCATGGATCGCCATCACCCAAACACAGGCCGCACTTCCCACGGCAACGCCCATCACGCCCCAGCCAACAGGTACGTTCGCCCCAACCCTGCCCCCACTCCCAACAATCCCAACGATTGCCCAGCCCACAGTTGCCGTCCCCACCGCCGATATTTGCAACCAGGTCCCGCCGCTGGAACCAAAAGGAAAATTGACCACCATCGAAGTTGAAAACAAATCCCAGGGACAGGTCAACCTCACGCTTGGGATGAACGCGCCAAACGACAAGGGAGAATGTGTCAACTATTCAACCGCGCTTGGAAGGGGAGGTGTGGTTTCGATCAGAGCGCTGGCAGGCTGCTACTGGGGCTACGCCTGGGTGGAAGGGGATGTACCCTCTGTCGCCAGAACCGGAGCCGTCATTCTGTGCATGACCGATCCCAGCCTGGTCTATCACATCGTAGTCACCAAAGAAACGATCAGCTTTAAATAACGAATGGATGCCAGGCACGCTATGAGTGATAAGCCCTCCATGTTTCTCTTTTACTTTTCCATCACACTTGCCATTGCCTCCAGCGTACTCTATCATTTCGTCGCCAAAAGCACACCGTCGAATGTGAACTTCCCGATCTCCCTTTTGGTGACGTATGCTGTGGCCCTCGCTGTGACGTGGATCACCGCGCTTCTTTTCCCCGCCGACAATGGATTCATCTCCGAATTAAAGAAACTCAACTGGAGCAGTTTCCTGCTCGCCATCGCCATCGTCGGCATCGAATTCGGCTTCCTGCTCACCTACCGCGCGGGCTGGAACCTCGGCATCGCCGCCGTACTGGTCAATGTGGCCGCCTCGTTGATTCTGCTCCCCGTGGCGATCATCTTTTTCAAAGATGAAATCTCATGGGTCAACATCGCCGGCATATTCGTCTGTTTGGCTGGGTTGGTAATGTTAAACTGGAAGAGATGAAATTACCGCAAAGAGCGCCAAGTGCGCGAAGAAAAAAAGAAAACTCTGGCGTTCTCACCTGCACTGGCGTGCGGCGCAAGTGTCGCGTGCTAGGCGGTTAAATTTGGAGATAAATGGAAATCCTCACCCGCATTAAATCCGCCGCCCGCATTCTCCTCAAAGGCGGCCCCAAAAAGAATAAACGCAATCCCATCCCTGCCATCACACCCGAAGAAGTAGCCGAGATTAAGCAGTTCTTCCCGCGTGAGAAGTTCTTCATCTTCGGCCATGCCCGCTCAGGGACGACCCTGCTGCTGCGCCTTGCGCGGCTGCACCCAGAAGTTCATGGCAATTATCAGGCGCATTTTTTCACGCGCCAGCCTTTGCTCAAGTCGCTGGTGAACACCCCCGAAGCGGAAGAGTGGCTGACGCGCAAGTCCAACCGCTGGCATCAGGAACGTGACCTCTCGCCGCTTGTTCTGCGCGCCGCCGCCGATTTCATCATGGAACGCGATGCCGCCCGCGCAGGTAAAATGATCGTCGGGGATAAAAGCCCCTCGTCCACGATTCACGGGCAAGCCGTGCGCGACATGCACGCCGTCTACCCCGATGCGAAACTGGTCTACATCGTCCGCGACGGGCGCGATGTGCTCATCTCGGAACGCTTCCGCAATTTTGTGGAAGAATCCAAATTCCTGGGCGCGGAAGATAAACGCATCATCGAAGAGTTGCGAAAAGACCAGACTCCCTTCATAAACGGCACACGTTCGATCTTCACTGAAACCTTCATCCGCCGCGTGGCGCAGGGCTGGGTGAAAAATTTGCAGGAGACAGAAGACGAAGCCCGCAGACTCTTTGGCGATCATTACTTTGGATTGCGCTATGAAGATTTGCTTGAAATGCCTTTCGCTGAAATGAGCCAACTTTGGAACTTCCTCGGCGTGAAGAAGGTGGATGTGTCTTTGGGCGAAAAGATAAAAGCTGAAATGTCGTCGAATCCTGATGAGGAGTGGCAGGCTGAAAGGAATCAAGGAATCGCATCCTTTCTTCCAAAGGGTCAGGCGGGCAATTGGAGTCGTCTTTTCACCGAAAAAGATAAATCCATTTTCAAAGAAGCCGCGGGGAAGATGCTGGTCAAATGGAAGTACGAAAAGGATACGAATTGGTAGTCGTCGGCGCAAAGTCGGGAGACTTTGCACTCCGTTTTATAAAGGGCTAAACATGAAATATTTAATTGCAGGCCTTGGCTCCATTGGGCGAAGACATTTTCGTAATTTGGTTTCGCTTGGCGAAAAGGATATTGTCCTGCTTCGCACGCGCAAAGCGACTCTGCCTGACGACGAACTCTCAGGTTATCCCGTTGAGACGGATTTGCGGGAAGCGCTGAAGAAACACAAACCGAACGCTGTCATCGTTGCAAACCCAACTTCCTTGCATTTGCAAACAGCCGTCCCTGCGGCAGAGGCGGGGTGTCACATCCTGCTCGAAAAACCGATCTCCAATTCCACCGCAGGATTAAGTCAACTTGAATCGGCCGTCAAAAAAAGCGGCTCGAAAATTTTGGTTGCTTTTCAATTTCGTTTTCATCCCGGGCTGGCGCGCGCAAAACAATTAATTTCGGATGGCGAGATCGGACGGGTCATTTCCGCGCACGTGCATTTTGGGGAATATCTGCCCGCCTGGCATCCGTGGGAGGATTACCGACAGGGCTACGCCGCGCGCTCCGACCTGGGCGGGGGCGTGGTACTGACGCAGTGTCATTCGCTGGATTATTTGCCCTGGCTGGTGGGCAACGTGAAATTTGCCTGGGGATTCACTGGCAAGATCAGCGACCTCGAAGTGGATGTGGAAGACACGGCCAAGATCGGCCTGCGTTTTGAAGGCGGCGCATTGGGCAGCCTGCATTTGGATTTCAACCAACAGCCGCCCGAACATTACTTCACCGTGATCGGCACGAAAGGCACAGTGAAGTGGAATCTCGCCGACGGCGCGGCGCGGATTTACAGAGCGTCTGCTGAATCGCTTGCTATTTCAACAGGCATGGGAATCAAAGCTGGCGGCGAGTGGCAGGAGTATCCGCTTGACGATGGCTGGGAACGCAATGTCATGTTCCTAGAACAGATGAAACATTTTGTGGCGGTGGTAAATGGCGAAACGCAGCCGACTTGTACGCTGGAGGATGGTGTGCGGGTGCAGTACCTTGTGGAGGCGATTCACAAATCCAATTCCACGGGCAGCGTTATTAATTTGAACCGATGATGGAAATGCAAAAGACCAGGTCGATTTTCCGTAGTGATGTTTTTATTGAATGCATATTGCTTGCATTAATTTCAGCCCTTGTCTACTTGATTTTTGCCCAAAAATTCGGCTATTTCAACGATGACTGGTATTTGATGTATGCGGCTGGTGCGAAGGGAGCGGGGGTATTTTGGGATATTTTTAGCATTGACCGTCCCTTGCGCGCGCTGGTGATGATCCCGGCCTACACTCTCTTTGGCGCGAATCCGCTTTACTATAACCTAAGCGCGTTCCTGTTTCGGTTGGCCGGCGGTGTGTCCTTTTTGTGGGTCTTTCGCACGCTCTGGCCTGAGAATCGCCGCACAACGCTTTGGATGTCGCTTCTGTTTTTGCTGTACCCGGGCTTTTTATCCCAGCCGAATGCGATAGATTATCTTTGTCATATGGCTGGGTTGGCGGCGGGGATGCTTTCCATCGGTTTGACTCTCCAGGCTGTTCAATCCAATATATGGACGCGCAAGGTCTGGTTTTATCCCGCCTCGATTTTGCTGGGCTGGTTTTATCTCGGCCAGATCGAATGGTATATCGGGCTTGAGTTCCTGCGGTTTGCTTGTGTGTTTCTTTTGGCGTTTCGTTTGAATGAAACGATATGGGGGAGGGCGGCCAGGTTCTTCCAGCATTCACTTCCAGCGTTTTTGATTCCCGGCGTGTTTTTGGCGTGGAGACTCTTTTATTTCGAGAGCGAAAGAGGCGCAACGGATGTGGATTTGCAATTGGATGACCTGCGGGCAGAGCCGTTCACATTCCTGCTCAATTATTTATCCAACCTCTTGAACGATTTTGTGGATGTGCTCGTCCATGCCTGGTGGCTGCCGCTCCGCCGTTTGAGCGCTGGATTCAACATCCAGCAATGGCTGCCCGGCTTTGGAATTGCTCTGCTTGCCTTGCTTTTGCTATGGATATTTTCGAGAGGCAGCGAAAAGCTCGAGGAAACAGAATTAAGTTCCAGGTCCGTTTGGAGGCGGGAGGCGGTGTGGATCGGCCTTGGGGCGATCATCGTCGGTTTGCTTCCCGTTATTTTGGCTGGCCGCTCAGTTGATTTCAAGAATTTTTCACGATATACATTGATCGCATCCGTCGGCGCGGCGTTGTTGTGGCCGCTGGCGTTGAGTTATATTTCCAATTCACAACTGCGGAATGTGTTTTTCGGATTCCTGCTTGTTTCCGCGTCATTGACCCATTATGCCAACGGATTCGTGAAAGCCCGTGAAACAGAAGCCACCCGTAATTTCTGGTGGCAGGTAAGCTGGCGGATTCCGCAAATTTATCCGGGGACAACTTTGGTAACACACTACGCTGTGGCGGCTGAAGAGGATTATTTTACATGGGGCCCCGCCAACCTGCTTTATCATCCTGCATCAGATCATGAAAAATATGTTCAACCCGCCCTTTATGCAGTGGTACTAAACGAGGATACAGTTGCCAACGTTCTTGCCCGCAAACCGCAGGATTATTCCAACCGCCGCAGTATTCGCACGTATCCAAATTATCGCAACATCTTAATTCTCACACAACCAACTCCGGCATCCTGCGTTCAAGTGATCGATCTGCATCAGGTGGAATTATCTTCTTTTGAAGACTCGCGTGTGGCAGATATTGCGCCATACTCCGAGGCGGAGCAAATTTCGTTGAACGAACCATTCCATGTTCCGCCTGCAATTCCTTTTGACTTCGAGCCGCCGAAAGAGTGGTGCTATTTTTACGAGAAGGCTTCATATGCCCGTCAGTTGGGAAATTGGGACGAAGCGCTTCGTTTGGGCGAGGAAGCCATCTCGAAAGGTTATTTTGCAAAGGATCAGATCGAATGGATGCCTTTCCTGCAAGCCTACGCAACCTCCGATAACGTTGCCCGTCTCGAAGAAATCGCTTCTTTCATGATCTCAGACCTGCCAGCCTTGCAGCAAGCCTGCCACACACTGACGGCCATGCCGCTTGCCCCAGCCACTGCCAAAGAGATCGACCAGCTATTTTGCATCGAATGACGGGGTGGAAGGCGGCGCAAAATTCCAAAATTCATCGGCTGAATTTTGGAGTATAATTTGCGCCTGTGTAAACTAAAAACTTCGGGAGTCTTTGCTGACGATTTTCAAAAAAACTTCCGGGGTTTAATTTTTCAATGGAGTAAAAAATGGCAAAAGCAAAATTGATTCCCCCCTACGGTGGAAAACTGGTGAACCTGGTTGTGGAAGGCGCCGAGCGCGATGAACTGCTCACCCGCGCCGCAAAACTTCCCTCGATCAAGATCACCATGCGTAACCTGTGCGACCTGGAACTGATCGCCACTGGCGGTTTTTCGCCGCTGGCAACATTCATGGGCAAGGCCGATTATGACCGCGTGCTCAAGGAAATGCGCCTCGCGGATGGAACCCTCTTCCCGCTTCCCGTCACCCTGACGGCTGACCCGAAAGAACTGCCGACCGTTGGTGAAGAACTGGCATTGCGAAATACAAACTTCGACTTGATCGCCGTGATGACCCTCGACGAAGTGTATCATTGGGACGCAGAAACCGAAGCCGCGCTCGCGTACGGCACAACAGACTCAAAGCACCCGATGGTCTCCGAAATGGGACGTTGGGGCAAGGTCTGCATCTCCGGCCCGATGAAGGTGGTGAACCTTCCCAAATATTATGACTTTGTGAACCTGCGCCACACCCCTGCGCAGGTTCGCACCATGCTCGAAGGAATGGGACACGACAACGTTGTCGCCTTCCAGACCCGCAACCCCCTGCACCGCATTCACGAGGAACTGACCAAGCGCGCCGCCGCGCAGGTGAACGGCTCGCTCATCGTCCATCCCGTGGTCGGCATGACCAAGCCCGGCGATGTGGATCACTACACCCGCGTCCGCACCTACAAGGCGCTGGTGGATAATCACTACGATCAGAAAAACACCACGCTCAGCCTGCTTCCGCTTGCCATGCGCATGGCGGGCCCCAAGGAAGCTGTCCTTCACGCCATCATCCGCCGCAACCATGGCGCAAATCATTTCATCGTAGGGCGCGATCATGCAGGGCCGGGAAATGATTCGACGGGCAAACCGTTCTACGGTCCGTATGATGCGCAAGAGATCATGAAGCAGTACGAAGCCGAAATCGGCGTCAAGATGGTTCCGTTCGAGATGCTCGTTTATCTTCCCGACGAAGAACGCTATGTGGAAGAGAAGGATGTGCCGAAGGGCGCGAAGGTTGCCAACATCTCCGGCACCCAGGTTCGCGATGATTATCTCTCCAAGGGCAAGCTGCTTCCCGAATGGTTCACCCGCCCCGAGACCGCCGAAATTTTGCGCGAGATGTACCCACCCCGCCACAAGCAGGGCTTTGGCATCTGGTTCACAGGCTTGAGCGGCTCCGGCAAATCTGCCACCACGCAAGTTCTCACCACCCTGCTGCTCGAACGCGGACGTGAAACCGCCATCCTCGACGGCGACGTGGTTCGCACGCATCTTTCCAAGGGACTCGGCTTCAGCAAGGAAGACCGCGACACCAACATCATCCGCATCGGTTTCGTCGCTGGCGAAATTGTCCATGCGGGCGGCGCAGTCGTTTGCGCAGCCATCAGCCCCTACCGCGCCACACGCGCCGAAGCCCGCAAAATGGTCGGCGAAAATTTCATCGAAGTGTACATGGACACCCCCGTTGAAGTTTGTGAACAACGCGATGTGAAAGGCTTGTACGCCAAAGCGCGCCAGGCCATGCACGACGGCAAACCCATGGGCTTCACCGGTGTGGACGATCCCTATGAACCGCCGATCAACCCTGAGATCACTCTTCAAGGCTTTGACTCCTCCCCCGAAGATAACGCCCGCGTAATCGTGACATTCCTCGAAGAGCAGGGCTTTATTCTGCCGGTTAAGTAGTTTGACTTGTTACGCATCACGTAATACGTAATACGTAATACGTAATACGTAATACGTAATACGTAATACGTGATGCGTAACTTTATTATGACCCCGCGCCAATCCCTCCTCGCCTCATTCTTAATCCTCGGCCTGCTCGCCGTACTAGGGACATTTCTCACCCTGTATGCAACCCCGCAAGGCCTCAGCCTTTCCGACGACTCAATAGCATACATTGCAGGCGCGCGCAGTATTTTAAATGGGAACGGCTATCGCGAAGCCTGGCTGGCCTCCAACCAGCCTGTCACACATTTTCCCCCCGGCTTTTCCTCCATCCTCGCCCTCATCGGCCTCAGCGGGTTGGACCCGCTGCGCGGCACACGTTTTATCAACTCCCTGCTTTTCGGCGCGAACACATTTCTACTCGGCCTCATCGGCTGGCGCATGACCAAATCGCAAATCGCTGGCGTGCTGCTGGCCTTGTTCTTTTTGTTCAACGCCTCCATGTTCCGAGTCCATGCTGCGGCCATGAGCGAACCGCTGTATATTTTTTTCAGCCTGGCATCATTTTTAACTTTCGAGCAATATTATTCCGGAGTTGAGCAGCAAGCTGCTGAACCGTCAAGCGGCTTGCCGCTTGACGCCAGAGTCCGGCTCATCCTCACCGCCATCCTCACCGCCTGCGCCTACCTCACCCGCTACGCTGGCCTCGCCCTGCTTGCCACATTTTTATTTGCGCTCATCCTTTTGCACGACAACCGGCGCAAGCGATTAACCAGTGCAGGCATCTTCCTTGCCAGTTTCATCCCCTTCGCCCTCGCATGGAGCCTCCGCAACAAACTCGCCGCAGACAACGCCACCAACCGCACGCTGGCCTACCATCCCCTCACCGCCGAAAATATCGAAATCGGAATTTACAATTTTTCCGAATTCCTTGTTCCAGTCGAAACCTGGCGGCGCGCGCTGATAAAAATCCCGAATTTGTTTGCCTTTATTTTTTTTGCTGTTGCCATTGGTTTGCTGTTCTGGGTCGCGTGCAAAGGCTTGAAAAAATTCGTCCAGCCTTCCACAGAAAGACCCGAAATTCTATCCTTCACGAACGCGTTGTATATCTTCGGCTACCTGGCATCCATCCTTTCCTCCATGCTGCTGTTCGACGCCAGCACAAAATTCAAACTGCGAATTAATTTGCCGATCTATGTTTCACTGCTTGTCCTGCTGGTTTGGTTTGTTTTTTGGCTTTGGCAAAAACGCGCCGTTCATTGGCGGGTTCTGGCTGCGGTTATCACAATATCCATTCTCGCGCTTTCAGTTTATGATATGTCCCTCGCCGTTGCACAACTCCGCAAAGGCGGGCAGGGATACGCATCCTTTGTGTGGTTTGATTCTGAAGCCATGGCCTCTTTGCGAGACCTTCCCGAAGGCATAAAAATTTACAGCAATCAAGTCGGGCCTGTTTATCTTTACACCGACCGCCCAGGCTACGTTCTCCCCGACCTCGTTGACCCTGTGACAGGCCTGCCGCGCGCAGGGTACAAAGAAGGCGTCGCCGCTCTCAAGCAGAATGTTCTTTCAGGCAATGCAGTTCTTGCTTTGTTCAAATTTGGCTCGGAGTCCGAAGACGTGCAAAGTATTTACCTTCAACTCGCCGATGGCCTCTATCTTGCCCACGATACGCATGGCGATAAAATCTACACGGCTTTTCCGTAATCACAGACCTGACAGGCTTTGGAAACCTATCAGGTCTTAAAAGGAAATCACATGACCATTCTCGATAAATTCAATTTGAAAGATAAAGTTGCAGTCGTCACGGGCGGGGTGGGCTTGCTCGGCGCGGAATTTTGCAAGACCCTCGCGGAAGCGGGCGCATCCGTCGCAGTGGCGGATCTCGATGGGGAAGCGGCAGGCCAGGTCGCGGATGGACTCGTCAAATCAGGTTACAAGGCGATGGGGATTGGGGCCGACATCACCAATCCTGATTCAGTCAATGCGATGACCGCCGCGCTTCTTTCTACCTTTGGCAGGCTCGACATTCTGGTAAATTCTGCTGCGCTCGATCCTAAGTTCGACCCCGATGCCGCCGCCAAAGGAATCGCCCCCGGCGCATTCGAGGATTATCCGCTCAGTGATTGGAACGCCGCCTTGAACGTCAATCTCACAGGCATATTTCTCGTTACGCAAGCCTGCGTCAAACAGATGATCGCGCAGGGTAAAAAGGGCAGTATCATCAACATCTGCTCCACCTATGGGCTGAATGGCCCTGACCAAAAAATCTACATCAAAGACGGCAAGCGGGTTGCATTCAAACCTGTCTATTACACGGTGACCAAAGCGGGCGTGATGGGTTTCACCAAATATCTTGCCGCTTACTATGCCGAGACCGAGATCCGCGTGAATGCGCTTACCCCGGGCGGCGTCTTCAACAATCACGAAGAATATTTTGTGAAGAATTATTCCGCCAAAACCATCCTTGGCCGCATGGCAAAGAAAGATGAAATGAACGGCGCGTTATTATTCCTCGCTTCCGACGCCTCTTCCTACATGACGGGCAATAACGTCATCGTAGATGGCGGGTGGACGGCGTGGTAAAAGGACAAGAGATTAGAGACTGGAGACCAGTCTCTAATCTCCAATCTCTAATAACTCATGACTGAAATACTTGCATTAATCCCCGCCCGCGGCGGCTCCAAAGGCATTCCGCGGAAAAATATTCGTTCTTTCGCTGGCTATCCGTTGATCGCCTGGAGCATTGCCGCGGCGAAGCAATCCAACCTGGTGACTCGCATCATCGTTTCCACCGACGATGAGGAGATCGCCGCAGTTGCCCGTGAATGGGGCGCGGAAACGCCTTTCCTTCGTCCCCCTGAATTGGCACAGGATAAAACCATCGATCTGCCCGTCTTCGAACATGCCCTCAAATGGCTCGAAGATGTGGAAGGGTACCGTCCCGAAGTTGTAGTGCAGCTGCGCCCAACTTCTCCCATCCGCCCAAAAACCATGCTGGATGAGGCCATTCGCATTCTGCTGAATCACAAGGATGCAGATTGCGTGCGCGGGGTTGTGTCTGCCGCGCAAAATCCCTTCAAGATGTGGCGTTTCAATGGCGAAGAAAAGCCCTTGAATCCTCTGCTGACAGTGGATGGCATTCCCGAACCCTACAATGCGCCGCGTCAAATTCTGCCGCCCGCCTACTGGCAGACGGGGCACATCGACGCCATCCGTGTTTCGACCATCGTGAACAAGCAATCTCTCACGGGGGATGTCATCTATCCGCTGGTGATCGACCCGAAATACACTGTGGATATTGACACTCTGCCTGATTGGGCAAAGTATGAAGCGCTCGTTTACAGCGGGTTGGAAATGGTCTCGCCGGGCGCTTCACGCCGCCCCATGCCTGAACATATCAAAATGATCATTTTTGACTTCGACGGCGTAGTGACCGACAACCTTGTGCTCACCGACCAGGATGGACGAGAATCTGTCCGCGCCTCGCGCAGTGACAGTATGCACATCCAGACCCTGCGCCAGAAAGGCATCGAGATGTTGATCCTCTCTTCGGAGCCGAATCCTGTTGTAGCGGCGCGCGCGAAAAAGATCGGGATGGAGGCCATTCACGGGGTCGGGTTGCAGGATAAGGGTAGGGTGATGCGCGATGTCCTCAAGCAGAAAAAGGTCAAAGCGGAGAACGTCGTCTATGTTGGCAATGATCTCAACGATCTTCCATGCTTTGAAGTTGGCGGGTGGAATGTTGCGGTGGCGGATGCGTATCCCGAAGTTATCCGCGCGGCGGATTATGTGTTGACGAAAACTGGCGGTCATGGAGCGATCCGTGAGTTGTGTGAATTGGTTTTGAATCATATAAACCCTAAAGGTCTTTAAGACCTTTAGGGTTTCGTCAAAGGAGAAAATAAAAATGGCTCGTGAAATCAAGTTTGGAAATCGAATGATGGGCGATGGGCATCCCGCGTATATCATTGCGGAGGTGGGCATCAATCACAACGGCGATCTGGAGATTGCAAAGAAAATTATCGATGCGGCAAAACACGCGGGCGCGGATGCTGTAAAGTTTCAAAAACGCAAGCCCGAAGTTTCCACGCCAATCGAACAGCAAAAGCAAATGCGCGAGACGCCCTGGGGCTACATCTCTTATTTGGATTATCGTTATAAAGTTGAATTCAACGAAGAGCAATATCGCGAGATCGACCGCTATTGCAAAGAAAAGAAAATTGACTGGATGGTTTCGGTGTGGGATGAACCCTCCGTTGACTTCATGGAAAAATTCGATACGCCTGCTTATAAAGTTCCATCCGCTTCGCTCACTGACCATAACTTGATGAAGCATGTCCGCCAGACGGGCAGGCCTGTTATCATTTCAACGGGCATGTCCACGATGAAGCAAATTCACAATGGTGTGAATGCGGTTGGCGGGGATAATCTCATCATCATGCACTGCACCAGCGCCTATCCCTGCGAGCCTGAAGAATTGAATCTCAAAATGATCGAAACGCTTCGCAAGGAGTTTCCGAATAACCCAATTGGGTATTCAGGCCATGAAGTTGGGCTTGTGCCTTCCGCGATTGCCATTGCGCTTGGCGCAACCTCCATCGAACGCCACATCACTTTGGATCGCGCCATGTGGGGCAGTGACCAGGCCGCATCCGTAGAACCTGGCGGCTTTGAAAGACTCGTGAAATACATCCGCGTGACCGAATCCGCGCTGGGCGATGGCGTGAAGCGCGTGTATGAATCCGAAAAGGGTTCGATGAAAAAACTCCGCCGCGTTGTAAGCGAATAAAGTTTCAGGTTGCAAGTTGGAAGGTTAGAATGTTGTTCTGGCCTTCCAACTTGCCAACCTTCCAACCTGTGACCCAAATGAAACAACTCCGCCGCACGTTACGCCCTTACGGCAAAACCGCCCAGGCCATCTTGCGATGGAAGCGGTTTTCTTTTCATGACGCGCCTCCCATCTTTGGAAACTCCAAACCCAAGAGCGGCTCGCATTTGTTGCTGCAAATCCTCAACGGCTTTACGCAGATCATGCCATATCGCTATGTGGCTGCCGAGCCGATTCGGACAATCACGAAAAACGGAACACGCAAAACGCAAAACGAAATCCTGTCTGAGTTGATTAGTGCCCCGCGCGGCGTGATCGGCTGGGGCTACGTGGATGCGACCAAAGAAAACGCCTCCTTCTTAACTGGGGCTGGGCGCGTCAACTATTTCATTTATCGCGACCCAAGGGATATGCTCGTCTCGCAAGTGTTCTTTGCGACCGACATGCACGAAGAGCATGGAATGCATGCCTACTACAATTCCCTGCCTGATTTTGGCGCAAGGTTAAATGTCGCCATCACAGGCATCGACCGCGACGGGCTGAAAATGGTCAGCGTGAAGCAGAGATATGAAGGCGTTTTTCAATGGCTGGAACAAAAGGATGTGATGTGCATCCGCTTTGAAGACTTGATCAACAACCGCGATGTCACATTGAATGCCATGCTTGATGAAGTGGAAAAAAATGGCTATAAAATCCCAACTCCGCGCGAAAAGGCGCTACCCATTTTGGTGGATGCCATCCAGCCGAAAAAGAGTCACACCTTCCGCTCTGGGAAGACGGGCGGATGGAAGGAACACTTCACTGAGGAACATAAGCGGTTGTTCAAAGATGTGGCCGGGGATTTACTGGTGAAGTTGGGGTATGAAAAGGATAATGAGTGGTGATGACTGAAATGATGGCAAAATAAAGTAGACCCCACGCCTGTGAGTGGGGTCTACTTTCCTGTTTTAAACCTTTTATTTAATTGGAGTCCACAAGTGAGCGTTAGTGATTTCACAACGCGTGCCATAATCCTTGTTTGTACCGGAAAGTATGGATATGCCAAGAGCGCCTTCGATGAGATCGCTTTGCGGCAGGGTGTACTCGCCGATCACCTCGCCGTTCAAAATCACGTAGGAGTAATGATCGTACACGATCAATGTAAAATCAGCCTCCAACGGATCGTCGAACTTTACCGTAGTAGTTCCGCGGGTTTTCCCAACGCGGAACCCATGGCCGAATTCTGTTCGCAGGTAGAGGATTTGGGCCCGGTCCAGGAATACTGAATAATCTTTATACCCGTCTCGCCCTTCTCCTTGCATGGCATATACCAAACCGCAGCCGGAGGGATTGGGGGTTTTGCTGGCGCTGGACCACTCGAAATGCCCGCTGAAAACGAAATCCTCTATGGCTGTTTCCAAGGGCCAGGTTGTGTACCAGTTGAGTTGCGCCCAGGCTTCGGAAAAATCATCCAGTTTTTTGAATTTACCCTTGGTCGTGTCGATGTAGCCTTCATCGAAATAGCGCTGGATCTCGGCATTCCATTCTTCAGACCGCCTGGTGGCAGTTAAATTGGGCGTTATGGTGGGCGGCGGTGTTTTTGTGGGTGTGGGGGTTTTGGTGCTTGTGGCGGCTGGTGTGCTGGTAGGCGCGGATGTTGCCGTAGGCGTTGGCTCTGCGCTGAAGGAACAGGCATTCAACATTAGAACTGCAATTATCAAAACAATTGGGGCTTTATTTTTCAATTTCATCTTTCCACTCCTTATTTTTGAAATTTTATTGAATTGCCCATATAATACTAAAGACTTGAAAAAAATGCAAGAGACAACAATGAATATTTTTGGAAGGTTCATGAAAGAATTTTTCACCCAACGCATCAAACGCGGGCTCGTTCGCAGGCTCAATAATCTCAAGATCGCATCTGTGGCGCGCGAGGTGGCTCGTAAAGAGCCGCAGCCGAAAGGCGCGCCTGTGGTCTTCTTCAAAGCATCCACAGGCATTGACGATCTCTCGTGGAACAGCGGATTCCATCTGCTGGCTTCGTGGGCGTTCCGCTTGCAGGGCATCCCTGTGATTTATTTTGCATGTGACTCGGGCATGAGTCATTGCGTGCTTGGAACGAATCGGGATAACGTGCAGAAAGAACCGCCGTGTAAATCTTGTGTGTATCAATCGAAGACGCTTTATAAAAACGTTGAAATGTTGAAACGTTCAAACGTTCAAACATCTGGCGTGCAGTGGTTTAACTATCAGCGTGATGAAAAACTCAACGAAGCACTGACCAGCCTCCCCGTCGAAGAATTGATGCGCTTTGTCTGGGAGGGGATTCCGCTTGGGGCATTATGTCTGCCTGGGCTGAGATGGGTATTGAGAGTCCACCATCTTAATGATGATGAAGCGACGCGTTATCTTTTTCGGGAATATATTTTATCGGCATGGAATGTCGCGCAGAAATTTGACGCGCTGCTCGATCAGACTCAGCCGAGAGCTGTTCTGGTTTTCAATGGGCAGTTCTTCCCCGAAGCGACTGCGCGTTACGTGGCGTTGAAGCGTGGCATTCGTGTCATCACGCATGAGGTGGGGTTGTTGCCTGCGACGGCGTACTTCACCGAAGGCGAAGCGACGGCGTACCCGATCCACATCTCCGATGATTTTGAAATGAGCGCTGAGCAAAACACAAAACTGGATGCGTATCTTGCAAAGCGCTTTCAAGGCGACTTCACGATGGCGGGCATCAAGTTTTGGGCGGATATGAAAGGACTCGACGAGTTGTTTTTGCAGAAGGCTGCGGGCTTCAAGCAGATCGTGCCTGTCTTTACGAATGTGATTTTCGATACCAGTCAGCCGCACGCCAACACGGTCTTTGAAGATATGTTCGATTGGCTGGATCTGGTATTGGAAGAAATGCGCTCACACCCTGAAACCTTGTTCGTAATCCGTGCGCATCCTGACGAATTGCGTGTGAGAAAATCCAGCCGTGAAACTGTCGAGGGTTGGGTATCAAGCCAGGGCGCGGACAAAGAGGCGAACGTTGTTTTCATCGGCCCGAAAGAGACGCTCAGCTCGTATGAGTTGATTCTGAAATCTAAGTTTGTGATGGTCTATAACTCGACGATTGGTTTGGAAGCCTCCATCATGGGCGCGGCGGTGTTGTGCGCGGGCAAGGCAAGGTTTACGCAATATCCCACTGTATTTTTTCCGCAGACGATTGAGGATGTAAGAATAAAGATGAAAGAATTTTTAGCTTCTGATGTGATTGATGTCCCGCTTGAGTTCAAACGTAATGCGCGCAGATTTTTGTATTACCAGTTGTTCAGAACATCCCTGCCGTTTGGAGAGTTTCTTGAGCCATCCGTCCGCACCACGCAAACGAGGTTGAAGTCGTTTCGGTTGGAGGAGTTGGTGAAAGCAGAGTCGGTGAAGGTGATTACAGAGGGAATGTTGGAGGATGGGGATTTTTTGTTGAAGGAGTGAAGCCGCAAGCTTCCCCGAAATCACCAACGTATCCGCTTGAAAATGGGACGGATCAAGTTCTGCTACAACGGCTCATTCACCTTTTTTCCATCCCGTTTGATAATATAGGCAGGGACTCCTACAACTGTGCAATTGGGCGGAACGTTTTTAACCACCACCGCATTTGCCCCAACAATCGAGTTGTCGCCGATCGTTACATTGCCGAGAATTTTGGCCCCCACAGAAATATGAACATTATCTCCCAGGATGGGGGCTTTGCCCTCCTCGGAAAACCCGATCACTACCATTTGGTTGATCCAGCAATTTTTGCCGATGCTTTTTGCGCCGATCCCGGTGCTGTACCCGTGTTGGATGAAAAATCCCTCGCCAATGAAACCAGCTTTAATGAACAGGGTGCTTCTGGGCCTGTAGATCCATTGCGCTACTTCGAGAATGACCCTGCTGAACATGCGGTAATCTTTTTTGATGCGATAATAGAACAGGTTGCGATACGCCTCATGTTTCCAAAGAAGCCAGACCAGTCCCCTCCATGAGAAAAGCCCTGCTTTGTGGAGTTCATAATGTTCCATTTCCATCCACTTGACGATATCCTTTTCGATCACCCCTTTTGAAGGGGAGGTTAGGAAAAGGAAAATGTGCAGAAGGGCCCTGGGGAAATTAAGCGCGTAAAAAAAATTTATAAACCCCTGAAAAATCAAAGTACTCGTGAATTTCTCTTCTTTATCATCCATTTTATCCTCTTTTACCCGCCGATCTCCCTAGTGCCCGAACAACTTAAAATTGATGGGTTACCCTACATCTTCATGTTGTTCGGGTACTAGGGCAACACATTGTCCTCGTAGGGGGGAAGGTTGCCTTTCAGCAAAGAGCGACATCGTGAAGCGTGTCGCGGAACCCATCTCGTATGGTCTTGAACTGCATAAAGTTGCCTGTCAAGTATTTTATAACGCTCTTCTGCGAAAATCAAGGACAATTTTAACAAGCATGCAACATTGCCCAAAGTAACCATATCCCCGGTTGTTACGAATATCGTTTATTACTCCAGCGTAATATACTTCTTCCGCGGATTAATCCCCACCACTCCCGAAAAGAATCCCTTGACTGCCTTGATATCTGCTTCCATATTATCAGTTGGATGAAAAACCTGCCCCACTCGCACGGTTTTATGTTTGCCATCTACAACAGCCATCACCAGGGGAATTCCCGCGCTTTTGGCGATATGATAAAAACCCATTTTCCACTCGCTGACGTAATGCCGAGTCCCTTCGGGGGCAATGGTCAGGATGAATTTTTTCGAATGATTACAGGCCTCCACCATTTGTTCCACCAACCCCGTAGATTTTTTCCTGTCTACAGGCACGCCGCCGCACCAGTAGAAGAACCAGCCAACTAAGGGGTTGCGGAACAACTCTGCCTTGCCCATGTAGCGGGCATCTGCCTTCAGGCGGAAGATCACGCCGAGAAACAGCACAAAATCCCAGTTTGAAGTGTGAGGCGCGCCGACCAACACATATTTTGGGAGGTTGGGCAGCGTTCCATCCACGCGCCAGCCTGAGAGGCGCAGGAACGAATTGCTTACCAACCGAAAAAGCGGACTGAGAAGGGGGGTATTGAAAATGGTTAGTTTCATCTCTAAAGTTAACCCCAAATTTTGTATATCGTCACACCAAACTTGGGCGCCTAAAACCCGATCTTTTCCCTCCACTTTTCGATCATGCGGGAATGCTGGTTCATGTGCCGCCAGTGATAGGTGACCAGCGTCTCCACCGACTCGACCTTTCGGTTGAGTATCTTTGCCATTTCCTTTGGCGGGAAATCTGCCCAGGCGGTAATGCCATATTTTCTAAATTCATTTGGCTGTACATGCGCGACCAGTTCAATCAATTCGCTGTAATCCCGGTCCATGTCGGCGCGGATTCGTTCCCACGACCATTTGCGTTTCTCGGCTATCTTTACTTCGTTCCATTCATCGAAATCAATTTCCTGTCGAGCAGGTTGGGAATTTTCCTTTTTCAGGATGATCCGAATTGCAAGCCTAAATTCATCATTCCAGGTAACCACGTGGCCCAGCATATCCTTGATCGTCCAGTCCCTGTAAATCGGTTCGGCGCAAAGCAGGCGCTCGTCGAGGTTCGCAATTGCCCTGAGGGCGCGATCGTGCGCCATGGATGCGCGCTGCAAAAATGCAAATTGCCTGGCGCTTTCAACCTGGGTTGTCTTTCGCATGTTTGGCATGTGGATGGATGCTTTATATAATACCCTCGATCACAAATTGCGCTTCCCGTAGATGAAAAGGCGCAATTTGTGACCGTGATGGGTATAATGTTGGGGGCGCCGGTTATCAAACCAGTTTGAGTATAGAAGATATTTTCTCCAACATCAATAGCGAATGTCCATCCAATCCTCCCTCCGTTCTATAATTTACCAAACCGAAAAACTGACCCAGCGCCTGCGTTTTGCCTCGCAGCCCGCCAACCTGCCGACCCTGCTTGGCATATCCTTCCCCAAAAGCGGCACGCATCTGCTCGACCAAATTTTGCTTGGCTTCTCAAATGTTGCGCCGTTCTCGAAACGCCTGCATTCCTTCTATGCCGAATACGAAGGCGAAAGCGGACGCAAGCGCAACCCCGAACAGGCGCTTGCATGGCTCGATTCGCTTCGCCCATGTGACATTGCATCCGCGCATCTCTTCGCCCGTCCCGAAGCCATCACCCGCGTCATCTCGCCCAGGTTCGTTCCCTACTTCATCTTCCGCGACCCGCGCGATGTGGTCGTCTCGCACGTCTTCTACATCACCGACATGGAAGCGCGCCACGTGCATCACAACTACTACCAATCCCTGCCCGATTTTGATTCGCGCTTGAAGGTCAGCATCCTCGGCAGGCCTGATTTTCGCCCTGAGCCTAGTCGAAGGGTTGAATTCCCAAACATTGCCGCACGCTTCGAACCTTATCTCGATTGGTTAAATCATCCCGAAGTAATGGCGATTCATTTCGAAGATTTGATTCATGCCCGCGCCGCGACTCTGACCCGCATCATGGAGCGCCTCCTCGTCCGCGCCCCGCTTCCCGCTACCCGACAGTTGATTCTAAATTCCCTCGAAACCTCCATCAACCCGACAAAGTCCCCGACCTTCCGCTCCGGCAAAACCGGCGAATGGAAAAAGCATTTCACCGATGAACATAAAAAGATATTCAAGAACGTGGCAGGTGATTTGCTGGTAAAGTTGGGCTACGAAAAGGATGGAGATTGGTAATTACCAATCTCCAATCTCCAATGCTCTCCATCATCATCCGCGCCTATAACGAAGCTCCACACCTTGGACGTTTGCTCGAAGGGATAAAACAACAAACGCTCAAAGATGTGGAAGTGATTCTCGTTGACTCAGGTTCCACCGACGCAACCGTCGCTATCGCCGAATCATACGGCGCGCGGGTCGTGAGAATCCCGTCAGCGGAGTTTACGTTTGGGAGGTCGCTCAACTATGGGATTAAGGAAGCGAAGCGCGAGCTCGTCGTCATCGCCAGCGCGCATGTTTATCCCGTCTATCCCGATTGGCTGGAGACATTGCTCCGTCCATTTCAAGATGACAGCGTTGCGCTCACCTACGGCAAACAACGCGGACCGGACTTTGCCAAATTTTCTGAACAGCAGATTTTTCACCAGTGGTATCCCGATGTGAGCAAGCCAAAACAGGAGACTGCCTTTTGCAATAACGCCAATGCCGCGATCCGAAAAAGTCTGTGGGAGAAAAATAATTACGATGAAACGCTGACGGGTCTCGAAGACCTCGCCTGGGCAAAGTGGGCCAAAGAGCAGGGACATGCCATCGCGTATGTGGCCGAGGCTGAGATCGTTCACATCCACAACGAAACGCCGCGCGGAGTGTACAACCGCTACCGCCGCGAAGCCATGGCGCTGCGAAAAATCTACCCCGAAGCGCATTTCAACTTTTACGATTTCCTGCGCCTGACCACAACCAACATTTTGAGCGACCTCTGGCACGCCGCGCGCGAACGGGCGCTGTTGAAAAATATTTCCTCCATCTTTTGGTTCCGTTTCGCTCAATTCCACGGCACCCGCATGGGGCACCGCGAAACGAGTTTGGTCACGCCTCAATTGCGGGAGACGTTTTATTATGCGAGGGAACGGAAGAAGAAAGATGGAAAGAAGAGGGATGTGGAGCCGATTCGGTATAATGAGTAATCGTTGTCGATGTTTTTGAAACTTGCAGGACTTTCGCTTGTCATTCTCCCGATGTCCTTCGGGAGGGTGACATGCAAAACAAGAGGAGCGAGCGAAAGTCCTAACTTGAATAAAAACTTTAGAAATATAAGGAGAAAAAATGCAAACCAAAACCATCATCTTTATTCACGGCATGTTTATGACTCCCTTGTGTTGGGAAAAATGGATTCCCTATTACGAAGCCAAAGGCTATCGCTGTCTTGCGCCCGCCTGGCCTGGGCGTGATAAATCTGTGGAGGAACTCCGCAAGGCGCACCCCGACCCTGAACTTGCAAAATTAAAGTTGAATCACATCGTTGACCATATGGAAGCATTCATCAAAGGTTTGGACGAAAAGCCTGCCCTCATCGGCCACTCGATGGGTGGCCTGGCTGTGCAGATTTTGCTTCAACGGGATGTAGCCGTGGGCGGCATCGCCATTGACCCTGCTCCGCCTGCGGGCGTGTTCACTACCGAATGGTCGTTTGTGAAATCGAACTTCCCTGCCATTAATCCGTTTTTGTTGAGCCAGCCAGTGCAAATGACCTTTGAGCATTTCCAATATGCTTTTGCCAATACCCTTCCATTGGAAGAACAACGCGCCGCCTATGACCGTTACATGGTTCCTGAATCTCGAGGCGTGCCTACTTCCTCGCTTGGCTCCGCAGGCCAGGTGGATTTCAGCAAGCCTCGCCGTCCGCTTTTGATTACGGCAGGCGAAAAAGACCATATCATCCCCGCTTCGTTGAACAGGTCAAACCATAAAAAATATAAAGCCCCCTCTGTTACAGATTTCAAGGAATTTGCAGGCCGCGACCATTTTCTGATCGGCTCTCAAGGTTGGGAGGAGATCGCGGAGTACTGTTTGGAATGGTTTGGAAAGATAGAATAAGGAAACCAGGGCGACAGTCATCTTTACCCTAAAGGGCGCTATGGCTGTAGAAAGTCGCTTGACAAAAATGAAATATGTCGCCCTGAGCGAAGCGAAAGGTCACTACAACGGCTAAGAGACTCTTCGCTTCGCTCAGAGCGACACAAACCGGACTTTGCTACAGCCATGAAATGGCGCTCCGCAAAGATAACTGTCGCCTTTTTTATTCGGTATAATTGGAAATATGGACAAAGTATTCAGCAGGATAATATCCGCTTTTGCGAGGAAAATCGCCAAACAGTTCAATCCCCAAAAGATTATTCTCTTTGGATCGTATGCCTATGGCAAGCCAACCGAAGACTCGGATGTGGATATATTGGTGGTTATGTCTTTTTCAGGGCGCAACCCCGAAAAGGCCACCGAAATTTGGATGGCGAGCAAACCAAAGTTCCCTGTGGATATTATGGTTCGCAAACCTGACGAATTGAAAAAACGGCTGGCAATGGGAGATTTTTTCCTGCGGGATGTTGTAAATAAGGGGAGGGCGCTTTATGAAGCCGCTCACGCGTGAATGGGTGGAGAAAGCGGAAAATGACTGGATTTCCCTGCATCGTGAAATTCGCGCCCGCAAGGATCCAAATTATGACGCTGCCTGTTTCTTTGCCCAACAATGCGTGGAAAAATATATAAAAGCCAGGCTTGTCGAATTCCGATACCCTGGCGCGTCTGCAGATTTGGTGAATGCAAAAAACGCATTGAAGACCTGCAAGAGTTTTCGCACTACAGCTCGATTCAGCATGGGAATAAAAGAATAAATTTTCATGCCACCCCTCTCCCTCAAACCCGCCTCGGAATTTCCCACTCCTCAACTTGCAGACTTAATGACTCTCAGCTTCGAGGGTTATCTCATTCCCATCCACATTACGCATGACGGCTTGCTCACCATGCTCCGCCGCGATGGCATTGACCTGAACTCCAGCCGCGTGCTGACGAAAGAGGGTGAGCCTGTGGGCGTAGCGCTCATCGCCCGCCGTGGATGGACAAGTCGACTCGCGGCGATGGGGATTGTGCCCCATGCGCGGAATGGCGGCGCAGGAACATGGGCAATGCAAACGCTCATCGAAGAAGCCAAAGCGCGCGGCGAGAAGGAAATGCTGCTTGAAGTCATCGAGCAAAATACGGCGGGTGTGAAGTTGTACGAGAAGGTTGGTTTCACAAAAATCCGCAGGTTGGTGGGATACAGGTTGGATATAACACAAACTGCTCCCGCCGCCGTCCTCGGCGGCGGGGACGCCGCCTTGAGCAACGGGAGCGCACAAGATGAACTACAAGAGATCGACATCCGTGAACTGGCGCGTCTCGTCACGTATCACGGATTAAAAGATTTGCCCTGGCAGCTTTCAGGCACAACCATCATGCAGCACACGCCGCCTTCGCGTGCCTTTCGCTTGAACGATGCCTATTGCCTCATCAGCAATCCCGCAGCGTTGGACGTGTCCATTTCATCAGTGTTGGTAAAAGCTCGTTCCCGCGGAGCAGGCCTCAGCGCGGTCCTGATGCGCGCGCTCTTTGCGCGATTCCCAAATAAAACCTGGCATGTCTCTCCCATCTTTCCCGAAGAGATGGGCGTCATTTTCGAACAGGTTGGCATGACGCGCGAAACGCTTTCGCAGTGGCAAATGTCCCTGACTTTATAAACGGAGTCCAACGACTCCAGTCGTTGGGCAAAGTCAGGAGACTTTGGACTCCAGTTTGAAAGTAAAATAGGGGGCATGAAACTTGCCGCCCTTGTCCCCATGCGCCACCACAGCCAGCGTGTGCCTGGCAAAAATTATCGCCCGCTCGCGGGCAAACCCCTTTTTCAACACATCATCGAAACGCTGCTCGCCGTGCCAGAAATTGAAACGGTGATGGTGGATACCGACTCCGAACCTGTGATGGATGGAGTGCGCCGCTTCGTTTCGACTAAGCTCAACGCGGGCTTTCCCAACGTGAAGCTGATTCAACGCCCCGAGCATCTCCGCGCCGACGATGTTCCCATGAACGAGATTCTCCTGCACGACACCGCGCAAGTGGATGCAGAATTTTATTTGCAGACTCACAGCACAAATCCCTTGCTCAAACCCGAAACCATCTCCCGCGCCATCCAATCCCTAATCTCCAATTACCCCAACTACGATTCTTTATTTTCCGTCACCCGCCTGCAAACGCGGTTGTATTTTCAGGATGGACGCGCCATCAATCACAATCCGCTGGAGTTGATCCAAACGCAGGACCTGCCGCCTGTGTTCGAGGAGAATTCCTGCATGTACATTTTCACCCGCGAGAATTTGGCGCGCAAGCATCACCGCATCGGCGACAAACCTCTCATGTTCGAGATCGCCGCCGACGAAGCCTGGGACATTGACGAAGAGCTGGATTTCGAGATTGCAGATTTTTTGATGAGGAAAAGGATGTAGCGCAAGATTTATCTTGCGATAGCGGTTTTGTCGTGAAGCCGCACGCGACATAAATGTCGCGGTACAAAAGCCGTGAAAAATGCAAAATAACAACGAAAAATTCAACTCCTTTTGGCTAGGCGCTTTGCTTCTTCTCGTCATCTCGGCGATTGCCTATTTGCCCCTGGTCAAAGACCTGGGCTATCTCAACGACGACTGGTATTTGATGTACGACATGCAGGTGAAGGATGTGGATTTCTTTCACGAGATATTCGCCATAGACCGCCCCGGCCGCGCGCTGGCGATGATGCCCCTGTTTTCGATATTTGGGTTCAACCCATTGTTCTATAACTTGAGCGCATTTCTATTCCGCTTTTTAGGCGGAATTTGCCTGTATTGGGCTTTGCGCCTGCTTTGGCCGGAGAAGAAATTTTCCACGCTGGCTGCCACGCTTTTGTTTACGGTTTATCCGGGCTTTCTTTCCCAGCCCAATGCCATCGATTATCAATCGCACATCCTCGGCTTATTCCTTGCGCTTCTTTCGATTGCGTTGACGGTGAAATCAGTTCTCACTTCGGGGCGGACACCGCGCATCTTATTCATGGCGGGTTCAATCTTTGCTGGTTGGGCGTACTTGAGCCAGATGGAATATTTCATCGGCATCGAGGCTTTTCGCTTCGCCTGTATTTTTGTTTTGATGTGGCGAGCGCAGGCTGAATCTTTCCGCCAAAAAGTTACAAAAAGCATACTTGCCAGCCTGCCGTATTTGCTCATTGCTGTCGGGTTTCTCGTTTGGCGTTTTTTCTTCTTTGAATCCGAGCGCAAGGCAACGGATATTGGATTGCAGGCCGTGCAGTTGTTTTCATCTCCCTTAACCGCGTTGTGGCGGTTGAATTATTTGATACAGGATTTTTTCAGCGTGACATTGGTGGCGTGGGGACTCCCCATGTATGTGCTGGCGTTTCCCATGCGCTTGAAAGATATGATGTCCGCATTTGGGTGGGCGGCATTGGCGGCATTGCTGTTGGCTTTGGGAATGCGCCAGAGGAAAGAGAATGAATCTGAAACGCTGACCAATTCACAGCGGGGAATGCGGCGGGAGACGTGGTGGCTGGGGTTTGCCAGCATTATTGGCGGGCTGCTGCCTGTCATCTTTGTGAATCGCCATGTCACCTTGCCTGATTATTCGCGTTATACCCTGGTCGCATCTGTGGGCGCGGCTTTGCTTTTGACGCTGGTCATCGAATATATTTCTTCGCGGCCTGCGCAGGTTACATTGCTTTCTATTTTTACGGCGATTGCGATAATGACTCATTACGGGAATACGATGCGATATGTGCGTGAAACTGCCGCGACCCGAAATTTTTGGTGGCAGGTGGCATGGCGCGCGCCCATGATCGAAGAAGGTGTGACGTTGATCGCTTCGTACCCTGGCAGTCCGTTGAGCGAAGATTATTTTATTTGGGGACCTGCGAATTTTATTTATTATCCCGAAAAGCAAACGAATAATCCTGTCGAGATAAAATTACCGTCTTCGGTGTTGACGAACGACGCCGTCTTGAACATCACAATGAATGGCGGCATGGAAACGCCCCTGCGCCGCGGAAATTATCTGGAGCGCGATTTTGGAAACGTGCTGGTGATGATTCAATCCAGCCTGAATGGCTGTGTGCGATTGATCGATGGCAGCCTGCCTGAAGTATCACCCTATGACGATGATCGCTTGAAGTTGATCGCGCCACATTCCAAATTGGAGAATGTTGCGCTGGACGGTTCGCTTCAGACTCTGCCTGAGCTGGTCTTTGGCAAGGAGCCTGATCATGGCTGGTGCTATTATTACCAAAAAGCAGACCTTGCCCGTCAGCGCGGCGAGTGGGGAACGATTCCCGTTTTGTTGAAGCAGGCTCTGGATAAAGGCTATTATCCCGAAGATGCCCTGGAGTGGATGCCTTTCCTGCAAGCCCATGCGGTGATGGGTGATTTGGAAAACATGCGTTCGACCACAAAACTCATGGCAACGGATAAGTTCCTGCGTTTGCAGGCCTGTGAGATTATGACGGAGTTTATGAATCAGGAAACGCTCGATGATGCGGTGAAGGAATTTATCGGGAAGAAAGTTTGCGAGTAAACTTTTACAAATAAGGAAATAATGGCGTTTATGAAAAAATTTTTAGTTGGTGTTTTTAATATCCCCTGGTATCCCGTTGCGATTGGCGCTTATCCGGTATTGGCTTTGCTTTCCGCCAATGTGGGGCAGATCCAGCTTTCGGCGGGGATGCGATCTCTGCTTGTGTCGGTTGCATTTGGCGGGACGCTGTATTTTGTGTTCTGGTTGTTTCTGCGGCAGGTGTATAAATCCGCATTTCTGACCGGCCTGTCGCTGGCATTGTTCTTCACCTTTGGCCACGCCTATATCGCCATCGATACGAAATACCCTGACGCCAATTACACGCTTTGGCTGGCAGTTGGATGGGTTGCGTTATTCGTTGCAGGTCTTGTTTGGGTGGTGCGTTCAAAAGCGACATTTGCCGCCTCGACTTTGACCTTCAACACGGTTGCGCTCGCGCTGTTGGTCATGTCTGTAGGGCAGATCATGCTCGAGGGCGAGCCGCGAGGCGTCCGCGCTTTGGGGGCGGACAATGCCCCCGTGCAGGATGACCTGACCGTGCCGCAAAATCCACCAGATGTGTATTACATCATTCTTGATTCCTATGCCCGCGAAGATTTTCTTGCGACTGTCTATAATTATGACAACTCTGAATTCATAAAAGCGCTGAAAGAACGCGGGTTTTATGTTGCGGCATGTGGTCAGAGCAATTATGTGCGGACGGAGATCTCACTCGCATCCTCCTTGAACATGATGTACATTCAGGAACTGGACGATGAATTTGCGCCCGAAAGCACTGCGCGGCGGACGTTGTGGAACTCGCTCAAGCATAGCGCCGTGCGTCATAACTTCGAGGTCATGGGCTATGAGACGGTCAACTTTGCAACGGGCTTTGCCTGGAATGAATTGGAGGATGCCGATCATTTCCTGACGCCCCCTCCGTTCACATCAGGCTTGACCGAGTTCGAAGGCCTCTTTTTGCGAACCACGCTCGCGCGCTATGCCCAGGATTGGGGCTGGGTTGACCCCGACGCCGTGATGGGGCAAAGTTTTCGCGACCGCTTCAATAATGTCTTTGACAGTATGGATGAAGTTGCCAACCTGCCAGGCCCGCAGTTTTCATACATTCATTTGATCTCGCCGCATCCGCCCTTTGTGTTTGACGCGGAGGGCAACCCGAATTACCCACCCGATTTCTGGAACGAGCAAAGGGAATATCCTTATGATGATTATCGCAGGGGGTATATTGGTCAATTAACCTTTTTGAACACAAAAGTGCTGGATGCCATTGACACGATCCTGGCCGAGTCGGATACGCCGCCCATTATTGTCATTCAAGGCGATCACGGCGCGTGGATGCAGCCCAAAGACCGCCGCATGTGGATCTTCAACGCGTATTATCTGCCTGAACATGAAGATGAATTGTATGCAACCATTACACCCGTCAATACATTCCGCCTGATATTCAATTCCTATTTCGGCGGAAATTATGAAATGCTGGAAGATGTCAGTTATTTCTCGCCTGTTCCCAACCTGTATGATTTTTCAGAGATCCCCAATACTTGCGGAAAGTAGTAAAAACGCCCTGCCGTTTTTAAACACAAAGCACACAAAGGCCGCGAAGGAAAACGCTTGTAAAGTTAGCCCCTTTGTCGGTGATACAATTATCATCATTAAATTCCCATTCGTGAGTGAGACCTAATGCCAACCGTTTTGATGACCGCCCCGTACATGATTCCATTTTTGGATCGTTTCAAACCTGTTTTTGAAAAATATGGAATTGACTTGATCGTCCCTGATGTGCAGGAACGCATGGAAGAGGATGACCTGCTCAAATACGCAGGCCAGTTTGACGGGGCAATTTGCGGGGATGACCGCTACACAGCGCGCGTGTTGGAAGCTTGTTCCCCGCGCCTGAAAATCATCTCCAAGTGGGGGACGGGTGTCGATTCAATCCACGCTGACGCCTGCTCCCGTTTAAATGTCATTCTCGCCCGAACGCCAAATGCCTTCACCACCCCCGTCGCAGACACGGTCCTCGGCTACATGCTGGCCTTCGCCCGTCGGGGACCATGGATGGACGCAGCCATGAAGCGCGGCGAATGGGAAAAAATCCCTGGCAGGACCTTAAGCGAATGTGTGCTGGGCATCATCGGCGTTGGCAATATCGGCAAGGCAGTTACCCGCCGCGCAAAAGCATTCGGCATGAAAGTCCTCGGCACAGACATTATTGACATCGGCCATGTCTTCGTTTCTGAGTCTGGAATTCAAATGACCAATCTCCATTCGCTGCTCGCGGAATCCGATTTTGTCTCTGTGAACTGTGACTTGAACCCCACATCCCATCATCTCATCAATTCCAAAACTCTCGCGCAGATGAAATCATCGGCCGTGCTGATCAACACCGCGCGCGGGCCTATCGTGGAGGAGAATGCCCTCGTCGCAGCGCTCAGCTCAGGTCAGGTGGGAGGCGCGGCGTTGGATGTCTTCGAGTTCGAGCCGCTGCCGAAGGATAGTCCCTTGTTGAAGATGGATAACGTTCTGCTGGCTCCGCATAATTCCAATTCCAGCCCAACGGCCTGGGAAAGAATCCACTGGAATACGATCAGGAATTTGGTGGAAGGGCTTGGAATTCAGTATTCAGTATTCAGTGAGCAGTGAGCAGTTATTAGTAATCAGTTGACCTTCGACCTGGAACTTGCAACCTATGACAAAAACAATCCTCATCACCGGCGCGGCAGGTGGAATTGGCCGCGCATCTGTACATCTCTTTGCTGAAAAAGGCTGGCGCGTCGTTGGCGTGGACAGGTCCGGGTTTGGAGATACTTTTCCAAAAAACGGCCTTTTCATCCAATCCGATATTTCACGCCCCGAAGATATGGAAGCCATCTTCGAAAAAGCCCAAGCCTTCACTGATTCACTGGATGCCCTCGTCAACAACGCCGCAATGCAGGTTGCCAAACCCCTGGTGCAAACCACGGTCGAAGAGTGGGATGCGGTCATGGCGGCAAATTTGCGTTCGGTTTTTCTTGGCGTGAAACTGGCGCATCCTTTGCTCAAAGCAGGTGGCGGCGCAATCGTGAACGTATCCTCTGTTCATGCCGTGCAGACTTCCGCCAACATCGCCGCGTATGCCGCGTCCAAGGGCGGCTTGCTTGCGCTCACCCGCGCCATGGCTATCGAATTCGCGCCGGATAATATCCGCGTCAACGCCATTTTGCCCGGCGCAGTGGATACGCCCATGCTGCGCGCCGGCCTCGGGCGCGGCCATGCAGGCCACGGCGATATGCAGGAGCGGCTGGATAACCTTGCCCGCAAAACGGTCAACGGGCGCGTGGGCACGCCCGGGGAGATCGCCCATGCGATCTATTTCCTTGCAGACAATGAACAATCATCGTTTATGACGGGGCAGGCCATGATCGTGGACGGCGGCGCAACAGCGAGGCTCAGCACCGAATGAGAAAACAAAGAAATAAAATAGTATTTGCCCAGCGCGGCAATATGGCGCGGGCGCTTTTTTACCTGAATACCCTTCTTTGGCTGGTCATTTCCGTCGGCATTCTTGTGGATATGCTCCTCGATAACAATGGCCTTTCCATGCTGCTGGTTGCCATCTTCCTGCTGGTGAATATGGCCGCCATGTTCTTCGGTGGAAGGATGCTGGATCAAAAAGAGAAGTGGACATATATTTTCGCGCTTGTTGCAGTCGTCTTGAACATTGGCCTGGCATTTACGAGCGTGCCTGAACTTCTTTACGTCACTGCGCTGGTCATTGACGGGATCATCCTGTGGGTGTTGATCTCCCTGCGAAAAATCTATTTCAAATAACATGAAACAAACCATCAAATCCATCATCCCCACTCCGCTTTGGAATTTTGCCCGCAACACGAATGATGCCATTCGCCGCCTGCCCCAATTGCCCGCCGCGTATTTGCATCCCTGGCGGCGCGAAAGCATTCGCCGCCTTGCCGCGTTAAAAGATATTCACAAAGGCAAACGCGCCTTCATCATCGGCAACGGCCCCAGCCTCAAACAAACTGATCTCGCCAAACTGAAAAACGAATTCACCTTCGGCATGAATCGCATTTACCTGCTTTTTCCCGAACTCGGTTTCACCACCACCTATTTTTGTTCCATCAACGATCTGGTCATCGAACAATTCGCCGATGATATTCTCGCGCTTCCCATTCCCAAATTTTTAGCATGGCGCTCGCACCGCCACTTCTCCCCTCGATTACCAATTACCCAATTACCAACTTTTATCTACACCTCCTACACCGGTCCGCACTTTGCGAGCAATGTAATAGGCCGCGTTTGGGAGGGCGCCACGGTCACAACCTTTGCGCTGCAACTTGCCTTTCACATGGGTTTTGAAAAAATCATCCTCATCGGCGTCGATCATAATTTCACATCGAAGGGAGACGCGAACAAAACAGTTATTTCGCAGGGTGATGACCCCAATCACTTCATGCCTAATTATTTTAGCAAGGGCATCAAATGGCAACTGCCCGATCTCGACACCTCTGAAGTCGGCTACCTCATGGCGCGCGAAGCCTATCGCAAAGCGGGCCGCGAAATCGTGGACGCAACCGTCGGCGGCAAACTCACCGTCTTCCCCAAAGTGGACTACGCTTCGCTATTTCAGATTTACGATTGATCTTCAACCTTCAACCTTCAAC
>CAKKRM010000143.1:0-4111 GCA_919902735.1 Anaerolineales bacterium | reverse complement strand
TTCAACCTTCGACTTAATGACAAACACGCCTCCCCCCCAATCTCGCAACTGGTTCATCTCCTTCATCATTCTCTTCGCCCTGGGCGGATTCCTGCGCCTGCTTGACATCACCGACCCTCCATTGGATTTTCATCCCTCGCGCCAGCTTCGCAATTCATTGGTTGCGCGGGATATTTATTATTCCATCCTGCCTTCCGCAACGGATGAACAACGCGACCTGGCCGCATCGTTTGCGCGCTCGGTTGGGAAATATGAACCGCCCGTCATTGAATCAATCGTTGCCTACACCTGGCTCATCACTGGCGAGAACATTGCCGTTGCCCGCGTCTGGCTGACTCTTTTCTGGCTCGCGGCGGGCGTGGCTTTGTTCGACTTGATGCGCCGTGCTGCCTCTCCATGGGCGGCGTTGATCGCGCTGGCGTACTATCTCGTCCTACCGTTTTCCGTGCAGGCCAGCCGTTCCTTTCAACCTGACCCGTTGATGACATCCGCTTTTGTGATCGGCATTTATTTTCTGTATCGCTGGAGTGAAGATGCCTCCCCTCTCCCTGCGGGAGAGGGGCCAGGGGTGAGGGCTTGGCGCTGGGCCATCCTCGCTGGCATCTTCCTCGGGCTGGCAACCTTCGTAAAGATCGTCATCGCTTTCTTTGCAGGTTCCGCCGCAATTGCTATGGTGTTGTTCACCCTCAAAAGGGATTTCTGGAAATCAAAACAAGTGTGGATGATGGCCGCTCTTATGGTTATCCCTGCGCTTGTCTTTTATGTGATCCTCAACCAAAGCCGCTCCACCGAATACTTCTTCTCGTGGACGGTGGCGCTCATCAACCTCATCACCAGCGCGGATTTTTACACCAAGTGGCTGGCTTTTCTCGGAACCATCTTTGGCCTGACGATCACCTTCCTGAGCATTGCGGGTGCGCTGATTGCCCCTCCGCGCATGAGATGGCTGCTGGTCAGTTTGTGGATCGGTTATCTGCTCTACGGATTGACCCTGCCCTTCCAGATGTACACGCACAGCTATTATCATATTCAACTAATTCCGATCATTGCGTTGGGGTTGGCTGTCGTGTTGAATCCGCTTGTTGAAAGTGTATCAACTCAGGGCGGAGTCAGAGGCGTGGGTTTCGTCGCGTTGATCGTGGCTGTGATCGGATATCAAGCCTACGTGGCGCGGTCTGTTTTAATCGCCGAGGATTTCCATCATGAACCTGCGTTTTGGAGCGAAGTCGGCGAAGCGATTCCATCCGATGGAAATATGATCGCGCTGACTCAGGATTATGGCTATCGTTTGATGCTGTACGGCTGGCGCAGGGTGAGCCTGTGGCCGCTGGCGACGGGACTGAGCGAGGCGCGTAACCCCGATAAAAATAACGCGGAGCAATTTGCCGAGCTGACCGACGGCATGGATTATTTTCTGGTGACGGCTTTTGGCCAACTGGATAAACAGCCCGATTTGAAAAAAATTTTGGAGCATTACCCAATCGCCGCGCAAGGCGATGGGTTTGTGTTGTATGATTTACGGTAGAAGATTTCCGTCATTGCGAGCCGCGTTCGCTGCGGCGAAGCAATCTCCAACATGACGATGAGGTTGCTTCGGGCGAAGAGCAAGAGCGCCCTCGCAACGACATAAAAATATATGACCCTCGTTTCCATCATCACCCCCTCGTACAACCAGGCCGCTTATCTCGAGCAGACGATTCTCTCTGTTTTGAATCAGGATCATCCGCGCATCGAATACATCGTCGTGGACGGCGCTTCCACGGATGGCAGTGTGGAGATCATCAAAAAATATGAAAGTAAATTGGCGTATTGGGTTTCGGAAAAAGACCGCGGGCAGGCGGATGCGATCAACAAAGGCTTTGCCCGCGCAACGGGAGAGATCATCGCCTGGCTCAATTCGGATGATTATTATTTACCCGGCGCAGTCAACGCGGCGGTAAAAGTTTTTGAAGAGCGTTCCGATGTGGTGTTGGTGTATGGAAACATGCTTGCCGTGGACGAACACGGCAAGACCTTCAACACTTTGAATTACAAACCATTAACCCTCGAAGACCTGCTGTGTTTTCAGATCATCGGCCAGCCCGCCGTCTTCATGCGCCGCTCTGCCCTGCAAAAAACAAACGGTCTCGACCTCACGTTCCACTTTCTACTTGACCACCTTTTATGGATCCAAATCGCCCAACACGGACAGATTCTGCACGTGGACCAAACCTGGTCCGCCGCGCGCTACCATGCCGAAGCGAAGAACCGCGCCAAAGCCGTCGAGTTTGGGCGCGAAGCCTTTCGCATTTTAGAAACCGTAGCGCAAGATGAAAATCTTGCACCCCTGCTTGCAAAAGTAGCTCACCGCGCCCGCGCAGCGGCCCATCGCGTAGATTCGCGATACCTGCTCGATGGCGGCCTGCCTGCCAAAGCGCTCTCCGCGTGGCTGCGCGCGTTGTTCATCCACCCGCCCACAGCCCTGGCGCGGATGAATATTTTTGTTTCGTCCATTTTGAATTTGCTGGGATTGGGGAAAATACGCAGCGCAATATTAAACAAGCGAAAAGACTATTATCAGTAGATCACGAAAACGTAGTAATGGCTTGGGTAAGACCACTGCAAAAGGTCAATTTTTTAACGCGAAGGCGCAAAGATTTTAAAAAAGAACCTCGCTTTTTTGCGCTCTTGGGGCAAAAGTTGCATTTTTGCGCCAAAATTTTATTTTTCTTTGCGTCCTGGCGTCTTGGCGTTAAGGTTTTTTATTTTTGCAGCGCCAGAGTCTTTGGTCGTTCGGCTAATAAGTGACTGAAGCCGCTACTCCGAAACATTTTCGTGAAGTACTGATACTCAGTACTTCACGATTCTGGAGTCGCTCAGCAAGCTGCCTGACTCCAGAATCTTTCGGGCCTAAAATTTATTTTCCCTCTTCCTCGTTCTGCAAGATCATCACCTTGTACGACTCGGCATATTCGAAGCCTTTGTCCTTTGCCTCTTCCTTCGCCCAGTCGCGCATCCACTTGCCCACTTCATCAGGGTTGACCTGGCTGGCGTGTTTGCCCAGCGCCTCGATCTTGATGTCCATCGTCTCCGTGATGTCCACCCACGTATCGGGTTTGTCTGTCCCGTGAACATACAGCCGTTTGACATTGTGCGGCTCATACCCCGCTTCGAGCAGGTCGGTGAATATAAGCCTTGTCCCAGCGGACGGGAAAACCGCTTCACATGCGGCTTGCGCAGCGGCGCGATGATCGGGATGGTTGATATATTCATTTCCGTAAAACCATGCTTCGGGGTTGCCTGTGATCACCACGTCAGGCTTGTGCTGACGGAGGATGCGCGTGAGTTCCTTGCGCAAGGCAAGCGAAGGTTCCAGTTCACCATCGGGGTAGCGCATGAAAATGGTTTCCTTCACGCCGATCACATTGTTCGCGGAAGTCTGTTCGCCTTCACGGAGTTTCGCCAACTCGGGCTTATACTCTGCGCCCTTACTCGGGTCATTCGAACCTGAATCTCCGCTCGTAATTACCACCGATATAATTTCGCATCCCGCTTTGGCCCATTTGGCAAGCGTTCCAGCAACAGTAAATTCCTGGTCATCAGGATGCGCGTGGATGCATATCGCGCGTTTGGGGAGATATTCTTTTTCGTTTGTCATGGGAGGATTTTACCTGAAACACTGGTTCTCATACGAAAACCTTTTTGCTACGAGAGCATGATTCCCTGATCGTAGCGACACTTGCGCCGTACGCCAGTGCGGTGAGGGTCTCTACGACGGCTAAGAGACTCTCACCGCACTGCAACAAACGCAGTGCGGCGCAGTGTCGGTCGCGACGAACACGCTCCCTCAGAGCGACAACCTTAGGAGTCGTGCAATAACAACTTCCGTTTTTCTCGTGGGAATCGGCGGACTAAAGTCCTGCCTCAGTACATGGAAGCCCCTTCGGGGCTAAGTCGGCTTTAGCCGACTTTTACGAACTGAGGCAGGGATTTATCCCGCACCGAGCACAAGGATAGCCCGAAGTTCAAAACAAGGAAGTTATTTTTACACAAAGACTTAGGTGGTGAACTAAATAATTCGTAGTAAAATAGAACGCACATTCTAGTTCTCTCGCTCTGTTAAATTGCGAGA
>CAKKRM010000142.1 GCA_919902735.1 Anaerolineales bacterium | reverse complement strand
GAGATGGGACGCGCCATCAGCTTAATGCTGAAGCTGTTGGACTGCAATACGAAGCATTTCCTAAATTCGCGCTCCGCCGCGCAGGCGCTGCTGGCGGGCGGAAACCCGGAGTTGATGATCCTCGACATCAACATGCCCGAAGTGTCGGGGTTGGATATGCTCGAATTCCTGCGCCGCCGCAAGGAATGGAAAGACCTGCCCGTCATCATGCTCTCCTCCGAGGCCGCGGATGTGATGGTGGAAAAAGCCCTGCAACTGGGCGCGGACGGCTACGTGATGAAGCCTGTTACAATTGACGAACTCGAAAAGGTGATGTCACGAGCCTTTTACAATCATATAAAAAAGTGAGTAATGAAAGATGTCTGAAAGAAAGAAAAACAAAAAACAAATCAAAATTACAGTGGACTATGAGATATCTAAAAAGAACAGAGCCGCCCAGATTCTATTCGCAATATTCGCAATCATTCTGATCCTCTCAATGGTGCTCTCTGCCGTAACAACGTACTAGCAAGGCTCGAATGGTACAATCCTGCCCGCGCGGCCCTTTTGGAGCCGCGCTTTATTTCGCAAAAATGTAAAATTGTAAATGTCATTGCGAGGGCGATCTTGTTTTTCGCCCGACACTTGCGCCGCGCGCCAGTGCGGTGAGCAATCTCTGAGCTAATGTTGGAGATTGCTTCGTCGGAAAGAGCAAGCGCCCTCCCCGCAACAACATGAGGTAATGATATGCTCGACAAATTACAGGCAATTGAAGACAGATTTGACCAGCTTGGCAGCGAACTGCTTGAAGTCGGCAGCGACTATCAACGCGCGGGCGAGATCAACAAGGAACGCGTGGACCTTGAACCGCTCATTGCAAAAGCGCGGGAATATCGTCAGGCGATGAAAAGCCTTGACGAAGCCAAAGCAATCATCATCAACGAAAATGACGCGGAGTTGATCTCCCTCGCCAAAGCGGATGTAGACGACCTGATCCCGAAAATCGAAACCCTCGAAAAACAGATCAAAAGCCTGCTGGTTCCCAAAGACCCGCGTGATGACAGAAACGTCATTGTTGAAATTCGCGCAGGCGCAGGCGGTGACGAAGCCGCCATTTTCGCGTCTGACCTTTTCCGCATGTACACCCGCTACGCCGAAGACCAAAAGTGGAAGACAGAGATTATGTCTGAAAGCTCCATCGGCGTCGGCGGTTACAAGGAAGTTATCTTTGAAGTGCGCGGCAAGGCGTATTCGAAATTGAAATATGAATCAGGCGTACATCGAGTTCAACGCGTGCCCGCCACCGAATCCCAGGGACGCATCCACACCTCCACGGCCACCGTCACCGTGCTCGCCGAAGTGGACGATGTGGAAGTGGACATCCCCGAAAGCGACATCGAGATCGAAGTCTATCGCTCCTCGGGCGCGGGCGGGCAGAACGTACAAAAGAACTCCACGGCCGTGCGCCTGTATCACAAACCCACAGGCATGATCGTCACCTGTCAGGATGAACGCTCGCAGCTGCAAAATAAACTGCGCGCCCTCAGCATCCTGCGCGCGCGCTTGTACGATATCGAACTCGCCAAGCGTCAGGCCGAACTTGAAGCGGATCGCCGCTCACAGGTCGGCTCGGGCGAACGCTCCGAAAAAATCCGCACCTACAACTACCCGCAAAACCGCGTCACCGATCATCGCATCGGGTATTCAAGTTACAACCTGCCCGCAGTAATGGACGGCGACATAGACCAGTTCATCGATGAACTCTCCACCCGCGAAGAAGCCGACAAACTTGCAGCGACTGGCGTGGATGATGAATGAAATTAGAGAGTAGTGATTGGAAGAGTGGTGAAAATTCGTGACTTGCTCGATGATGCGGCAAGGGGACTCGTTTTCAGCGATACGCCGCAATTGGACGCGCAGATCATCCTTGCACATGTGATCGGACATCCGCGCACGTGGCTAATCGCCCATCTTGAAACGCCTCTTACTCCGCCGCAAGTTGATTCAGCGCACCGGGCATTCGCCAGGCTGGAAGCGGGCGAGCCGCTTCCCTACATTATCGGCCACTGGGAATTCTTCGGCCTCGATTTCAACATCACCAAAGATGTGCTCATCCCGCGCCCCGAAACTGAACTTCTCGTGGAAAAAGCCATCCGTTGGCTGACCAGCCATCCCGAAGCGCGAAGCGTGGCAGATGTTGGCACAGGCTCAGGCGCAATCGCCATCTCCATCGCGTCACACATCCCAAATGCAAAAATCTTCGCCACCGATATTTCACCCGCCGCGCTGCAAGTTGCCAAAAGCAACGCCAAAAAATTCAACGTCGAAAATCAAATTGAATTTATGGAATGCGATCTGCTTCCAAATTCAGCCTTCAGCCTTCAGCCTTCAGCCTTTGATCTTATCTGCGCCAACCTGCCCTACATCCCCACTGAAACCCTACACAGCCTCCCCATCTACGGCAACGAACCTACTCTCGCTCTCGACGGCGGCCCGGACGGCCTCGACCCGTACCGCCGCCTGCTAAAACTTGCGCCTGCCTGGCTCGCGCCCAATGGAAAAATACTTCTCGAAATAGAATCAACTCAGGGCGCGCAAATTCTCAGCCTCGCCCACGACACATTTGAAAATGCCACCATCAACCTGCATCAAGACCTTGCAGGCCATGACCGCATTTTAGAAATCATTCTTGATGAAGACTGAAATCATCCCCGCCGCACAAATCCAACAGGCGCTTGAAATCCTGCAAAACGGCGGCATCCTCGCCTTCCCCACCGACACCGTCTACGGCCTCGGCGCGCTGGCCTTCGACAACGCCGCCATCGAAAGCATCTACATCGCAAAAGACCGTCCCATCGAAAAAGCCATTCCCATTTTGATCGGAGATTTGAGCGACCTCGATCAAGTTGCGGATAACATCCCAAGCATGGCTCTCCGTTTCGCCGCCCGCTTCTGGCCCGGACCGTTGACCTGCATCGTCCCCAAAAAGCAGACTCTCCCTTTGGCGGTTTCTGCCACCTCCACCGTTGCAGTCCGCATCCCAAACCACCCCGACGCGCGCGCCTTGCTACGCGCCGCTGGCCCCATGGCAGTGACCTCCGCCAACATCTCCGGCCAACCAAGCCCATCCACCGCTGACGAAGTCTACACACAACTCAATGGACGCATTCCGTTGATTCTAGATGGCGGCAAAACACCCGGCGGAATCCCATCCACGCTGGTGGATTGCACGGGTAGCGAACCCATCATCCTGCGCGCAGGACCGATTTCATTGGATGAACTTTTATCAGCAATGAAATAAACTCTCATCCAGAATTTATATCCTATTCAGGTTCCATTTAAGTGCCCACATATAATAAGAATTACATTCTCCCTTTATCAAACCGCCGCTGACTTGGGCAAGTCAGCGGCGGTTTGATTTAATTACTGTGTTACACACCGTCCCGCAGGTTTATTCTGTAAACAGGCTTGATTCCAGGAAACCTGCGGGACGTTTTGCGTAGGGTGAGTTAATTACGAAAGCGGCCAGGTCGGCAGAACATCCATCTCCAGCCCGGATGTGTGGCCGAGGGCATGGCGGTAATATCCCGCCGCTGCGATCATCGCCGCGTTATCGGTACACAATGAAATCGGGGGAATGTGAACGGGAAACTCCTTCTGCGTTTTGAACGCCTGCCGCAGTGGGCGGTTCGCCGAAACCCCGCCCGCCACCAGGATTTCTTTCGCGCCAAATTCACGAGCGGCATTCATTGTCTTTTTGAACAGCACATCAATAACAGCCTGCTGGAAGGAAGCGGCCAAATCAGGGATTGGCAGGGAATGGCTTTTCTTTTTCAGATCACGCACTTCATACAGGACCGAGGTTTTCAATCCGCTGAAGGAAAAATTCCAGGTTCCGTCGAGCCAGGCGCGGGCGAAGTTGAAGCGGCGCGGGTCGCCTTCCTCGGCTGTCTTTTGGATGGACGGGCCGCCAGGGTAGGAAAGCTCAAGGAGGCGGGCAACTTTGTCGAAGGCCTCCCCAGCCGCATCGTCGAGGGTCGAGCCGAGTCTTTGATAGGTCAAATGATCGGTCATGAGATTCAGTTCGGTATGTCCGCCTGAAACGAGCAAAGCCATCAGCGGGAATTGCGGCTCGGGCGGGACGAGTTCGCCAGCTTCATATACCCATGCCGAATACAGATGTCCCTCCAGATGATTGACGCCGATGACCGGCTTGCCCATGCCAAGCGCAATGCCTTTGGCCATGTTCATGCCAACAACGAGAGAGCCTGCAAGGCCAGGTCCCTGCGTAACTGCGATGGCATCAATATCGTTGAGCGTGAGATGCGCCTGTGCAAGCGCCTGCTCGACAACGGGGGTAATCGCCAAAACATGCTGGCGCGAAGCCACCTCGGGAAACACACCGCCATAACGGGCATGGATTTCCATCTGCGAGGCCACCACGGAAGAAAGCAGGGCGCGTCCATTTTCGATGATTGCGCAGGCGGTTTCATCGCAGGAGGTTTCAATGGCAAGGATACGAGCGGGTTTTAGGTTGATCATTAGAGTTGAAGGTTGAAGGTTGAAAGTTACAGGTTGAAGGTTGAAGGTTGAAGGTTGAAGGTTGAAAGTTACAGGTTGAAAGTTACAGGTTGAAGGTCAAAAGTCAAAAGTCGAAAGCAAGACTGTTCACTGTTCACTGTTCACTGTTCACTGATTACTAGACGTTATCGGAAATAGCGTTATGATAGGCGAATGATTGAATATGAAACACTA
>CAKKRM010000141.1 GCA_919902735.1 Anaerolineales bacterium | reverse complement strand
TTTTTTGATTCTATTTTTTCGGGCTTTTTATCATTTGCCTGGCGGTTTGCAGTAATTCATGCGCCGAGCGGAGCGTGCCTTCGCCCACCTCGCCAAGCATTTGTGAGAGTTCGAGCAGCCGTGGCTCGCCTTCGAGCGGCTCCACGCGGGTGAGGGTGCGGCCTTTGTCCACAAGCTTCTGCACTTGATAATGCTGGTCGCCAAAGACGGCGAGTTGGGGAAGATGCGTGACGCAGAAAACCTGGTGCGTGCGCGAGAGATTCCATAATTTCTGGCCGACCACCATGCCCACGCGCCCGCCGATGCCCTGGTCAATTTCATCGAAGATCAGGGAGGGGACTTCATCGGCGCGTGCCATCACGTTTTTCAGTCCAAGCATCAAACGGGAGGTTTCACCGCCTGAGGCGATCTTGGCCAGCGGTTTGAGTCCTTCGCCGGGGTTGGGGGCTACGAGAAATTCCACGCGGTCGAATCCGTTTTGGTCGAAGGCGATGCGGGTTCCATCTGCAAGCGGCGCGCCGTTGGGATCGGGCTTGGTTTGGAAGTCCACGCCGAATTTTGCGGATTCCATCTTCAGGTGATCGAGTTCAAGCTCGATACCCTTGCCCATTTCAACAACAGCGGACTTTCGTTTTTCAGTGAGCATGTTGCCTTGCTTGCCGAGTTTCTCAAGCAGTTTGGCTTCCTGCATTTCCAATTCATCGATGCGGTCTGCCGCGCCCGTGATGGTTTCCAGTTGCTTGCGGGCATCGGCGCCGTACGCAATCACCGCGGGAATATTGCCGCCATATTTGCGGGTGAGGGAATGGATGACATCCAGCCGTTCTTCCACATCTTCCAAACGCTTCGGGTTGAATTCGATTTCTTCGAGATAATTTCGCAAGCCGTGGATGATGTCGGACATCGCATCCAGCATGACCTCGGCCTGGTTCGCCAACTCGGACTGCCCCGCATCTATTTTTGCAAGCGTGGCCAAAGCCTGTGCCGCCTGCCCAACCAAATCCGTAGCGGCGGGGGTTTCGGGCGAGCCTTCCTCCAAAACCGCCAACGCTTCCTGCGCATTCTGTGCCAGAGACTCGGCATTTGCCAGCCTGTCGCGTTCTTTGCGAAGTTCTTCTTCTTCGCCTGCTTTCAATTGCGCTTCTTCGATTTCCTCGGCCTGGTAGGTGAGGATTTCAGTACGGCGGTCTGCATCGGCCTGCGTTTTGCGCAAGTCGCTCAACTCGCGGCGCAGGTTCAACAAGGCATGATAGGTCTGGCGGTACTCTGTCAGCGGCCTGGCAACTTCTGCGTAGCGATCGAGCAGGCCCAGGTGTGCGCGAGGATCGAGCAGGGAGAGATGCTCCGCCTGCCCGTGGATGTCAATCAACAGCGCGCCGAGTTCCTTCAACAATCCAACGTTCACCGTGCGGCCATTCACCCGCGCCACACTGCGCCCCTCTTTGCGGACTTCGCGCATCAGCACCACATAATTGGGATCGTCCATCAGTTCTTCGCGGTTGAGGACTTCGTGTACCGCCTCTTTTTCCGGGCCTTTGAGCTGGAACACACCCTCGACAAATGCCGCCTCTGAATCAGTGCGGACGAAGGTCGTGTCCGCTTTGCCGCCGATGAGCATCACCACGGCATCAAGGATGATGGATTTGCCCGCGCCCGTTTCACCGGTGAGGATGATGAGTCCCTGCCCGAAGCGCAGGTCGAGTTTATCTATGATTGCGAAGTTTTGGATGTGAAGTTCGGTAAGCATGGGTTATCTTGTAAGTTGGATTCCAGAGAGTCGCGAGTACACTGTGGGGGTTACGACAACAATATAAACACCGATGGAAATAAGGGCTAATATATTTCCCATAAAGAACAGTACTGCCATAACCGGGAGCGCGCCAACGACCACCCCGACCGCGCAGGAAGCAAACAATGATTTTGAACGGCGTTTGTTGACCGCACGCAGGGCAATGTTTGCAATGAAAGTCCCAGCGCCGCCGCCGATGGCTGCTGCAATAAAGATCATATAAAACCCAAGGAAACTTGCGATAAAGCCTGCAAGGGCGCTGGCGATCAGGGAAAGTAAAAAGGTAACGCCAAACCCAATCAGATAGTCATACCACATGGCAGTGTCAAACGTTTTCTGCTGTGCGCGGACGCAATCCTTGCAGACATATCCCGTGGGAGTCCGCACCGCACAGGAGGCGCACATGGGACGGTCACAGCGTTTACAGCGCAGGCTGGTCTCACGGGTGGGATGGGCATAGCAATAGGTGGTGGCGTTCATTTCAATCATCGTGGAAATCCTAATGAATTTTCGTTCATGTGAGCGGTGAGATTGCGATAGAAATAACCCGGGTCCCCAAAACGGACAAATTGCGCAGTCACATCGGCGGCGGTCACGTTGACCACATCATCCTCCATCAATGGCGAAGGCGGCTGGCCGTCCACACTCAGGACTGCATTTTCACTTTTGACAATAATTTTCACCGAAGAACCTTCAGACAACACAACCGCGCGGTCCACTGAAAGATGGGGCGCAATCGGCACAAGCAAAATATTTCGCAGCTCCGGCGGCAGAATGGGTCCGCCAGCCGCAAGCGCATACGCCGTTGAACCCGTAGCCGTGGATGCGATCAACCCATCCGCAACATAACTGGTGAGCTGACGGGTATCTACGAAAGCGGTCAACCGCACGGGGCGCAGGTTTTGTCCGCGAGCCACAACCACCTCGTTCAATGCATTCGAACTGCCAAGGCTTTCCCCCGCGCGGACGTGTTCCGCGCGCAGCATCATGCGGTTCTCGATCCACGCTTCGCCGTTGAATAATTTTTCAAAGTACTCGCGCCACTCCTTGCGGTCAATTTGAATGAGGAACCCAAGCCTGCCCAGGTTCACGCCCAATATTGGCACACCCGAAGGCGCGCACAAATGCCCAGCCCGCAAAACACTGCCATCCCCTCCCACTGCAATGAGCATGTCATACTCGCCCTTTTTTACAGCCTTGCGAAGCTCCTCGTCATACAGCGAACCGTATGGCGCATGAATGCCTTTCTCTTCCAGGAATGCCGCCATGGCTTCTGCTTCTGCAAAGGCTTCGGGCATTTTGGGGTAGGCTGTGATGACAGGTCGTTTCGGAATGAATGACGCAGACATAATGAAGTAATTATAAGGGTTTAAAGTTGCAGGTTGAAGGTTTTTTCGACTTTCGACTTGTACCCTTAAACCTGCAACTTATACTAACTTTTGATCACAGACATGACGAAACCCGCATCTTTTACAACGGGACGGCTGTTCATGCGACCGATGGACATCTTTCTTCATCCCATCCTCGCGCATGTCCGCAATTAACTCGATTAAAGAAGACTCCAGTTCCCGCGTGTAATCAATTGCGAAATCGCGGTTCTCGTAGTGGATGATGCCATACGGCGGACGTTTGCCGTATGTTTTTTCAACCAGCAGGCAATAGGATGCCAGTTGGTAAATGTGCGAATCATACGGCGCTTCCGGCGCCCGCCCAGACTTTACCTCCACGGGAATGATCTGTCCGCTCTTTTCGATCAGATAATCCGGCTTACCTGTCAAACCAAGCGCTGCGTAAAACAGCGGCTTTTCAACTTCCTCCCCCCAGCCGCGCGTGTCGGTGTAGATGACACGTCCGCCGGGCAGGCCGGCAGCTTTTTGCTGGCGGTTCGACTGCCAGAAAAAGAGTATGGCGAAAATGAGCAGGGCAAGGGAGATGTAAAGCATTTCAGTGAGCGGGTTATAGTTTTTCAGCCAGCCGTATGATTCTGCCAAGCCTTGTAAAGGCCGCGCTATCGAGGTTCTTTTGTCTTTTTTTCAGGATGTTGATGAATTCATCCTTGTTGATTTCGTTTATGGCGGGCAAGGTTCTTTCGGCATGGTGGGGCACATCCTTGGGGCGGCAGGTGGATAAATGCTCAAGCAAATAGGGAAGGATCGCTTTGTTGTATCCTTCATTCGCGGCGGCGGTGTGTGCCAGCGCAGAAATGGAAGTATCAATGGCGGTGTCTTCCTCCGCTTCGCCCGCTTTTTTGATCGCATCCAGGTGCTTGAAAATAAGTTCAGGGTTCACTTTGGCGATTTCCGCAAGGGCGGTCATTGCGCCTGACACCATATCTTTGTATTTGCTTTTCAACAGCTTTATAAAATCTTCGCCGTATGGTTCAATGAATTTTGGTTCAATGATGCCGATTTCGTACATCACATGAACGCAATCTGAATGGATGTTTTTGTTTTCGCTCCACATATTTTGGGCAATTTCACGAATGCCCGCCTTGTCTTCGCGCGCGGCAAGGTCGCGCGCCAGGTCGAGGTTGGGAGTTCTATCGCGGCGGGTTTGCAAATAAGCGAGGCGGTTTAGCAGTTCAGACATGGATTGGCCTTTTCTTTAGCATGAATCATAATTGTGCGGCGCAATAAGCCACCAGCAGAAGAATCGCCGCCAGAAGCAGAATCAGGCCAACGGTCCGCGTAAGAGCCGAGGCAATGACCTGGCGGCCATGCCGTTTGTGGAGATCTGTCCCAGCCGCAAGTTCCGCCTGATTCTCGGAAGGAATCCCATTTTTGCGATACCACCACGAGCGGCGGCAATATAGATAGTTTCCAATATCAGAAGAGCGGATCGGGCGCATTGGCAGAGTATAGCACAAATTTTCTATGGAAGTGATGTCATTGCGAGGCGATGTTTTTCGCCGAAGCAATCTCAAATAAAGTTGAGGATTGCTTCCGGCAACGAACGCCCTCGCAATGACATGCCCGGATTTATGATAAACTACCGAGGCAAATTTTACATGGAGAAGTGTTATGCCCAAACGAAAAACATATTCGATTGAGATTGCAGGTATAAAACGTGAACTACCCCTCTTTGAGATCAAACCCGGTTTACGGATCGCCATCCTTAATATTTTGGGAGATACAGAGCTGGTGCAGGCCTGCGCGCGCGAGCTTGCCAAAAAATTAAAGGCTGTCGATTATGACATCCTCATCACGGCGGAAGCCAAATCCATTCCGTTGGCGTATGCGCTTTCAGCGGAAACGAAAAAGCCCTACATTATTTTACGCAAGTTATACAAGCTGTATATGGGCGATGCCATTCAAGCAGAGACGCTTTCCATTACCACCGGCGCGCCGCAGGTTTTGATTTTGGATGAAAAAGACCGCGAGTTGATACAAGGCAAAAAAGTATTGATCGTGGATGATGTCATCAGCACTGGCTCCACTTTGCAAGGTATGCGCATGATCCTGGACAAGGTTGGCGCAAGCGTGGCGGGCGAGGCGGCCATCCTCACTGAAGGCGACCGCGCGCAGTGGATGCATGTTTTGTCCCTGGGGCATTTGCCGTTGTTTACTGATTAACTCACCTTACACAGTTAGCCACAGCCCGCAGGGTAATAAGCGCACAGAGTTCTCCGAGTTTTTTCTTAAGATTTTCTCTGTGAACTCTGTGGCAAATTTCTAGGGCGCGTAAGGTGAATTAAACAATTCCATTTTCTTTTTTCGAGAGAGAGCTTTGATGGCTCTCTCTCTTTTCATTGCTGTCACTTTATCGGGCTGCGGTTCCAAATATATCAGTTTCACGGGTCGGCGGGTTTTGGTATAACGCGCACCGATACCTTTGTTGTGCTGCTTCACGCGCCGTTCGGGGTCGGTGGTCCAGCCGGTGTAGTAGGTTCCATCCGCGCATTCGAGGATGTAACAATAGCAGGTCATTTGTCTTTTTTATCTTTGGGCTTGCTGAACATGGTGCCAAACAACCTTTCCTTTATGGGTGTTTTTTCAATCGGCTCACGTTTTACTTCCATCCAGCTTGCTGAGGAGCGTTCTTTCAGCCAGTCCTGGCGTCCATCTTGTGCTTTTTGCAGGCGATCCTTCAAGCCTTTTTCATTGGAGTCTTCAACATCGTAACGCAAATCAACCAGGGCGGCGATCATCGCATCCAGTTTTTGCAAAACGTTCTCACGGTTTTGCATCACCTGCATGTGCAATGCAGTCACACCATCCTGCCCTGTAAATGCGGATGTGGCGGCAAAATAAGCGCGGCTCGCAACCTTGCGAACTTCCTGCCAGCCGGGCTGGCTTATTGTTGCGTTCAATAAAGATGCGGATACCAGTTGTGGAAGTAAGAGAGCCGAAGACATCAGGCCATCCGATTCAACAAAATCGGTGATCATCACAGTCCCGCCTGTTAAATTGACAAGCCCTGAAACCAGTTGCAATGCATCACCGGGAGTGCCGTACGGAGCCGAAAGCAGGAAAATGCTCCTCGAAAACAGATCAGCTTTGGCTGAGTCCAGACCCGTGCCCGTCTCGTGGAGAAAATCAGGGCCAATCGCGGGAACCAATCCCACGTAGGGAACTCCATCGGGCAAAATTTCCTGCGCCCATTTCGCCACTTCGGCTTTTATAGGAGAGGTATCCACAACCACGGTGCCTTTTTTGAGATCCCCCGCAATGTACCCCAGGGTGTCGCGCACCTGATGGACAGGGATGGCCAGCACTACAACATTTGCATTTTCGACAGAACTCGGAAGGTTGTGATTGGATTTATCCACCGCCCCGTTTTTTTCAGCAAGCCGCTCGATGCTAAAATCCTTGTCGTGTCCCACCGTTGTAACCTTGTCTTTATGTGCCGCAAGCGCCAATCCTAGTGAAGCGCCAATTTGTCCAAGACCAATAATTGTGATTTGTATAGGCATGATACCCTCGCAAGAGTTTGATGCCGCGATTATACTTCCATTGCCCCCTTAAACGACGAGAACCACGGACGCCGACCGTGGTTCTCTTTGAAAGGAGGAGAAGAGAAAT
>CAKKRM010000140.1 GCA_919902735.1 Anaerolineales bacterium | reverse complement strand
AAAACTGCACCCTAATTATGCCCGTTTTTGTGTCTAAATTCCTTTATCCACTATAACTATTGGAGTACTATCTACAAAATCTACAACAATAACTGCATGATCCCAAAAACCATCACCTGTCCAATCATATTGGATTACGTCACCCAGCATAAGGTCAAAAAAACCTGCATCGCACCCCTCTGGGCCCTCTGTCCATCCCGCTGTTGGAATTGATATAGGGTCCACTATAAATTCATGAAGTTTATTAACATCACTCCAAGCAGAGGCGTGTTGGAGGCCATTGAGAAGATACCAACCTACCTGTCCATCCGTGCTCGGTTGCGGCAAAATAGAGGGAATTGCCATAGATGCATCACCGCCTTCATAAATAGCCTGTGACACAAAATTTGTACAATCCCCCCATGGTAAAGCATCATCACCGCTGTTGTAATCAGGGTAATTGGGATTGTAATCATTTATATGACTAGTTGCATACTCTACTGCATCATCTCGTAAATATGGATGAGTTGTAGTATTAACTGGTAGGTTGCTGCAGGTGAACTCCGAAGTTGCGCTTTCTCCTTGTGATGCTGGCTTTGGTATTGCCTTCATAGTGCTTAGGATTTCACTTGTAGAAACCTCAGATTGCCTTAACATGCGCCATATATGGTCTGTATAATTGTCAGATATGATTTTCCACTTACCTTGCTCTTCATGTAAAATAATTGTATGCTCAAGATTGTATCTGCGAGACACAAATGGATATTCCGGGTTAAGTTCTACAGAAATCTCTTCAATGACTTCATGTTCCTCAATTAATGACACAGTTACCATCCTGGAGATATTATCGACTTCAATATTGTTAAATTCCAGGGAGTATTTATAATCAACATATCTAAGGTGGTTCAATTCTGCGTGCCTTATCTCTACTGTTAATTTACTCAATTCTGAATCCAGGAAATCCCTTGCGTCAGATCTGTCAGAGACCAGATCGCCAAAACCATTCTCTTTGAAATTGTCTGAATGTAATACGCTGAGTGCTTGATAGCGAGTCTCAAAATAAGACTGAATAGTGTTTTTTAGGTCCTCCAGTTGTTCTACAGACGGAACCCCTCCATTAGTATAAGTTGTAGGAATAGATGTGGTTGTTGGAACCGGCATAATTATTTCTACAGTGTTCGCACTAACATGTATTGCCGAATTCACAAAGATAAGCATTGTTATTGCTATTACTACGGTCAAAAAAGTAAAATGTTTATGTTTGAGCATATCAACCTCCTTGTGTTTGTTTTTGCTAGGGCGTTGGAATTGCTGAAAGAACATTCAATGGTGGCTCCTCTGGATGAAACCGTCTCCATTCGATGTGGTTTGACAATTCCTTTGCTTTTCCGAAGCGATAAGCTTCAAATTTTCCTTGGATATAGACGGGAAACATTCTTTGATAGTCGGAAATCCCTGGCCCAGGAACCTCGACATTTTGTATGACTCCATCCTTTCCAAGGTGAATTAATGCCGGTGTTGATGATGATAAATAAATGTTTCGACCCGTTTTTGTGACACTGAACGGAGTAATGCTTTCACAAACAACCCATACATACAAAACTTGTTCTGACATTCCCAAAATATCCCACTCACATAAAAATTCTTTTGGAGGAAATAGTAGGCCTGCTGCGAGCGCAGTTTCATATTCCTTCCACCTTTCCACTTGTGTCGTGTCGGGCGTGATGATGGGAATTGGTGGCTGGGTTGGCAATGGAGATGGAGTGACGATGACAGGTATTAATGTGAATGTGGGAATTGGATTTGGAGAAACAACCACTGGAACAGTTGTATCGGCTGGCAATGCACCAGCCTGTCCCCCGCAGGCAGTTGAAAACAAGAGAATAACGATCCAGAAATATCGGTTGGGTTTCGTAGTCACGGCAAACCTCCTCTCTTGAACAAGAGTATACAATTGTCTTTACGAAGCATAAGCCCTCCTTTTCATTTTTTGTTTTTGGGGGTGTCTTTGCTTTTCCCCCACAAGGTTTATCTAAAATTCAGTATAGTGAAAATTGGAGTAGAGTCAAGCGGCATTTCAAAATTCGAAATGGCAGACACAATGCCGCCACCTTAAAATCCTGACAACCTTCCTCCAAAATAATGACATTCACGCCGCGCCCAAAAGATATAATCCACCATCATGACTGATAAAAAACTCATCCTTGTCACAGGCGCAACGGGCTATGTGGGCGGGCGGCTTGTGCCGAAACTGCTCGAAGCGGGCTATCGCGTGCGCTGTCTCGTGCGGGACCCATCCCGTTTGCAGGGATGCGCCTGGCTGAACAAAGTGGAGGTGGCGCAGGGCGATGCGCTCGATCACGATGAACTCGTGAAGGCCAAGTCAGACCCTAAAGGTTTTTCCCGCAAACCAGAGCCTAATTTTCAGGAATATCTCGTTGAATCAGCGTTTCCGTTAGCAAAGGAAACCTTTAGGGTCTTTGCCTGCCAAAGCAATTTTAGGTAATAATTTTTTTTATTTTGCATAGGTTCTCTCCTTATTGCTATCATTCACCACCTACTATTTTTCACATATTACGCCTGCATGGAATATTCGCCGAAGCTCACCTTGCACGAAAGGGCTGAGTTCACACATTACAGATTTAGATCTTGAAACTTCTCTAAGCTCCAAAATGATTAATGTCCCACTCCATGGAGCATTGCTATGAAATCGGGTTGGTAATTTCTCATAATCGCCCAATGCGTAGGCCAAATAAAGCAACCTCTCCTCTTCAGTAATTTTCCCGTTGGCAACAGCCCGTTGAATTAAATCAGGAGTAGTTAATGTTCGATTTGGGCTAGTAATAACTCGGAAGCTGATAAAGGCGAGAATGAGAAGGATAGCCAAACCAATATAAATGATCGGTTTATAACGAGGCATGATAATCTCCTCTTACATTGTTTATTTGATTCATTAGTCAATCACAGATCGTATCTGGTTTGAGTAATCTTTGGAACTCACTTTGGACATACGGACTCATGGAACAAAACACGGATGGAGAATGCATAGCTACATCCATTTCAGATAGAAGTGAAGTAGCTTCCCAAGGTACCTTTCCTCGAAACCTGGCGGGCAGTGATTCATCTTCATAAACGGCATAGGTTAAGTAGAGCCATTTTTGTTCGGCCGTAATTTCGCCCTTGTCGAATGCCCGCTGAATTAAGTCAGGAGTAGCTGATGTTCGATTTGGGTTAGTGATAACTAGGAAGCTGATAAAAGCAAGAACTAGAAGAATGCCCAAGATCATGGGAATGATCGGTTTATAACGAGTCATGATAATCTCCTCTTAACACTGTTTATTTGATTGCATTGGTCAATCACAGATCGTGTCTGGCTTAAGTAATCTTCGAATCTCACTTTGGATATACGGACTCATGGAACAGAAGGGTATTGGAGAATTAAAAGCTTCTCCTATGTCCACGAAAATAAGAGTACCATCCCAAGGTACCTTACCTCGAAACCTGGCAGGTAGTGATTTATATTCATAAACAGCATAGGTCAAATAGAGTAACCTTTGTTCAGCAGTAATTTCCCCCTTGTCGAATGCCCGCTGAATTAAGGCAGGAGTAGTTGATGTTCGATTTGGGCTGGTGATGACTAGGAAGCTGACAAGAGTAAGGAAGAGAAGGACAGCCAAAGTAATGAGAATAATTGACTTGTAACGAGTTATGGTAATCTCCTTTTATGTTTTGTTTGTTGTGGGGCGTCTTTGGTATTCCCCCACAAGGCTTATCTACAATTTATTATAGTGAAGACCGCATTGAAGTCAAGTGGCAGATTCGCAATCGCAAACAAGGTTCGCACCACTCCCTAATTCCTGACAACCTTCCTCCAAAATGATGACATTCACGCCATGCCCAAAAGATATAATCCATCATCATGACCCATAAAAAACTCATCCTTGTCACCGGCGCAACGGGATATGTGGGCGGGCGGCTTGTGCCGAAACTGCTCGAAGCGGGCTATCGCGTGCGCTGTCTCGTGCGGGACCCATCCCGTTTGCAGGGATGCGCCTGGCTGAACAAAGTGGAGGTGGCGCAGGGCGATGCGCTCGATCACGATGAACTCGTGAAGGCCATGCAGGGCGTCTCCGCTGCCTATTACCTGATCCACGGGATGCAGGGCGGAAAGGTCAACGCCGAGCGGGATCTGCAAGCCGCACGGAATTTTGCCCAGGCTGCGGAAGATGCGGGCATCGAACGCATCATTTACTTCGGCGAGCTGGTCGACCCGACTTCGCATCTTTCCCCCTATTTGCGGGCGAGGCACGAAACGGGCTATTTACTGCGCTATGGAAAAGTGCCCGTCACTGAAATTCGGGCAGGCATGATCGTCGGCTCAGGCTCCGCCCTTTTTGAAATGATCCGCTATCTGACGGAGCGTGAGCCGCTGTTGATCTGTCCCGCGTGGTACTTCTCACAGGCTCAGCCGATTGCAATCCGCGACGCGCTTTCCTATCTGGTGGATACGCTCAAAACACCCGATACGATTGGCCGCGTCATCGAGGTTGGCGGCCCCACCCGCCTGACCTATGCAGACATGCTCATGGGCTACGCAAAGGAACGGAATTTAAAACGCTGGCTGATCCCCACTCCATTTTACGCGCCGCGCCTCTCGGCCTATTGGGTACATATGGTCACGCCGATCCATTGGCGGGTGGTTGCGCCGCTGATCGAAGGCCTGCGCGACAACCTCATCGTGCGGGATGATACGGCCAGGAAACTTTTTCCGCAAATTCAGCCGATTGATTTCCAAACCGCCGCGCATCTCGCGCTCGGCCGCATCCAACGGGACACTGTGGAGACGAGCTGGTCTGACGCATTGGTCACATCCCTGGGCGATGTCAAACCGTACGAGTTCACTGTCGAAGAGGGGCTGTTCATCGAACGCAGGCAGGTGATCCTCGACCTTCCCGCAGAAACCGTCTTTCGTTCGTACATGGGCATCGGCGGCGAACGCGGCTGGCTTTACATGGACTGGGCGTGGGGCATGCGCGGCTGGCTGGACAAAGCCATCGGCGGCGTGGGCTTGCGGCGCGGACGCCGTCGCCCGGACGAAATCCACCCTGGTGAGGCGCTCGATTTCTGGCGGGTGGAAAGCGTTGAAAAAAATAAAAGAATGCGCCTGCGCGCCGAGATGAAATTACCCGGCAAGGCCTGGCTGCAATTTGATTCCACGCCCGCGCCCGATAACAAAAAAGAAACCGTGTTTACCGTTACCGCCTACTTCGAGCCGCACGGCCTCTTTGGTTTTTTGTACTGGTACGCCATGTGGCCCTTCCACAAATTCATCTTCGACGGCCTCACCAGCAGGCTGGCATCCCGTGCAAGGGTGCTGGGACATTCGTATTGATCAATGGTTAAATGTTGAAGGTTGAAGGTTGAAAGTTGAAGGTTGAAAGTTGAAGGTTGCTGGACACTTTTCCACTTGATGGGGTTATTAAGCACATGACAAACTTTCTCTTTCCCATTCTTGGCTATATTCTCGGTTCGCTTCCGTTTTCGATCTGGGTCACACGCTTCGTCAAAGGTGTGGATGTGCGCGACGCGGGGTCGGGCCATGCCACCACAACCAATACCATTCGTCAGGCAGGATTTGGCTGGGGAGCGTTGGTTTTCATTTTGGATATCGCAAAGGGATTTCTGCCAACCCTCCTTGCAATGAAATTTAGCGGCAATGTGTGGGTGATTGCGTTGACCGCATCCTTCGCGGTGATAGGTCATTGCTGGCCGTTGTTTGCAAATTTTCGCGGCGGGATGGGTCTGGCAACGGCGGGCGGCGCGTTTCTGGCTGTGAACCCGCTGGCCTTTTTGGTGTGCATTGCCCTGCTGATTTTGCTTGTGCTCGTCATCCGTCACTCGGCGCGGGCGAGCGTTTTTGCTGGCATCCTCGCCGCGCCCGTGTTGTGGATTTTGCACATCCGAGATGTGGCCTTTTGGGTGGCAGCCGGCGCGGGGCTGGTGATCGCGGTCCGCTTTTTGATTGATTGGAATCGCAAGTATCGGGAGTTGTGGCTGGATCGGGAGAAAAGCTCGGGCTGAGATTCTGTCGATAAGTCAGCAGGCAGGTATCGGCGGGGAAAGAGGCGTTGCACTCCACATTAACAAAAAAGAGCTTCAGTTTACACTGAGGCTCTTCTTAATCTCCCAACAGCCAATCCATCAAACCGTGTTTATTTGGCGAGGTTTCCTCCAGCCGCGGCATGGCGAGAAGCACAGCGGTGATGTTATCGTGTCCGCCGCGCTCGTTGGCAAGGTTGACAAGCGTTTCCGCCGCAGATTTCAAGTCCCTTTTCGAGCGGACAACTTTTTGAATTTCGTCATCCCAAACCAGGTCGGTCAGGCCGTCACTGCAAAGCAGGATGGTGTCGCCGGGCTCAAGGTGAAAGCCCTGGTTGTTTTCCGATTCCTCGTTGGTTTCCTCATTGTCGATGCGCAGTCGAAAATCCACTTCGGGGAGTTTGATGCCGCCCAGGTGCCTGCGGATGACATGCACGTTCGGATGGTCGCGCATTTGCTCGGCAGTGATGATGCCTTTTTCGTAGGCTTCCTGCACCCAGGTATGGTCGATGGTGAGGCGTTGGATGAATTTGCCGCGCAGGAGATAAATGCGCGAGTCGCCGACATAGGCGGTGTAGAGTTTATTTTCGATCACCCAGGCGCAGGCGCAGGTTGCGCCCATGCCTTCTTCATCTTCTTTGCCGGCGGAATGCGCGGCAATCGCCTGGCTGGCGTCATGGATGGCGGTTTCAAGTATTTTTACGGGTCTCTTTGCGTTGCTTTCCCCCACGCCCATGCTGATGTAATTGACGGCCAGCTCGGCGGCCACTTCACCGGCGCGATGCCCGCCAATGCCGTCGGCCACCATGGCAAAGACCGAAGGGCGCGCATCTTCCTTGCTCACCAGAAACGATGAAACCGCATAACGGTCTTCATTGTTCTTGCCGGACATTCCGGCGCTGCTGAGCGCGGCAACGTGCAGGTGGGGAAGCGTGGATCGGATCATTCTTCAACGGGTTGAACAGTGATCTTCGGGTGCGGAATGGCTGGCGATGCTTTGAGCATAAACCGGTACATCAATTGCCCGAAGTTTACCATATCCCCATGCGCGAGGCGATACCCATCGCGTTGGACAGGCTCGTAATTCACCCACGTTCCCGCAATCGAATTATTATCCTGCAACAAATACCCGCCGTCATCCGTCAGCCGCAGCCTGGCGTGAACCAAAGAAATGGATGGGTCATCCAAAATCTGCGTGCATTGCACGGGGTCGGCGCCAAAGATGATTTCCTTTTCAGCCAGCGGGATCGGCGCGACTGCGGCAGCCTGCCCATCTGGATGGATGCGGATGAAAGACGCCGCCGCTTCCACACTGGACTTTGGGCCTGCCTCTTTTTTCCCAGACAGGATGCGCCGCTTTTTGATTTTCACGGCAGGCGCAGCCTCCTCGGCAACCTGAATGGATTGTGTCAGCGGGTCTGCTTCTGCGCGGCGCGCTTCCTGTGCGGCGCGCAAGGTTGGGACGCGCAACCGTCCGCTCAGCAAAACGAAGAAGAGCGCCAACCCGGCCAAAATGATCGCGCCAAAGGTGATGGGCGTGCGATATTTTGCAAGCAGGGCGGCAGGCCCGCTGGGCGGCTTGATGACCGTAACCGTGATCGGGAGCGCCATGCTGGTTTTTTTCAACCCAAGCACATCCACCGCCTCGACCATGATCTGATACTGTCCGCTCGTAGTGTATGTGGTTAGATCCCATGTGAACAGGTTGAAAGGCTCGGCGGTGTTTTCGTCCACGGCGATGCCGTCCACGTACAAAGTTGTGCGCGTCAGCGGGCGCGGATGCCCGTCTGGAAATTCGATGATGATCTCGATTTCCTGCGTTTCAGGCAAAAGGATTTCGGTGTTGAAGGGGTCTTCGGCGGGAGCCTGCCGCGTGATCTGCAAAGCGGGAGAGACCGGAAAGGCATTGGGCGGTTGAATATCCACACTGAATTTTTGCTCGTTGGAAGTGACGCCGCCAGACGGCAGGTTCACCTGCACGCTGACGGGATATTCCCCGGCAACAATTGCGCGGGAGGTATAGGTCAATGTGTACACGCGGCGCAGGGCCGAAAAATACGCTTCGGGGTCGGGGAAGCGTTCCTCGCCCGAATATTGGAACATGGCTCCACCCGTTTGGATGGCAAGGTTGTTGAAGACCGCCGCGCTGGTGTTCGTGAAGGTTGTGTTCGCATCCACATACCAGACGAAAACACGGATATTGTTTTGCACCGCGCTTTGGATGTACGGTTCGATGGCGGCGGCCAGGTTGGGGTCGCTCATTTGCGGGGTGATGAAGAGGATGGCGCGTTTCATGCCAAGCTGCGGCGTTTGCGCGCTGACCGTTTCTATGGCGGTGGCGAGCGATTGCAAATTGGCTGCGGCGGCGCGCAGGTCTGGCTGGAAGCCGTTCAAGCCAACAACGAAGTCCACAGCGTTCGCGTGGTTGATGACCGGTCCCGCCTGGCTGACGAGGCTGAGATCATCGGGCAGGTTGGTTGGGCGGCTTTGCGCCCATTGCACGATCACCTGCGTCACCCGCTGGAAGCGGGAGAGTCCGCTGGCATTGCGCGCATCCAGCGGGGCGCCCTGGTTGACGGCAACCACAAGTTGTAACGGAACGGCGATCTCAGTCAGCGAGTCGATTGGGAATGGCTGACTGTTCTCGATAACGGTAACAGTTTCGGGGTTAAGTCCGGAGGCGAAAATTTTTTGGGAGTCGAACACATCCAAAAATGCGGAGATGGACGGAAAAGCCGAAGCCTCCGCGTTGTATAAAGTCGCAGAGGCAAGGTTTTGCTGCGCCCGAACAGAGGGGGCGGCGGCGAGTAATAAACCCAGGCTAAGGAGCAGGGCAAAAAAATTACGCATTTCCCTCAACGAAAATGGGGGCTTCTTCAATGATGTCAAAATTCATGGCAGGTTCTCTTCACTGAATATAACCTGATTCTCCGTTTTTTGTCGTGAGTCGGTGAGGCGCAGGTAGGTCAGGTCGAGGGAGGCTTTCATCAGGGTTTGGGTGAAGACCGAGATCAGGGTCATGAAGGGGAAGAATATGCAGGTAAAGAGAATGCCGAATATGAGAAGGAACTGGTTGCTCATCTGGCCGCCTGACTCGATAAAGAATGGAAAAAAGAAAAACGGGATGAACAAAGGGAACGTGAGCAGGCTGGAAATAATCGTGCTGCCAAAATAAACGATCAGCGCAATGATGATATATTTCCAAATATGCCCGCGCACCACTTGAAGGGCGCGTTTGAGCGCATCCACCGCGCCCAACTCTTCGGAAATGACGGCGGTTTGGGCGGCTTCGATGACTGCGACCATCAGGAACATCAATGGTGTCAGCAAAATTATAATGGGCTGTAAACAAATGGCGGCCATGCCCATCGTCACCATTGTGGATGCGAAAACAAACCCGAAAAACAAGCTGAATATCGCCCCAATGGATAATTGAACGATCAAGAGCGCCCCAAGCTGCGGCCAGAAATAGTTGAGGCCGTCTTTTAGCAGGCCCATGAAACTCAATGAGCCTTCGCCGCGCTCTGCGCGAACGATCCCCAGCGTGACCGATGTTGTGGAGATGACATACAACCCAAAACTTGCAATTGAAAGAAGAATGATAAAAATCACGCCAGCGAACGTAAGTATAACGCTGGCGGTTTCATATAAATTCCCATCCACAATGGGGAGGAAGGCAAATATAAACGGGAAGGTCAAAATGGATAAGCCCATCGGCAAAGCCAGCAACCCCCAAAACACTTTATGTTTCCAGGTGATCTGCCAGGCGCGGGTCAATATATCGCCATAATCGAAATGCATCAAAGTCCTCCACCAATCGTCAATCCAAAATCGTAAATCGGGTCTCGATACGCCGCAAAGAACAAGAGCGCGGCTACTCGACCACCAATCGTCAATCCAAAATCGTAAATCAACTCACTCCCACTCAATCGTCGCGGGCGGTTTGCTCGTAATATCATACACCACGCGGTTGATTCCTTCCACCTCGTTTACGACGCGGCTTGATATTTTTGCAAGGAGATCAAAGGGCAGGCGCGCCCAATCGGCGGTCATAAAATCGTCAGTCGAAACGGCGCGGATGGCCGCTGCCTCCTGATAGGTGCGCTGGTCGCCCATCACCCCCACCGAGCGGACGGGCAGCAACACCATAAAGGCTTGCGAGGTCTGCGCGCCTTTCCCAAGAAAACCCGCTTTGGATAATTCCTCCAAAAGGATTTTGTCCGCCGCCCGCAAACGGGATACACGCTGCGGCGTACACTCCCCGAGGCAGCGCACGGTCAACCCCGGGCCTGGGAACGGCTGCCGCCAAACAAGCTTTTCACTCAGCCCAAGCGCTTCCCCCACCAACCGCACTTCATCCTTGAACAAATAGCGCAGCGGCTCGACGAGTTCAAATTCCATATCTTCGGGAAGCCCGCCGACGTTGTGATGGGTCTTTATTTTTTCGGCTTTGTTTCGGTCAGGCGCGGATGATTCCACCACATCGGGGTAAATCGTTCCCTGCACCAGAAACTTGGGCTGGCCTACTTGTTTAGCCTGCTGTTCAAATATGCGGATGAATTTCTCGCCGACGATCTTGCGCTTTTGTTCGGGGTCTGTCTGGCCTTTCAACGCACCGAGGAAATCTGCGCTGGCTTCCACGGTAATCAACTCTGCGCCCAAGCCTTCGCGAAACGCGAATGCAACCTGCTCGCCTTCATTCGCGCGCAAGAGACCTGTATCCACGAACACGCAGACGAGCTGGTCGCCGATGGCTTTGTGGACGAGCGCCGCCGCCACAGACGAATCCACGCCGCCCGAAACTGCCGCGAGCACACGAGCGCTGCCTACCTGCTCACGAATTTTTTTTACGCTTTCATCAATGATGGACAATGGAGTCCATTCTGGTTTTGCGCCGCAGATATCGATGGCGAAGTGTTTGAGCAGTTCACTTCCATTTGGCGTGTGATGCACTTCGGGATGGAACTGCACGCCGAAGTATTTCCGTTGCATGTCGCCCATCGCCGCAAAGGGACTGTTCCCCGACTTCGCCAGCGCGATAAATCCATCAGGCATTTGGGTTACTTTATCACCGTGAGACATCCATACTGAAGAGAGATTGGAGAGCAGAGGATTAGAGATTAGGGATTGGATTTCGGCGTGGCCGTATTCACGGTTTGCAGATGGGTCTACCTGGCCGCCGAGGGCATGAGTGAGGGCTTGCATTCCGTAACAGATGCCAAAAATTGGCAGACCTGATTCGAGGATGAATTTTTGGATGAATGGGGCGTTCTCTTCGTACACGGATTTGGGGCCGCCAGAGAGGATGAAGCCTTTGGGCTGGATGGAGAGAATTTTTTCCTGCGGAGCATCCCACGGGAATAGCTCGCAATAGACCTGTGCTTCACGCACGCGGCGGGCGATGATCTGGGCATATTGGGAACCGAAATCGAGAATGGCGATGGAGTTCATGAATAATCCTGTGTCAAAAGTCGAAGGTTGAAGGTTGAATGTTTGCAGGTCAAAGACAAACTTTCAACCTTTAAACTTTAAACCTTTCAACCCGTAACATCAGAGATGAGATGAAAATGCAAATGCGGGAAGTCTTGATATTCGCCGCCGTTGACGATGAGACGATAAGCTGTGAGCTGAAATTCATCCACCAGGCTTTGGACGGCGGCGTATAAATCTGTCAGGAAGGCGGTGTCTTGCGGGTCGAGGCTGGCGAGGGAATCGACTTGCCGCTTGGGGACGATGAGCACGTGAAACTTATAGCCTGGAGAAGGATGATGAAACGCAAGCAGGTTCGAGGTCTCACGGAGGCGGGTGACTGGGATGAGGAAGCTCATATAGGTGAAGATCCAGCCGATTAAGCGGGAAACAAATCGAAGACGAAGAATTTTACGAATCACGTTTGACGTTGAAGGTCAAAGGTCGAAAGTCAATCCACAAACTCGATTTTACCGTTATCGAGGGATTTGATGCAGGCGATGGATTCGATGGGAACGCCGAGCGATTTCAGCGCATTGCGGCCGCCTTCGAAATTTTTTTCTATGAGCGCGCCGATGCCAACGACCTGGGAGCCTGCGGCTTCTGCAAGGCGCACGAGGCCGAGGATGGTTTGCCCGCTGGCGAGGAAGTCGTCTATGATGAGGACTTTTTCGTGGTTGGCGAGGTATTCGGGGGAGATGATCAACTCGACCATGCGGCCTTTGGTGTGGGATGGCGCAAGGGTGAGATAGACCTGGTCTGGCATGGTGATGGGTTTGGTTTTGCGGGCATAAACGACAGGCAGGCCAAGATGAAGCCCCGTGGTGAGGGCGGGGGCAATGCCTGAAATTTCTGCGGTGAGAATTTTTGTGGCGCCGAGGTTCGCAAAGAGTTCAGCAAATATGCGTCCGCAGTCGTCCATGAGTTTTGGGTCTACTTGATGGTTGACAAAACTATCTACTTTAAGAATTCCGTTGCCGAGCGCTTGCCCCTCTTTGAGAATACGTTCCTGCAATTGATTCATCGAGCCTCCGTATTGTCCAGACAGATTTTTGGTGAATTGTACAACTGGATGAGGAAAGAGGAAAGAGGAAATATTTAAAAAAATTCACTTGCGTACATCCGTCGTCCCCCTGAGGGAATGATGGTGGCTGAGTACTTTGACCTCCTGCTCAACCGCAACGATCACCCGCTCGCCTGCCCAGGATGAATTACTGACTGACCTTACGCGCCACACATGATTCCCTTCGCTAGCGCTCAGGCGACATACCTTAAAAAACACAAAATTTGCGTAAGGTGAGTTACTGATAAAATGTTGCGGGTTCTGTCTCTATGTTTCGGTCTTCCTGCCAACATTTGCCAAGTTGCGATCTGTTTCCATGCGCACATGCGCAATTGTCCGCTGATGTATTTCAAGCCATATTCGCTGGTATCCCTCGTTTGAGTACGAAAGCATTGTGAAAAACGCTTATAAAACGATGACAGCCACTCTCCGAGATTGATCATCTCCTCCAACGGCAAACCCTGTTCGCAAAGTTATTTGTCTCTCCATACTCCATATTTTGCCATTGAACATTTGTTTAATCTGACATTGTCAAAGTAGTTACGATGAATGCCACATTTCCTAAGCAACTTATCATCTTCCAATAAGGAAGTTTTTTTGGAATGGAAGCGTCCTTTGTATTAATGCCGCCCAATTAATAAGAGGAGAGACTTATGAGCAACCCATTTAAATCCGTTCCTGTGCTTTCGTCCGAGATCACGCCCAAGGATACCTACCTTTCACGGCGCGACTTTATGAAAGCGGCCGGCCTTGCCACAAGCGCGGCATTGTTAACCGCCTGCGCGCCGTCAGTGGCGAATGCAGAAGAGGGGCCAGAACCAGTTCCAGGGTCCAGCGCGACCGATGAGCTTGGGAATATTGTTAACACCTTTGAAGAGATCACCAGCTATAACAACTACTACGAATTCAGCACCAACAAGGAAGCGGTTGCGCCCCTCGCCAAAAATTTCACCACCGCCCCGTGGACCGTGGAAGTGAGCGGCCTCGTCAACAAGCCGAAGACCTTTGGCGTGGAAGACCTGCTGAGTTTGTTCCCGCAGGAAGAGCGCATTTACCGTCTGCGTTGTGTGGAAGCCTGGAGCATGGTCATCCCGTGGAATGGTTTCCCGCTGGCAAGCCTGCTCAAAATGGTCGAGCCAACTTCCAACGCAAAATACCTGCGCTTTGAAACCGTCTACCGCCCCGAGGAAATGAAAGGACAGGGCAGTCCCTTTTATCCCTGGCCCTATCAGGAAGGCTTGCGAATTGACGAAGCCATGAATGACCTGGCGATCCTCGCAACGGGCATGTACGGCGAAACCCTGCTTGCCCAAAACGGCGCACCCATCCGCCTGGTGGTGCCGTGGAAATACGGCTTCAAATCCATCAAATCCATCATCAAGATCGAATTGGTTACTGAAAGACCGAACACCTTATGGAATACCATCGCCACCAATGAATATGGTTTTTATGCCAACGTGAATCCAGAAGTGGACCATCCGCGCTGGTCACAGGCTTCCGAGCGCCGCATCGGCGAACTCAGCCGCAGACCCACCCTGCCGTTCAATGGCTATGGCGAACAGGTTGCCAATCTCTACAAAGGCATGGACCTCAGCCTGCAATTTTAAATAGTTTTAGACTTCCGAAGTCTTTATACTTGAGTTTAG
>CAKKRM010000139.1 GCA_919902735.1 Anaerolineales bacterium | reverse complement strand
CCCCGCGTGAGACAGCTTCCATCGTGCCCATGTACCCGCCAGTCAACACGGCATGACCGCGCTGGGCAAGAAGTTTGCCAAGCAACAAAGCCTCTTCATAGGAGGCCGTTCCTTCTTTAGGTTGCGCGCCGCCAAAAACAGTTATGTTCATTATTCACCTTTGGGTTGCAGGTTTAATGTTCAAGGTTTAATGTTTTGACCTTCAATTTTCAACCTGTAACTTTCAACTATTTTCATCCCAACTCCTCGTCTTGTTCACTTCGATCTTCTTCAACACCGCATCTTCCAGATCGATTCCTGAAATCGAAGCCAGTTGTAAAAGATATAACATCACATCCGCCAGTTCGCTTCCCAACTCATCTTTATCTTTTATCTCATCACCGAATTGGAAATGCTCCAAAATCTCTGCTGTCTCAATGGAAAGCGACACAGCCAAATTCCGCGGAGTCTGCGGGCGTTTGCTGTCTTTCTCGTACCAGCCCTTCGACTTCACCAACTCATGCATTCTGGCGGTTAATTCTGAAATCGTTAATCTTTCATCGTCCATCGTCAACAGTCCATCGTCTAACAAAGAAAAACGGCTCGCCAAGTCTGGGAGCCGTTTGAGCGCGCAAGAGCGAACCTAGCCAGACCTGGGGATTTACCGTACAGGATTCGCGGGGACGGGTTCGGGTTCATCAACATGCCGCCGATTATAAGGGTAAAATTGAAAATATGCAAAAGGATGACTTGCTCCGCCTCCTGCGTGACCCAAACCTGCTCCCGTCCGAAAAGCAGACTTTACTCTCGAACATTGCCGCCCAAGCCGCCGCACTGGACATGCCCTGCTACATCGTCGGCGGCTTCGTGCGTGACCTTTTGCTCGGCAAGCTCGTCAACGACTTTGATATTGTCGTCGAAGGCGACGCCATCAAACTCGGAAAAACCCTCGTCAAAAAATTCGGCGGCAAACTCACCCCGCACGACAAATTCCACACCGCCATCTGGCGCTTACCTGAAACCTGGAACCTGATACCTGACACCCTAGACCTAATCACCGCCCGCAAAGAAACCTACCTAATGCCCGGCGCGCTCCCTACCGTAACGCCTGCTACCATCGAAGACGATCTCCGCCGCCGCGACTTTACCATCAACTCCATGGCCATCCGCATGGAAGGCGACCACTTCGGAGAACTGCTCGACCCCCTCAATGGACAAGCCGACCTTGAAGAAGGCTTGATCCGCATCCTGCATCCACGTTCTTTTATCGAAGACCCCACCCGTATCTTTCGCGCCATTCGCTACGAAGCCCGTTACTCCTTCAACCTTGAATCTTCAACCTTCAACCTTATCAACCCTGAATCGCTCGATATCATCCCACGGCTGAGCGGAGAACGAATCCGCCATGAACTGGACTTAATCTTTGAAGAGGGGAATTCCTCGCAAATGATCCTGCGTGCAGGCGAGTTCGGCCTGTTCAAAATGATCCATCCCAGCCTGCCATTGTTCAACGCAGATTATTCAGACTTCCTTGATGTAGATCCCACCCTCGATATTCCCACCAGCCGAACCGAGATGGGTTATATGCTCTGGCTAATGGATTTGATGGAGGATGGAATCATGTCCATTGCAGAGCGCCTGGATTTCACATCCGATCTGGCCTATTCCGTTTGGGCAGTCTCGCAATTAAAGAAAAGCCTGCCATTTCTTACAGGCTCGAAACCAAGCGTGTGGACCTTCGCGCTCGAAAAACTGCCCCCGCTCTCCATCTATGTGGTATATCTCGTCTCGCGCGAAAACGCACTTTTGGATTTTCTATCCATTTGGCGGCACGTCAAACCGCACACCACAGGCAATGACCTAAAAGCTCGCGGCCTTGAGCCCGGTCCGCGTTTTGGGGAAATTCTCACCCAACTCCGCGCCGCATGGCTGGATGGGGATGTAACCAACAAACAACAGGAAGAAGATTTGTTGAATCAAATCACCTGAACATCAGGAGGATGTTAAGAATATGAACGCCCGCAAATGGATCGTATATCTACTCGCAATTTATGCACTGCTAACCGTGGTTTTGCAGTACCAGATGAATGTGTCCCGCTCTCTGTCGTATTTCCTGGTTCCATTAACCACCATCCTTGGGTTTGTGATTGCATTGCTTCATTCAAAAGAGCGTATGAATTGGAATCGTACCCTGCGGCTGTTGCTGTCTGCTTTTGTAGTCAGCCTTACTTTTGAGAGCATCGGCGTGCTCACTGGCTGGGTATACGGCCCGTATCATTACACAGAAAAACTCGGATATCTTTTTCTCGGCCTCGTTCCACTCATCATTCCAGTCGCATGGTTTATGATGATGTACCCCTCCCTTGTAGTCGCAGATTGGATCGTCCCCGCGCGTTCCCCCATGCGTTTCATCCTTGTTTCCGCCCTTGGAGCCGTGATCATGACTGCCTGGGATGTAGTGATGGACCCCGTCATGGTGCAGGGCGGTCATTGGGTTTGGGAGGTTCAAGGCGCATATTTCGGCATCCCCCTGCAAAACTTTTTTGGCTGGTGGCTGACCACCTTTGCAACCTTCCTTTGTTTTGTCTGGCTGGGAAAACCAGAACTCTCGAATCATACAGATGGACGGTTTGACCGTCAGGCGATCCTTTTGTTTATCATCACATCACTGGGAAATATTGTTGGCGCGTTGTTTGGAGGGTTGGGCGGCGCGGCGCTGGCAGGCATCTTCGCAATCTTCCCGTGGATGATGTTCGGTTGGATTCAGATGAGCAAAAATAAACTCACATGAACCTTCAACCCTACCTTGAATTTGCAACTTCCCTCGCCTATCAGGCAGGGAAGATTACTTTAAGATACTTCAACACAGGCGTTCAGACCGAATTAAAAGAAAACAACGACCCCGTGACAATTGCAGACCGTGAAGCAGAGGCTTTTGTCCGCGCGGAAATCGAACGTGTGTATCCAGGCCATGCAATTGTCGGGGAGGAGTACGGCGAGGTTGCGAACGGTCATTCGTTTCGCTGGATCATCGATCCGATTGATGGAACGATTTCCTTCATTCGCGGCGTGCCTTTGTATGGTGTCTTGATCGGATTGGAGATCGAAGGCGTGGTGAGGGTGGGCGCTGCCTATTTCCCCGCATTGGATGAAATGCTCTACGCCGCAGACTCCGCCGGTTGCTGGTGGAATGGACGAAGGGCACGAGTCTCCGCTGTGAGTTCTCTCTCGGATGCCTGCATAGTCACCTCGGATTTTCAACATTTGTCAGCGAAGATGAATAATGCCGTTCATCGCTTTGAAAGGGAAAAGGCCTTGCTCCGTACCTGGGGCGACGCCTATGGATATTTGCTGGTCGCCACAGGCCGCGCGGAAGTAGCATTGGACCCGCGACTGGATGTGTATGATTGCGGGCCGTACCCCGCGATCTTTCAGGAGGCGGGTGGCTTCTTCGGTTCGTGGAACGGGGAAGCAGGCCACACTCACGGGGAGGGAATTGCCTGCAACGCAGCGATCAAGCCCAAGGTTATGGAATTGATGCGCGGTTTTTGATTCCCTATTATCCTGTACCATGTCAATGTCATAATTTATAATATCAGCATGACACAAACCAAGGCGGATACCACACGATTGCCTTATCGCTTGCGAGAGCCATTCCTGACAACGACGGAGTTGGCTCTTTTTCGTTTGCTCGCCGAAATAATGGGGGGCAGGTATGTGATCTGCCCGAAGGTTTCCTTGAACGATGTGTTTTACATCCTGCGCCCGAATGAGAACGTGCATTTCTTTAATAAGTTTTTCCGCAAGCATGTGGATTTTTTGTTGTGCGATTCAAAAACCCTTGCCCCATCATTTGGTGTTGAGATCGTAAAACCCATTGCAAAAGAAACCGCGCGCGAGGCCGATAAATTCATGGATGAGCTTTTTACCGATGCGGGCATTCCGTTGGTGCATATTCCGTCCAGTGAAAGATATGATGCGGGCGATATTATTGCCTTGTTCCAACTGGCTGTCGCGAAGATCGGCGGGACAAGTTCTCTGCGCATTGACCTGCCATCGGATACCGTGCCAAATTGCCCTGTTTGCGGAAAGATGATGGTTTTGCGAATTCACCGCAATGGAGAAAATTCGGGAAAAAAATATTACGGCTGCATGGACAGTCCGCGCTGTGCGGGAGTTGTAAAAATAGATTAATTTACTCACCTTACGCGGAACGTCCCGAAGGTTCTCGTAAAATACGCCTGTTTGTAGTCTAAACCTTCGGGACGGTGCATAACATCAGTAATTTATCTGTACCGCAAGATTTTTCTTGCCCGTGTTTTTGAGGTAAAACGGCCACTCGCAAGATAAATCTTGCAGTACTTACATTAGAAATGTCTTGCCAGTTCAGAAGCGTATTCTTTTCCAACGGTTTCTTTATTTTCCTTCAGCCAATCTTTCAGGCTGGTTTTACAGCGCGGCGGTTCTTTGGAGATGAGCAGGTTTGCCATCAAGCCGTCCACTTCTTCGGGGGTGAGCATCACATCGTTGACGAAGAGACTCAGAAATTGAGCAGCTAATAAAGCAAGCCGCGGCGGGATGGGGATGAGGACGCGCTTTTTATCAAGCGTTTGCCCGATCAATTTCACCATTTCCTTGAAGGTGAATTCATCAGGGCCGACTGCATCCCAAATATAGTTTTCTTTTTTATACACTGATTCTATGGCGAGTTCGGCGAGATCATCCACATAAACAGGGGAGAGTTTGTATACGCCGTCCCCTGGCAGGCCGAAGACGGGAAGTTTCCTCAATAGCCACGCGATGTTATTGATGAGAATATCCTCTTTGCCGAATAAAACCGTCGGGCGGAGAATTGCGTAATTCATGCCTGAGTTAACTACAAACTTTTCGTTGGCCGCTTTGCCCCAGAAATACGGCAGGTGTGAATCGGCGGATGGATTTGTGATGCTAATGTGGACAATGCGCTTCACGCCAGCCTTTGCCGCCGCTTTGATCAATACGCCTGTATTTTCCACCGCTTTTGGCTGGGTGTTGTTACCCTTGTCGAAGCGAATCCAATAGGTGTTTACCAGAACATCCACGCCGCGCAAATTATTTTCCAATTCCACCTCATTCGAGAAATTCAACGGGAATGCTTTGACTTTTCCGTTGAATGGATCGGGGCGGTTGGGATGATTGGTCAGCGTGACGACTTCTTCGCCGCGTTCGAGCAGTTTGCTCGTGATGTACTTGCCCGAATAACTAAATGCGCCTGTGACTGCGATTTTCATTGTGACTCCTTTTGGCGTGGGGCAACCAGAGCAAAGAATGAGACGATGAAACCGATGCCAAGCAGCGCGAACAGGAAGCCCAGCATATTTCCACTGATGCGGTGGGTGATCTCAAAAAATAATTCTTCCGATTTGGTTGCTTCGGGTTGGTAGGTGAGCGCGATCAGAAGGGGCACGCCCACCAGAATGATGTTGGAGAAGACCGTCCAGAATTGTGCGCGCTCCTCGGTTCTACACAAGTCCACAAGGATGCGGGTGAGAAACGGACGCAGATATCGAAAAACCAACATGCTGATCGAGAGTGTAAGTATTACTTCTAAAAGGAAGAAAAGGATTGTATTCATGTTTACCTCATTTCAATACAGATAGGATTTTTGTGACATTTCCGAAACCCAAACTTTCAAGCTTTATGACCGCGCTCGCAAGATTGTCGATGGCATTGAAAAATTCCTGAAGCGCTTTGATGCGTTCATGCACAAACGCAACTTCCGCTTCATCGCCAGATACAGAGCCTGCTTCGAGTAGGTCGAGAGTTTCCTTCACCGAGCGGACAGCGCGGTCAAATTCGCTGTTTTGTCTCTCTTTCAGGATAGAACGAATGGACTTGTAAAAATCCGACTCGGCTTCGTAGTAATCCTTGCGGTCGCCGAGTTTGGAGGAGCGGTGGACAAGTCCCATGCGCGCCAAGGTCCGCACTTCGGTGCTGACTGCACCCTTGGTGAGGCCTGTCTGTGTGACGACCTCGTCAAGAGAGAGAGGAGTGGGGGAGAGATAGAGAACTGCGAAGATCGCGCCCATGCCCTTGGGTAGACCCCAGAAGCGGCTGATCTGGCTGAGTCCCTCGGTGAAATCTTGTTTAAGCTGGGAGAGTTTGGTTGGCATATGTCACCTTTAGAACGTTTAGTAGTTACTAAACACAGTATACGAAGATATGGCCAGCTTGTCAAGGGTTTTTTGCTCAAATTTTCCTTCCCAATTTTGCCAAAGTCTGGAGACTTTGGACTCCGAAATAAAAAAGAGACGGATATCCGTCTCTTTTTTGGAGGGCAATTTGATTATGGAGTTGGGGTGATCGGTGGTGGATAGTATTTTTGGAATAGATTTACGCCTGTCATATTAAATGCATTGTTCAGGTAATCGGCAATATCCACGCGGAAGATGATTCGATCAGTTTCGGTCTTGATGAACGAGAATTCCACAAAACCCTTTTTGCCTTGAATAGAGTCATCAGGTAGGGCGGTGATAATATCCATAACTTGCTTGACCCAATTTCCAAAATCCTCTTCGGCGGTCAGGTCTTCAGCGGGGAGGTGGACATAAAAATCAGTCTCCATCGCGCCGAAGGTGGAGTGACCATCCGCGTAGACACAGTCTTCGCCGAATAGTTGTGCCCGCGCGCTGGCGGTTGGGTCAAGTTGACGAATTGCTTCGTCAACTTTTGCGGTTAGCTCTGGGTCGTCGTGATACGCCCACATGTATCCGCAGTTGCCTGAATTATCCACGACCGTTGGGGATGGCTCAATAGTGGCCGTGATCGTGATGACCGTCTCAGGCGTTTCAGCTTCGTGTGTTGGCGCGGAAACATTTTGCAGCGCAACAAAGGTTGCAGCAGCAGACAAAATGATGCCGATGGCCCAATTCCGTTTGTGTTTCATGGTTTAAGTGTTCACTAATCCAGCGTGGAGAAAGTCAATTGAAACGCAAGCAACTATCCGTTAAGTATGAAGCGATGCTTATTATTTCAACAAGTCCGCAGCGGCGGAGGCCATCAATGCCGCGCCATTGACCAGGGCTTGTTCATCAAAGTCAAATTTGGGATGGTGGTGACTGTAATCCAAATTCTTTTCCTTGTTGTTCGAACCAATGAAGAAATAACAGCCGTCCACTTTTTCCTGCATGAAGGCCATATCTTCGGCGCCCATGGTGAGATAGCCTGATGTGTCGAGGTGAGTATTCGGCAGGGTTTGGCGCGCAGTGGCTTGAACCTTTTCAGTAACAGACGCGTTATTGGCAACAGCAGGTGTAACGCGCACGATCTTCACTTCGGCTTTGCATCCCATTGCTTCGGCAATACCGTACACAATTTTCTCGATCCGTTCGATCACAAGTTTGCGGACGTTGGGATCAAAAGTGCGGATGGTGCCGCCGAACTTTGCTTCCTGCGGGATGACGTTGAAGGCTGTGCCGATGTCAACTTTGGTGACGCTGACAACGGCTGTATCGAGCGGCGAGACGTTGCGTGAGACGATGGTTTGCAGCGCGTTGATAATTTGCATGGATGCGGCGACGGGGTCGATGGTGGTGTGAGGCGCGGCTCCGTGCCCGCCTTTGCCTGTGAGCTTGACGTGAAATTCTTCCGCGCCTGCCATGACGGGGCCAGATGCAACATTGAGCCAGCCAAGCGGCTTCTCGTTCCAGAGGTGCATGGAGAGGGTCATATCCACCTTTGGAGATTCAAGCACGCCGTCGCGCATCATCATTTCCGCGCCGCCGCATTCCTCGCCGTTGAAACCTTCTTCAGATGGTTGGAAACAGAACTTAACATTGCCAGCCAGTTCATTTTTATATTCGTTCAAAATTTTTGCAACGGTCAATCCCATTGCCGTGTGACCATCATGTCCGCAGGCGTGCATAACCCCCGCGTTTTCAGATGTGTATTCTGCATTCGTATCTTCGGTGATCGGGAGTGCGTCCATGTCGAAGCGCAGCAAAACAGTTGGGCCAGGTTTTGCGCCTTCAAGAAATCCGACCACGCCAGTTTTGCCCACACCTTTGGTCACTTCAATGCCCAGCGCTTCAAGTTCCCTGGCAACAATTCCGCCTGTGCGAACTTCCTTAAAGCCAAGCTCGGGATGAACGTGAAAATCGCGGCGCATGGCTTGTGTGTAAGGGAATAGCTCTTGTGCTTTTTTCAGAAAGTCTGTCATGATGGCTCCTTGTTGAAGGTTGAAGATTGAAGGTTGAAAGTTGAAGGTTGAAAGTTGAAAGTTGAAGGTTGAAAG
>CAKKRM010000138.1 GCA_919902735.1 Anaerolineales bacterium | reverse complement strand
CCTGCGCCGAGGACGGCGCAGGGAGCAGATTACCTGACATGTTTTGCGTGCATACCCTTGATCTCGCAGTATAACAGCCCATGTTCGCAGTCTTCACATTCCATTTGCAGGGTGGCGTGTTGGATGTTGAATCTATGCGCGAGCAGTTCGTTGATTTTTTGCTGAATGGCAAGGCCGTCGCTGATGGAAATGTCGTCTGTGACCACGTGGGCGGAGAGCATTCGCAGGCTTTCGTTGATGCTCCACACATGCAGGTCGTGGACTCCGCGTACGCCGCCTACGGTGTGGATTTTTTCCACCATTTCCTGCATGTCTATATTCTCCGGGGTGCTTTCCAGCAGGATATGAATGGATTGCCGTAAAATGCTCCATGCGTTCCATAAAATGAAGCCGCCGATGAGAACGCTGACGAGCGGGTCGAGCCAGTTCCATTTTGTGAAATAAATAATGATGCCTGCAAGGACCGCGCCTAGCGTGGATATGACATCTCCCATCAAATGCAGGAAGGCGCTGCGCAGGTTGAGATCATGCTCGCTGCCAGTTTTGACGAGCCAGGCTGTGCCCGCGTTGATGAAAAATGCCAGGGCGCCGACTGCGATCAGAATAACTGAATCAACTTCGGGCGGGGAGAGGAGGCGACGGTAGGCTTCGTAGGAAATCCCGATTGCGATCAGAATCAAAGTCGTGGAATTGACCAGCGCAACCAAAATCCCAACGCGGTGATAGCCGAAGGTTTTGCCGGCGTTGGCGGGTTGGGTGGCAATCTTCAACGCATACCAACTTAATCCCAATGCGATCACATCGGTGAAATTGTGCGCCGCGTCGGTGAGCAGGGTGAGGCTGTTGCCGATTATGCCTGCGATGACTTCCACCATGACGAAGGCGGCGGTAAGTGCGAGGGAGAGCATGAGCCGTTTTGTGGTTTGGCTGGCGAGGTCGCCGAAATGAGAGCGAGTGTGCATTATTGATTATCCATGCTGAACATGATCGAGGCCGAGTGAGAACAGGCGTGATACATGATCGTCATCCAAAGAGTAAAAGACTTGCCTGCCAGATTTTCGCGCGCGGACGAGGTGCATTTGGCGCAGCCCGCGCAGTTGATGGGATACGGCGGACTCGGTCATTTTGAGTCCTTTGGCAAGGGCGCTGACGCTCATTTCTCCATCCATTAACAGGGAAATGATGCGCACGCGGCTGGCGTCGCTGAGGGCGCTGAAGAGTTCGGCAAGTTGGATGGCTTTGAGTTCGGTGAGTTTCATAATATATGAATATATGAGCAATTGTTCATATATTACTGTGGAAAATATAACCTGTCAATGTGATGTTTGGCAGGTTATCGAGATAATGCCACCTCGAGCGGCGGCGAAGGGTCTCTGAGATTGACGTATACCAAGCACGGTCACAAATTGTGGTTTTCTGTCGCTTGCTTCGCGGGCCGACCTACAAGCGGGCTGGCCCAACAAGTCGGTTTCAACCGACTTCCATGAACTGAGGCAGGACTTCAGTCCGCCGAACCCTGTCTTGCACAAGCGCAACATCGTACCCGAACTTGATGTTACGCACCGTCCCGAAGGTTTGGGCAAAAAATAAGCCTGATTCACGAGGAACTCACCGCACTCCCGAAAAGGCATCGGGACGATGTGGCGTACGGCGCAAGTGCGGGACGTTCTGCGTAAGGTGAGTTACTTTATAAAAACCCCCGTAACCCACAGCATCAACATCCCAGCCACTACTCCGCTGAAAATAAAGCCTGGCATGGGTTGCTTGGCGTTATCTTTTTGGATCATCCTCCCAATTTCAACTGCCACTTGAAAGATCGCGCCTGTGCCGATGGCTAGAAAGAGAACCGAGAGGAATGGCGATGGGGTGAAGCCGCCGATCCATGCGCCGAGGATGGCGGGCGCGCCGCCGAGCAACCCCAATAAGGCAAGTTGGCGAATATTCGGACGGTCACGCAGAATCGGCGAGATGATGCCAAGCCCCTCGGTGATGTTTTGGATGATGAAGCCAACGACGAGGAATGTGCCCAGCGAAATCTCCCCCACGTTGTAGGCCGCGCCGATGGCGAGTCCTTCGCCGAGGTTATGGATGCCGATGCCGAGGGCAATTCTCCAGGCGATGTTCAGGCGCTGCGACTCTTCAGAACGGCCTGATGATTTTGGGCTGTCGATCATTTCAAGCAGCATGTAGGTGGCCACTGCGCCGATGCCGATTAGCCCGATTCCCTGATAGGTGGATGGGACTTCCGCCGCCTGCTCGAGGGCCTCGATGAGAGTGTCCAATCCGAGAAAGATAAGCAGCCCAACGGTGACTGCCATTAGGAATGTCATCCATTGTTTGCCGAGGGCTCGAAGTGCGGGAAGCCAGAGGATGCCAAGGAAGATTGGAATCACACCGACATAAAGTCCAATCAGCGTGAAGCTCCAAAAGGTCTTTACTTCTGGCGTGGGGGTTTCAAATGCAACGGGAATCATCACATCAAACGGGACGGCGTTGCTGGTGAAAACGCGCACGGCGTAGGCTTCGCCTTCCGTCCACGCATAGTTGACGGTGATGACTGCTTTGCCGAAGCGCGGGATGGCGACACTGGGCGAGACTTCAAAGGGCATCACTGCTTCATTGATGATGACTTGTGCAATCGTCAATTCGGCGGGGCCAGTGTTTTGAACACGCAGTTCGATATGTCCGCGGGCGAGGTGGTATTTTTCAATGGACAGGTTTTCGATGGGTGCGGGAGACTCGAGATCGAGTCCGCCGCCAGTTTTTAGGAAGAGGGCAATCACTCCAGCGAGGAGAATGATTGGGAGCAGAAGCAGGATGAAGGTCTGGAAGGTGAAGCGGCTCTTTGTCGTAAGGGACGTTTGGTCAGTCATAATCGGTTTCTCCTTCGCTATGGCAACACTTCAAACATGCCGTTCCAGCCGAGTTCGGCAAACTCGGTCACATGGGCGTGGAACATGTACATGCCTGGGTATTTGTAGCTGAATTCCAAAATGCCGCGCTGGGCCTGGCCTTGAATGACCGTATCTGTAAATTCGGATGGCGTGAGGCTGGTGCCTGTGGGATAGTAATGAAAGAAATTCGCGTGCAGGTGAAAAGAGTTGAGCAGGTCGAACTCAAGGATGTTGACGAGATAGATGCGCACCGTTTCGCCGACTTTGATTTGGATGGGGTGGTTTTGGTAATAAAAGGGAATGCCGTTGACGGCGTAGAAATCGTTGGCATCATCAAAGTCAATGTCGATGCCGTGCATGACCATGAGCATTTCTTTGTCCACAGGTGGACGGCCTCCTTTTGGGTCAATGATGAATGCGCCGTAGAGTCCTTTGGCGATATGCCGCGCCAGCGGGAAAACATGGCAATGATACAGATGCAAGCCAAATGGTTCGGCGTCGAATTCGTAAATAAATTCTTCGCCGGGGTTTACCATGCCGCCGGTACCTGTGCCGGGCACGCCGTCCATTGCGCCAACATGGACGCCATGAAAGTGCATGGAGTGCGGGTGGTCGCTGCCGTTCACAAAACGAATGCGGATATGGTCGCCTTCGGTGGCGCGGATGGTTGGGCCGGGGATGCGCCCGTTATACGTCCACGCGGGGAAGTCTATGCCTGGAACGACCTCGATGTTTTTGTTGACGGTGACAATTTCATACTCACGCAAGGTTTGTCCGTTTGGAAGCGTTGAGGTTACGCCGTAGTCAAAATCATAAAGGGTGTCCCCCGGGTTGAAGCCGTTTCTTTCGTGGTTCACGTCGCCAGTTCCGGGCAGGCCTTCGCCATGCTCCATTGGCGCGGGAGTTTGAATTAAATGATTTTTGTGATTGGTGTTTTTGTTTGTATTGATATTGGTCAGAGCAACTGTGCCTGCGGCTGTTAATAGCCCAGCCCCGCCAAGTTTGAGAAAATCTCTTCTTGAAAATTTGTTTTTCATTTTTACCTCTAAA
>CAKKRM010000137.1 GCA_919902735.1 Anaerolineales bacterium | reverse complement strand
TGTTTCATATTCAATCATTCGCCTATCATAACGCTATTTCCGATAACGTCTAATGATTGGATTTATAGATAATCTTCTTAGCAATGTAGACCCATCAAGTGCAGACAAAATAATTGAATTGAACTCCGAAATCCTTAGAGGTTGGTATTCTATTCCGCAAGACGCAATTTTGATATTTATGATGTTCGCTTTTCTTGGCGTAATTCCATACAATGTGTTTGGACGTATCTATAATATTTCAAGAAGAAGGCTTATCTTGACCTTATTGGTGAGCACTTTAAGCCCATTGGTTTTTCTTACCATTTCACTTTACACATGTTGCATACCTATAGTGATATTAATTATCGGCGTCGCTATGTACAATATATTCCGTACTAAAAAAGTAAAATAATATGAATAATTCTCCGCGTCCTATTTGCCCATTATGTAAAAGCAGTAATTCCGCTGTGAAATTAACCGACCTCATTTTCGTTAAAACACATTCTATCAACTTAGAAAATATGTCAGACGAAATTAAACAGCGAGAAATTGCCGATATTGAATTAATTAACCAACTTATGTTGCCACCTGAACCCAGAAACAATGATGGACTTGGTATGTGGCGAATTCCACTTTATCTATTTGGGCTATATTTATTTTTTGGGCTATGTGGCTCATTTTTTTACACATTATATTTTTTGTCTGTTATATTATTGGATATGGATTTTTCAAAACTTTCTCTTGATTCAATCGCTGAAAATCCAGATTTAATTATGCTGGTTATAGCAATTGTTCTAGCCATTGTAGTGGGAGCAATTTCATTAATTGCGTCTGCGGTTTTGACAACAATTTATTTCAAATCAATCAGTAAATTAAGTAAAAAAGCAAAAAATAATTCCGAACTCAATTATCCAATAGAAAAGCAAAAATGGGAATCTGCGAATGAAGTTTGGGTAAATCTCTATTATTGCAGTCAAGATAATATCGTGTTCGAGCCTATCACCAATCAAGTAGTTGTCCCAGAAGAAACAAGAGATTTTGTTTATAATCATAGTAACAATATTCTCAACAGCGTTAATAAGGAATCTATAAGTGATAGATAAACCTTTTAAACACAAAAACGCCTAACAAAGCGTGCACCTGACGTGTGGGATTCTGCGGCATTTTCAAGCATTTTTCTAGCCTCAGCATTTTTCTGCTCCCAAACAGAATCCACGCCCGCCCACACGCAGGTAACGCAAGCCGTTGGCTGGCTGTCATATAAGCAAAATAAACGGGATAAACAA
>CAKKRM010000136.1 GCA_919902735.1 Anaerolineales bacterium | reverse complement strand
CATCTTCGGGCGCGTTGAAATGTTCGGACGCGAGTTTGAGAATTTTCTTGCGCACCACCATCGCGGCTTCATTGATGGCATTGCCCGCAACGACCGCGCCACGGCTGGCGAACGTCCCCGCGCCCCAATAGAACTGGTCGGTGTCGCCCGTGACGACATCGATTTTATTTACGTCCACACCGATCTGCTCCGCGACGATCTGTGCGAAACTCGTGAAGTGACCCTGTCCCTGCGTGCCAACACCCGTGACGACAGAGACGCGCCCGCTGCTCATCACCTGCACCTTCGCGCCTTCGTATGGTCCGATGCCTGTGCCTTCCACATAAGCGACAATGCCAATGCCAACGTGTTTTCCTTCGGCGCGCAACTTCGGTTGAATTTCATTGATGAATTTTTGATAACCGATCTTCTCCATCGCTTGATCCAACAATGGCTCATAGTTGCCGCTGTCGTACACGAGCGGAGCGAAATCCTGATAAATGATCTCGTTGTTGTATGGGAACTTATCAGGTGGAATGAAATTGCGTCGTCGGATTTCGGCGCGGTCGATCTTTAATTCTTTCGCGGCAATATCCAACAAACGTTCGATGACAAATACGCCATGCTGACGTCCCGCGCCGCGATAGGGAGTGACGATGGTCTTGTTGGTGAAGACTGCCGTGAATTCGCTGTAATAGTTTTTGATATCGTAGGGTCCGAGCACGTTGGCTTGCGAGTTGAGCGCCACAGTCAAGCCATAAGGTGCATACGCACCTGTATCATGCAGAAAGACATCATGCACGCCGAGAATGCGACCGTCCTTATCGAACGCGATTTCCGCGTCATGGATTTGTCCGCGCTCATGTGTGGTGGCAACAAAATTTTCGGCACGGTCTTCGATCCATTTGACGGGTCGATTCAACTTCATCGCAACCCACGGGACGAGCACTTCCTCCTGATAGAACATCATGATCTTCGGACCGAATCCGCCGCCGATGAACGGCGCGATCACGCGGACTTGTCGCTCCGACAACCCAAGCATGCCTGCCAGTCCGTTTCGGATCACGACGGGAGCCTGCGTGGTGTCCCAGACCGTTAATCGTCCCGCACGCCCATCCCATTCCGCGACGATACCGCGATTCTCGATGGCGGCGGCGCAGCCATGCTCATAACTGAAGCGCCGTTTAATAATTAAAGCAGCACTATCTTTTATTGCTTCATAATCGCCTTTTCTTTGTACGACATGCGCGGCGATATTTGAACCAATCTCTTCATGAATCAAAGTGCTGCCAGGTTGTAGCACTTTCTCAAGATCAACAACTGCTTCCAGAGGTTCATAATCTATTTGAATATCGGCAAGCGCGTCTTCGGCGATATAGCGACTCTCCGCCAGCACCATCACGATCGGCTCACCCGCAAACTTGACCTTGTCCTTTGCAAGTGGAACCTGAGTCTTTTCATTGAAGACAATTCCCTCCACAGGTGGCGGCGAAACCAACAGCGGTCCAGGCTTCCAATAATCGCCCAAATCGTTCGCGGTGTAAACAGCAACGACACCTTCACGTTGAAGCGCTTGCGAAACATCAATGCTGTTGATCTTCGCGTGTGCATACGGACTCCGCACAAAAGCGACGTGGAGCATGTTCGGTAAATCCACATCGTCCACATACAATCCCTGCCCCGTGAGGAGGCGCGGGTCTTCGTTACGCTTAATCCGTTCGCCGAAATATCGAGTGGTCATGAAGCCTCCAGTCAGTCTCGAATCTCCAGTCTCAAGTCTCGGTGCGCCCAGAGACTAGCGACTGGAGACTACTACTTACGCCCAAGCCACCGCGCGACAAAACGCCGCTTCGCCGCCTTTGAATTTCCACGGGAAGACGCCGAGCATGATGCGTTTGTTGTGCAATTCTTTGAGTCCAATATCGCCGCCGAGGTTTTCCACGTGGATGCAATCGTGTGGGAACAAGGCGTTATGAGTGAGTTGATACGCCGAATCGGGGAATAGAACATCCATTTGATCCTCGCCAAATTTTTCTACAGTCTTCGCGCGGACTCTCTGCCAATGTTCCAATCCACCCTTACCGAGGAAGCGACCGATGGGCAGGTTCATTGGGTGGTCGGTGGATATCATGTCCACGCCCCAGATGTGGATTTTCTTTTTCAACAGCCAGTCGCAAATGCTGAAATGCGGACCTGGGTGTCTCTGGATGTATCGCTCCTCATCCGCTTCTTCGCTGAAGAATGAATATTTGTGCCAGCCTGTATGGATGAACAAAATATCGCCTTCCTGCACATCCGCACGCTTTTCGATGTCTTCAGGCGTGAAGAGACCTACATCGTCGAGCATATCGCTCAGGTCAACGATCACTCCTGGTCCATAACACCATTCAATCGGGATTTGGTCAATCGTCTTGCCTTTGGTCACAAAATGCCGCGGCGCATCGAGATGTGTGCCCATATGGTTGGATGTCTGAATGTACTGCGCGTTGACGCCATGCTCCGATTTGCGCTTGATATACTTTACTTCAAACGGTGGATAGAAGGGCCAGAACGAACAGTCTTGATTGAGGTCTTGCGAGAGGTCGTAGATTTTCATTGGAGTTCTCCTTATAGATTATATTTCTCAGCATATGCTAGTAATGCATCTTCAAATATCTTCAGCGGCGGTCTTACCAGCCCTGCACCAACTTGACCAACGCCCGCGTTTTTGTGAGCTATTCCAGTATTGATTCTTGGCGTGATGCCAAGCTCCACAACTTTGCGAATATCTATTCCCGTCGGTGTGCCGCGAAAATCGAGTGAAGGCATTGTAAAGAATTTGCTTTCAGCGAAAGTAATTTCATACATTTCGAGAGTCGCGTTGATCGCATCCTTCGGTGTGCCGCCCACAAATGTCACAATCGCGGGCGCAGCTGCCATCGCAAAGCCACCGATGCCTGCTGTCTCAGTAATCGCGCTGTCGCCGATGTCGGGGTTCGCGTCAGCTTGTGAAAAGCCCGAGAAAAACAGACCCACTGGAATTTCGGCAGGAGCCGTGAACCATTGTTTCTCGCCGAGTCCACTCACGCGGATTCCAAAGTCTGTGCCGTTGCGTGCCATCGTTGTAACAATCGTACTGCCCTCCACGCCATGCGCCGCATCCGTCATCGCCTTGCACGCCGCCATCACGGGGTTCAACACGCTCAACGCATTGTCGCCGATGAATTGCAAAATCTCCGACTCCATCGCATCATCTTTCACCACCTTCGCGATCAGCGGCGCGAGCAATTTCAAATAAATCAGCGAGCCAGCCTTGTTGCGGTTATGTCCCTCATCGCCCATGTGCAACGCCTCCGCGATCAGCGCGCGCATATCGATGCCGTTGGATTGCGCCAGCGCATCTGCCAACGCCGTGCCAAGCGCATCATTCATCCAATGTAATTTCTTCAATACATCATCGCTGTACGCGCCATAGCGCAAAACCTTTCCGTAGCCTTCATTCAGATTTGAAAAAGACTGGTTCCCATGCTCGGCATTTTCCACCACATAGACTTTCATCGATGCGGATGTGACTCCTGCCATTGGGCCGACTGTCCCGTGATGATGACAAGAATCAAATTCCACCTCGCCTCTTTCCGCCCTGACAATTGCTTCTGTTTCGTTGGCCGCCAGCCCCTCGAACAGCATTGCGCCGATGATCGCCCCGCGCAACGGACCCGACATCCGCGCCCATTCAATTGGCGGACCCGCATGTAGCAGCAGGTTATCCTTCATGCCAGGGATCACATCGCGGGCAGTAGCGACGCCTTTCAGAATCGGGCGCGTTGACATCATTCTTTCAACAGCGATTTGGTTAGCGTTATCAATATCCATAATCATCTCCATAATTATTGGAGACTAGAGACTGACTAATCTCCAGTCTCCAATCTCTATTTCTTCATCTTCGCCAGCAGCGCAGCCAGCTTCTCATTCCCACCCGCAGGCGGACGCCATTCGACATGCACGGCCTGCGCGCCCTGCGAGATGAGGCTGTCGTAAAACGATTCCAGCCCAACATTGATTGCGGCGAGTGGTTGTTTCAATTGCTCAAGATTAACGGGAGCAAATTCATTTTTCCTGTCAGCGCCAAATCGCAGGCTGATATATTCAACCGTTTCGGTTGCGGTTCTAAAAACCGTCACGCCAGCATCCATCAACTGAGCGACTTGAGACTGGAGATTCTGCGGGTCATCATCTGTACCGATGACGATGGCGACGAACTCAATCTCCAATCTCAAGTCTCTAATCTCTTTAATAACAGGCGCCAACTCCCCCGCAGGGTTCATCTGCGAGCCTTCTCCGAGAACAATGTCAAACAAAATCATCCCCACCTCAGGGTCAACAGCTTCCTGTTTCATACGGCGGATTCGCAGATCGTTGTCGATCATCGGGTGCAGACGGCCAACCATGAAGAACTCATCACCGAGGTCGATGATGGTGTGCGCTTTGCTATGAAGAGGGTCATCTAGATTCTGAGAATTAGTGATTGGAGAATTGGAATATAAAGGAGAGAGTGTTGCCTGT
>CAKKRM010000135.1 GCA_919902735.1 Anaerolineales bacterium | reverse complement strand
TTTGAAAAACCGACCTAAAGATTTAACGCAAGTTCTTGCCAACGGTTTGCGTTACTGGCGCTGGGGCGGGCGTGGACTCTGCTTGGGAGCAGGAAAAACTCGAAGCCAGAAAAATGCTCAAAAATGCCCCAGAATCCCCAGCGTCCAGTGCATGCTTTGTTGGGCAACCTGCTCGCTTACCAGAACGCTGGCTTTTTATATGACGCAAGCCCGACAGACTCAAATTGCGCCGAAGCGATTGACTTGGAAACGAACAAAACTTTCAAATGCTTTTTTCATGCTTATTCATGTCATCAATGTAATCGAAGCCGTGATTTTCAAGCCATGAAATAGCGATTTCTTTATACGCTTCGTCTCTGTATTTGAACCAATCTTCTTCAATCCCATACTGATAAATCGTATCTCTGAATCTGCGAAATGCGCCAGACCCGTGAATTTTACTCAAAAGCACATTGCTGATTTTTTCATCTGCAACGGAAAGACAAAACCTTTCCATAATTTCGTATTCGTGAATATCAAACGCGCTGGGTAGTTTCAGGTACTCGTCAGATGACAACACCTTTTTCACATCTTGAACTGGCTCGGCTGGCCAATCTAATAGTTCATCTGCTATATCACTTTCCGCCATCAGGAGGTCGTCATCGAAAAGCATGATGAATTCGCCACTGACTTTGTTTAGATAGACGTGGCGGTCATCGGAGAGTGTTTGCATTTCGCCCACAAAATCACGAAGAGAAACAACGAGCGTCATAAGCAAATTATAACCTTTATCAAAGACGGGTTGCCCAACGGTTGGCGTTACCCGCGCTGGGGCGGGGACGGCGAAGCCGTCCAACTGGAAAAATGATAAGGCGTGTGAAACTGCTTGAGATTTGCGCAGAATCCCCAGCGTCGGGTGCACGCTTTGTTGGGCGTTTTTGTGCCTACCACGAACACATTTTGGAAATAGGTTTCCAATTTTAACAACCATGTTTTTATTCTGATGCTTTATTGGCAAGCATTATGATTTCCATCAATTGTTGTTCACTCAACCCCAAAGTCAATATTTTAGCGCCGTTTGTGGAGTGAATAACTACAACGCCAAGTTTTTTGCCAAGACGTTGTTGGAAAAGTTTTTCTTTATCAATTTCGTCGAGCCTGATTTCCGTTCTTTTCCAGAGCCAGCCCCACCGAGTTGCGCCATTTATCTTATCGCTGGACACTGCTACGACGTAATAAGGATATGTGGCAGGAACCAAAAATAAAAGCAAGAGAGGCATTAGCCACGCATAAGCATACGGAAACTCTTTTTCGTAAAGCCAGAGAAAAAGAACGGCTAGAATATAAAAAATAAGAGCATAGGCAAGCGACGATAAAACAAACCTAACTTTACCAGGTTTTATCATTTGCGAATCTGTGGCAGTGTTTAATCGTTTTACGTTTCTTTGGTAAATGAAATAGTTTAGGGCAACAAAAAAGATAATTGAGCCTAAAACCATGCAAGATAGAAAAATAGTCATTGTTCGCAACATTGAATCCATTGTTTACTCCATTATCTTACGGGAAACGCCCAACGGTTTGCGTTACCTGCGCTGGGGCGGGCGGCGGAACGCCGTCCGACTGGAAAAATGCTGAGGCGTAGAAAAAGGCTTGGAATCGCGCCAGAATCCCCAGCGTCGGGTGCACGCTTTGTTGGCAAGAGCCGAGGGGAGCCAGACACGCCGCCTAAAAAACAGAACCAACCTGACTTGATTTTACACGAAATGTCTCGACAAGCTCGACAACCGCCCAATTTTGGACGGCGATATTTTGCTGAACCCAAAACCGTCGAAATTGAAAACGCCAAAACTTGACTTGCGAAAACGCTTGCTGAAAAAATGACTTTGCCAACCGGGACTTTTGCTAGAGAATTGAACCACGCAAAAAAGCCTGAACCAAACTTGCCAAAACCCTGACTGAAAAAATGAAACCAATTTTAGAAGCCTGACTTTGCCGAAAATGGATACTTGCGACAAAAGCAAATTTAGACCGATAAAAATCATTGCTTGCCAGAACCTTGCTTGAAAACCTTGAAGCCAATTTTTAGAACCTGACAAAGCCAAAAATGAAACTGTGCGAGAAAAGGACAAAAGCCAATTTTAGAGAATGCCAAACTTGGAAAATTGCCACCGTTAAAAATGCTGACTTTTTGCGAACCCGAAACTTTGCTAAAAACCCGAACCTTGATTTGCAAGACTCAAAACGCCAATTTGAAAACCAACTTAATTTTGGAAACTGGATGAAAGGTTTAATGCAGGCTCTTGCCAACGGTTTGCGTTACCCGCGTGTGGGCGGGCGTGGACAATGCTTGAGATGTAGAAAAAGCCCGAAGCCAGAAAAATGCTTGTAAATCGCGCAGACTCCCACACGTCGGGTGCACGCTTTGTTAGCTGGCTTTGTGCAAGACTTGCCGATTGAAAACCAGAACCACCGCCAACACGCCTAACTTTTACACACAACTTATTTTTTAGCAATGGCAAAAAACAGAACTTGCCAAAACGCCGAATAACCAAAAACGACAACCAACTAAAACGCTTGCTACAAAAATGGACTTTGCCAATCAAAACGACAAACGAACCAGACTACGAGTTTTGGAAAACCTGACTTTGCCAGAAAACAACAAAGCCAACGAAGCCGAGACAATTTTACAAACTCAATTAACCAGAACCTTTGCAGAAAAAAGACAAGCCGATTTTGAAAACCTACACAACCGACCAAGAACAAAAACCGAAGCGACGAAACAATGCCAATCAAAACCGCCGCAGACCGAAACGCAAGCCAAAAACCTTGAAGCCGATTTCAGCGACTGGACAAAACCAGCCCGAAACTTTGCTGATAAAAAGAAAACTTGTTGGATAAAAAATGAAAACTTGAAAACCTGCAAATTGAAAACCAGACTCAAACACAGATTTGAAAAATGCCACCGCTAAAAACCCGAACCTGTTTTTCCAAACTCAACGATAAAACGAAACTTTGCGAATCAAAGACGGTTTTGTACTTGCTCTTTGACTTGCCAGCTAACGGTTTGCGTTACCCGCGCTGGGATGGGCGGCGGAACGCCGTCCAAACAGAAA
>CAKKRM010000134.1 GCA_919902735.1 Anaerolineales bacterium | reverse complement strand
CTACCGCAGAAAAATTCTCCTTGCCTTAATTGAAGTTTTTGGCGGCAGTCTGCAAAGCACTGACTGCGAGAAGCTTCTATTTAACTTCTGCCAGCAATCAAAAAAGAATCACTACGACTTTTTTCCTCATAAGTTCGGACCATTTAGTATTGTGTCGTATTACGACAAGCGGAGAATGATTGATTTAGGCTTGCTAAAACAAGCTGATGATTTCCAATTGAATACAAAACATTCCTATTTGAAAGAACTTACGCCGACCGATAAAGCGGCTTTGTTGAGGTTTAAATCGAATATGGGCGATTTACGCGGGGACAAACTTGTCAAAAAGACCTATCGTGATTTTCCCCATTTCACGTCTCGAAGCAAAATTGCAAGCAGACACTTTGCACTTGATGAAATAAAACAACTTAAATTTGCATGGAATACGGAGACCAAGCCCGCCGTGTTTTCTATCGGTTACGAAGGCTTGACCATTGACTCCTTCCTGAACAAACTCATCGCCAACAATATTACCGTTGTCGTGGATGTCCGCAACAACCCACAATCTATGAAATATGGATTTTCCAAGAAGAGTTTCAAACGTATCATCCCAAAGATTAGGGGTAGGCAAGTGAATAGGGTTGCCCTTGCATGAGTTCATGAGCGGCTTTTGTAATTAAATCTGCAAGCGGTGGGATCGCATTTTTCTTCAAGATGCGGTCGCATACATACTCGTAGAAACTGACTTTCAGTTTTTTGGTGGTGGCGGCTAATGTCATAAACGTATCCCAGGCTTGTTTTCCATCTTCCGTGCGTGGTCCGAAACTAACGTCTCGCTTACGGACACGTCCGCGCGCACCCAGTTCCGCCGGGTTATTATGCAGAGGCAGTTCTGGAAATTTCAAAACCAGCAACAATGAGCCTTTGTTCGAGAAGGTGGATGCCATGCGTTTGTCCAACTCGGCGTACCCGCTGGGAGCGCCGAAGAGAGCGTCAAACTCCGCTTCCAAGCGCGAGGCTTCCGCCTCAGTAGGGTGCTGGCGATATTCCAGCAGTTGATCATAGTAAGCCCAGAAACGCGTTAGGAAATCTTTCAATAGGGTTTGATGCAGAGCGACGACTGGTTCCAGTTTCTTGTAATGGCGTCCTTCGTGAATCCAGCATAATGCCAGCCAGCGCGTCAGCCATTTGAACTGCGGCGCGTCGTCGCACACTAGCGTTTGCACAATCGAAACGCCGTGTTCGGCATGGTAGGCGGCGACTGCCGCCGCTGATAGAACCGCGCTACGGTGTTGTTTGTTCAAGATCGGCAAGCGAATATCCAACTCGTGGATGAAAGTTTCTTCTTCTATGACCGTCTCCGAGCGCCAGTCTTCTAAAATGCGGCGCGTCTCTTTGGAAAACGGCATTCCAGCCAAGTACGCCAAGGCTTCTGCGTTGAGCAAATATATTCGTTTGCGCCCTTGACGCAACACATCCAACACACTCAAACGGTCTTTGCCTGCCCGCGTAAAATAGGCCGTGTACAGCAAATTACAGATGACATGACAATAATTGTTTTTTCCGTTGAAGCGCGTTGGCGTATCGTCAAAGTGTTGATAGTCACTGCTCGCCAAGCCTGCCTCATATACTGCTTCTTTCTCGGCATGAAACTCCTCATGCCCCTTGATCAATAGGTTGGAGAGCGTGCCTTTCGATATCTGGATCCCAACATTTTCGAAAAACTCGATGATCTTCGGTTCGCTCATCAACCCGCCAT
>CAKKRM010000133.1 GCA_919902735.1 Anaerolineales bacterium | reverse complement strand
AAGAAGACCCGCCGCAACAAGAAGACCGATCAGTACATTGTGCGCCGTCGTAGTAAGACGAGCCGCTAAGAATTAGACGAGGTACGCATATATGTCACGTTCATTAAAAAAAGGCCCTTTCATTGAGCCAAAATTGCTCAAGCGTATCGAGGCCATGAATCAGAAAAAAGAAAAGAAAGTTGTCCGCACCTGGAGCCGCGCCTCTGTGATTTTCCCCCAGATGGTTGGACACACCATTGCTGTCCACGATGGACGCCGTCACGTGCCGATCTACATTACCGAAAACATGGTCGGTCATCGTTTGGGCGAATTCGCCCCGACACGCACATTCCGTGGCCACCAGACCAGCGAGAAGGCTGCATAGGAGACCAAGATGCAAGATATTAATGCAAAAATCCGCCATCTTTCCCTCTCTGCGCAGAAGGTGCGTTCAGTCATTGATTTAATCCGCGGCAAGAGCGCCAATGAAGCCTTGGAAATCCTTCGCTTCGTAAACAAACGTGCTGCATTGCCTGTGCAAAAGCTGGTTGCATCTGCGGTGGCAAACGCCGAGGAAAACTTCGGTGTCAGCCGCGATGATCTATTCGTAGCCAAGATTACAGCCGATGAGGCGCCCACACGTAAGTGGAGACGTTTTGGAGCTCGTGGTCGCTTCAAGCCACTGTTACGCCGCAGTTCACATGTAACTGTCATATTGCGCGAGCGCGGACGCGCAGCGTAAGGAGAATTTTATGGGTCGTAAAGTACATCCTATTGGTTTTCGTCTGGGTATCAACCAACCCTGGGGCGGCCGCTGGTTCGCCGAAGGAAGCACATACCGCCAGCAATTGCACCAGGATTTTGCCATCCGCAATTTGTTGATTGGCAAACTTTCAAAGGGCGGCGCTGCTGCAAATGAGAAGGTCCGCGAACTTCGCAAGCAAGTACCCGATGCAGTAAAAGACGGCAAAGCGGGCATCTCCCGCATTGACGTGGAACGCACGCCCGGCAAGATTCGCATTGCAATTCATACCGCCAAGCCCGGCATTTTGATTGGCCGCAAGGGCGAAGGCGTCAAGAAGATCCGCCAGGCTCTCGAAGCGTTGGTGGGGAAGAAGATCGAATTGGATATCAAGGAGATCTCCTCACCAGATACGGATGCAATGCTGGTTGCCAGGAACATTGCCGACCAGCTCGAACGCCGTATTGCTTACCGCCGTGCGATGAAGCGGGCCATTCAGCAAGCCATCAAGCAGGGCGCCGAAGGGATCAAGATTCTGGTTGGCGGACGCCTGGGCGGCGCTGAAATGTCCCGCGATGTATGGTTGCGCGAAGGCCGCGTGCCTTTGCAAACTTTGCGCGCGAATTTGGATTTCGCCACCACTGAAGCCTTAACCACCTACGGTCAAATCGGTATTAAGGTCTGGATCTATAAGGGCGAAGCCACACCCGAAGTTGAAGAAAAAGTCGAAGCAACGGAAGGCGTGTACGTCAGCGAGTAACCCCGTACGCTTCGATAAGATTATTAAGTGGCGCGCGGGGTAATCGCGACGCTGCCTGAGTGAGGTTTTTGATATGTTGATGCCTAAACGAGTAAAGTGGCGCAAGCAGATGCGCGGTCGCATGACTGGTAAAGCTCTCCGCGGTGCGGAAGTTTCCTTCGGCGAATTCGGTCTGCAGGCGCTGGAACCGGGTTGGATTACAGCCCGTCAAATTGAGGCGGCCCGCCGCACGATTGTCCGTGGAATGAAGCGTCGCGGTAAGATCTGGATTCGTATTTTTCCAGCCAAGCCGTTTACACACAAACCACCTGAAACCCGCATGGGTTCTGGTAAGGGTAATGTGGAATACTATGTCGCTCCGGTCAAGCCCGGCCGTATTATGTTCGAGGTCAGCGGTTTGGCGGAAGAGATTGCAGTTGCCGCTTTAAAGAGCGCTCAATATAAATTCTCCATCAAAACCAAAGTCGTGGCGCGCCACACAGGAGGAGAATAGTTATGAAGGCAATGAAAGTGGAAGAGATACGCAAGTTAGGTGCGGAGGAAATCCGTACAAAATTGGCGGATTCTCGTGATGAGATGATGAAACTGCGCTTTCAACAGGTAACGGGTCAGTTGACTGACTCCAGCCGCCTGACAGTTTTGCGCCGTGATATCGCTCGCATGGAAACGATCCTGCGCGAGACCGAGCGCGCCGCTGTTGTGGAAGGTGCAAAATGAACAATCGTCGTCGTATGACTGGTGTTGTCACCAGCAATAAAATGACCAAAACCGTTGTGGTGGAGATCACTCGCAAGTTCCGCCACCCCCTTTATAAGAAGGTGGTATTTTCCAGTATGCGGGTGAAGGCACATGACGAGATCGGCTGTCAGATGGGTGATGAGGTTCAGATCGTTGAAACCCGTCCGTTATCACGCGATAAACGCTGGGCTGTTGAGTCCGTGTTGAAGCGTGAGATACGCACTGCTGATCAGGGCGTGGGAGAATAAGCCATGATTCAGCATGAGTCTCGATTGAAAGTTGCCGATAACACCGGCGCGCGTGAACTGCTTGTCATTCATGTGCTGGGTGGTTCCCGCCGCAAGTACGGGTCCATTGGTGATATTGTGGTCGCAACGGTAAAAGCTGCCGCGCCGCAAGGTTCTGTAAAGAAAAGTGAAGTTGTGAAAGCCGTCATTGTGCGCTGCACGAAGGAATGGCGCCGCGAAGATGGTTCGTACATCCGCTTTGATGATAACGCCGCGGTCATTCTGGATGCTGATGGCGAAAACCCGAGGGGCACTCGCATCTTCGGCCCGGTGGCGCGTGAGTTGCGCGACATGGGCTACATGAAGATCGTGTCGCTGGCCCCGGAAGTGCTGTAGGAGCAAAGAATGAAAGTTAAGATTCGAAAAGGCGATACAGTGGAAGTGATCAGCGGCCGTCTCGAGGATAAAGGCAAGCGGGGCGAGGTCATCCATGTGATTTTGGATGACCGCCGTGTGGTCGTACAGGGTGTGAATATTCGCACCAAACACCAGAAACAAGTGCAGACCCAGCAGGGCCGTAATATCAACCCGGGCCGCATTCAGTTTGAAGGGACGGTCGATATTTCAAATGTGATGCTTGTCTGCCCAAAATGCAGCGAGCCTACCCGCGTGGCAGTTCAACGCGACGAGGATGGCGCGCATCGCGTTTGTAAGAATTGCGAGGCCACGATTGATTAGGCCGTGGAGTGAATAAAGATGAACAGAATGCAAGAACTCTATAATAAGGAAGTGGCCCCGGCCCTGTTCAAATCGTTCGGCTTCAAGAACGTGATGCAGGTACCGCGCATTGAGAAGATTGTGGTGAATATCGGCCTCGGCGAGGCGATGGACAACCCCAAGGCTCTCGATGCCGCCACCTCTGATTTGATGCAGATCACCACCCAGAAGCCAGTGCAGACGAAGGCGCGCAAAAGTATTGCGAACTTCAAGCTGCGCGAAGGCCGTTTGATCGGCGCCAAAGTGACATTGCGCGGTCCCCGCATGTGGGCTTTTTATGACCGTTTGGTCAACATTGCCCTGCCCCGTGTCCGCGATTTCCGCGGCATTTCGGCAAATGCCTTTGATGGCCGCGGAAACTATACTCTCGGTCTCAAGGATCAGCTGGTTTTTCCTGAAATCGAATATGACAAAATTGATAAATTGCGCGGAATGGAAGTCACCATTGTGACCTCTGCCCAAAATGATGATGAGGCACGCGCATTATTGCAATTGCTCGGAATGCCGTTCAGTAGCAAGAAGGATGCTTAAC
>CAKKRM010000132.1 GCA_919902735.1 Anaerolineales bacterium | reverse complement strand
CAATTCTACTAAGAAACTCTTTCGGCAGAGGGGATGGGTTCTAACCGTAAACCCAACTGTGCAGCTCTGCGTTGTAAATTGCGAATCGAGCGGTCTTGATGCTGTTTATCGTAATAATCTGCCCCAAGGTCTCGATATGGCTCCCGTCGTAGAAGCATGAAGTAAACAATGCGAGCCAGTCTATTCGCAGTGGCAGTGATGGCAACAGGAGCACCGTGTTTGGCACGAATACGGCGATAGAAGGCGCCGGATGCGCTCTGGCTGCGTGTCAGACTTTGAGCAGCTCTCCGAAAAGCGGTGTTGGCGCGGTTTTTTGTTTTCTTGGTGCTGCGGCTCTTGACTTCTCCCCCGGTTATCTTATTGTTAGGAGATGTTCCTAACCAAGAAGTGAAATGCTTGACAGTTGGCCACTTGCTCATATCAGTGCCAATCTCGGTCAAGATGGTTTGGACGCTCAGAGCTGCAAGGCCGTCAACCTGTGTCAGATCCACAGCGGTCATGCGATACAAAGCCTGTGACAAGTCATAAGAAGGGGAATTCTTGCTTTGCTTGGTCTTGTGCGATTCGGGTGCAAGTGTGCCGGGTTGATCAGGTAATTCAAACTGGCTATATCTGGTTTCCAATTGGCGATCACAAACCTGGATTTGCTGATCGTAGAAATCATACAGTTCCACGGCTTGCTGTAGAACAAACAGGTGTTCCGAGCGGTAATTTCCTTCCAAAGATTTGGCTATTTCGTCTTCACTTTTCTTGCAACGTCCGTCTCGAAATTGTGCCAGGATGGAAGGGCGATGCTCGCCAGTTATAATGGCACGAATGATCTCCATGCCGGTGACCCCAGTGATGTCACTGATCACATTGGTCAACTTAAGGTTCATCAATTCCAATGCCTTTTGCATATGTTGAATGTGTGAGGCGCGATACTTCAGCAGCATATCGCGGTGACGCACCAAACTGCGTAGTACGCAAATATCCTCGGTCGGACGGAAGGAGGCCTGTAGCAGGCCGTAAGTATGTAACTGTTGGATCCACTGACAATCCAGGACATCGCTCTTGCGTCCGCTCACGTTTTTGATATGTCGGGCATTGATCAGGTTGACGCTAAAACCTTGATGCTCAAGCACTTCATATAGCGGTACCCAATACACACCCGTGGCTTCCATCGCCACGGTCTCCACCCCACAGGTTTGCAGCCACTGACCTATGGCTTGCAAATCTACCGTAAACGTGCCAAAGGAACGAACATTCTGTGTATCTCGCCCTGCGGGTATTGCTACATAAATCTCCTCTGCTCCAATATCAATCCCTGCTGCATGTAGATTGATTTGAGCGAGAACATCAAATTGCGGTTTGTCTGGATCATACTGTTTTGCGGTTTGCATATTTGGCTCCTTCTGGGGTCACTTGACGTTAGTATATTGTTCAGACCCGATGATCGTAAAGGTTAGTAATCTACTAAACGGGGTCTAAGCCACCAATGACAAAACCAAAGATCATCGGAACCACACTCAATAACGGGTACGAGGACACCATTGAATTCTCGGTCTTAGCTGTCTGAACTTATCAAGCATAGCATATTGCCATTTCCTGCTTCTAAGTTTCTCTCCTGCCAGAATGGCGCTCCGCAGCCATGGCTACACTCAATATGAA
>CAKKRM010000131.1 GCA_919902735.1 Anaerolineales bacterium | reverse complement strand
CTCACCGCACTGGCGCGCGGCGCCAGTGTCGGGACGGTGCGTAACATCAGTTAATTATCTCTCTACCGTACAAACCCCATTTGGACGCTGGAAAACGCTGATTTCGCTGCGCTGATAAAAAGAGAGAAACTGCGTTCATCAGCGCTCTCGGCGACTTGAGCAAGAAGAATTGGCTGTTTTGGCGTACCTGCTTTATCCAGGCGAAAGGACAACGCCTCACCAGCTACCCGGACGCTGCCCGCAATGCGGATACGTTCTCGGCGACCGATTTCGTCCCGCCGAAGATTGCGCTTCCGGCTACCAATACGTCTGCTCCCGCGTGGACGATTTCAGCGGCGTTCCCGGCATAGACTCCCCCATCCACTTCGAGAAAGGCTTTCGAGGCAATAGCATCCAGCATCTGGCGCAGGCGGTGGATTTTTGCCGTTGACGCTGGAATGTATTTTTGACCGCCGAAGCCGGGGTTGACGGACATAATCAACACCAGGTCTGCATCCGCCAAAACCTCTTCCAATGCGTCGAGCGAAGTGGATGGGTTCAACGTGACGCCCGCCTTCGCGCCCAGTTCCTTGATGTGGCTGATGGTTCGGTGCAAATGCGGGCAGGTTTCCACATGCACAGTGATAATATCTGCGCCGGCTTTTACAAAATCGGCAATGTAGCGCTCGGGTTTCTCGATCATCAAATGCACATCGAGCAGGATGCCGGTCTCTTCTTTCAGCGGACGCAAGGCGTCCACAATGAGCGGGCCGATGCTGATGTTGGGGACGAAGTGTCCATCCATCACGTCGATGTGCAGCCACTCGGCCCCGGCGCTGACGGCTTCGCGGGCGTGGTCTTCGAGGCGGGCAAAATTTGCGGCTAGAATGGAGGGGGCCAGTTTAACCATGGCTTTCCGCCTTTTCTTTATTATCGCCGGTGTAATCGATTTGACTGAAGCGCATGAGTTTATCCAGTTGATGAAGCGCGCGCACATAGCGGATCGTGCCGGAACGCGCGCGCATCACGAGGCTTTCTGTGGTTACGCCATCGCGTTGGAAATCCACTCCGCGCAAAAGCGCGCCGTCGGTGATGCCTGTGGCGGCGAAGAAAACATCGTCAGATTTGCAGAGATCAGCCCCACTTAAAGTCTGAGCGGCTCGTTTTCCCATCGCGGCTTGCACGCGCTTCATTTCATCGTCACTTTGCGGCGCGCGGCGGATTTGCATCCCGCCATCCACTGCTTTGACGGCGCAGGCGGCGAGAACAGATTCGGAGGCGCGCCCGATGCTCATCATCACATCCACGCCGGTGCCGGGCATGGCCGCCAGAATTGCGCCGACGATGAAACCGCCGGAGTTGATCTTCACCCGCGCGCCCGCTTCGTTCAATTCGCGGATCAAATTTTCGTGGCGGGGTTTGTCCAAAACAAAAACGTTCAGGTCGCTGACCTCGCAATTCAACGCCTCGGCGATCTGTTGCAGGTTTTCCGTTGGGCTGAGATTCAAATCAATGGCGTCGCGCGCGGCAGAACCGACCACGATCTCATCCACATAGATGCTGGGGCCGGGGTCCCACAGACTCCAGCGTTCGGCGAGGGCGGCGAGGGATAGTGTATTTGGGCGTCCGAGCGAACGGGATGGTGTGCCTTCGATTGGGTCAGCCGCCACATCCACAGCGGGCGGATGGCCGGTGCCAACCATTTCGCCGTGAAAAAGAAGCGGGGCGCTGTGTTTCTCGCCTTCGCCCACCATGATGACGCCGTCCATGTCAATCGTCTGCAAAACAAGCCGCATGGCATTTGTGGCGGCTGAATTCGCGGAGTCCCATTTCTTGAGATCACGGTAACGCGCGGCCACAAGCGCGGCGGCTTCGGTGGCGCGTACCAATTCCAGCGATAAATTCCGTTGTGGTCTTTCTGACATGTGTTTCTCCTTATTCATCAACCTGCGCGGAACCGGGCGCGGGCGCATACTTCATTCCCTTGCGTTGACTGCTGTGCCCGTGCGTCACGCGCTCCTTCGGGTGGATGAAATGACTGGCGTGCCCCACCGCCAATGTGGCCTGACCAAACCCATAGGCGATCAAATTCATGCTGACGCCATCCTGCGGATATGCAATATCTCCGATTGCATAAACGCCGGGCATCGAAGTCTCCGCCTGTCGGTTGACTGAAACCTTGCGTCCCTCCAAATTAAGCCCCCACTGACTGATGGGCCCAAGGTCGGCGCGAAAACCGATGCAAACCAGAATATCATCCACATCCAGCGTGCGTTCATCGCCGGTAACATTATCACGGATCACGGCGCATTCCACCGCATCCTTGCCCGAAACGCGGATAAGTTCGTTTTGCGTATGCACATTCACCTGCGAATCATACAAGGCAATCACACTGCGCTGGTGCGCCTCGAAATAATCGAGGCGATGGATCAACGTCACCTCGCTGGCCCAATTGCGAAGTTCCAGCGACCAATCCACAGCCGTATCGCCTCCGCCAATCACCAGCAGGCGCCGCCCCAAAAATTTCTCGCGCTCGCGCACCACATACGAAACCCCTTTTCCTTCAAGTTCCGCCGCGCCGGCCACATTGAGTCGGTTCGGTTGAAACGCGCCAATGCCCGCGGCAATGATAACAGTCTTGCTCGAATACGCGGCTTCGGTTGTGGTCAACTTCAAATGCCCCGCTTCGAGCGCCTCCAAAGATTCTACGCGCTCGTTAAACTTGAAATCTGCGCCAAACTGCGCCGCTTGTTTATAAAGCTCCGTCACCAGGTCACGCCCCAAAATAGCGGGGAAGCCGCCCACATCGTAAATATATTTTTCCGGGTACAACGCAGTGATCTGACCGCCCGGCCTCGGCAATGCTTCGAGAACCAACGTTTTGAGATTTCGCAGCCCGGCATAGAACGCGGCAAACAAGCCGGCAGGTCCCGCGCCGATCACTGTGACGTCATATTCATCGCTCATGCTTAATCCTTTTCGATGGACTTCTCGCATCCTGCCGCGCCGACAACTGATTCGCCCAAATCAAATTTTTCTTCGCTAAAAATTGATTCTGCTATTCCGACTCAGCCGAAGGCGTTGAATGCATCCGACTCAACGCAGCCACCGGCGGCGCCATTGGAATCTGCGCAAGGTTGCTGTACTTGCGCAGCAAGTGATAGGTAATCAACAATTGCGAAAGAGCCAGCGGATGGCTGTGTTTCACTTCCAGGCGGTCCTGGTAATCGCCGAACTGATCCTCGCGCACGGGGCGCAGGTCGGGCAGATGCTGCCAAATCGCATCTTCGAGTCTTTTGGCGTTGTCGGCATTCACGTTGCCGGCAATTTCGAGAAAATCCACCGGGCGGCCGCCATCTCGTCCAAGCCGCAGACGGATATCGGTCGGGGTATGATGCGTTCCCTCAATCAGGTAGGTCAGGTCCGGGTGCGGAATCGTCGGACGCAGAACGAGTTGAACATTGAGGTTCGGCCCGGCATCCTGCGCTTTCACGCCTTCATCCGCGTGAAAGCGGACGACAATATCTGCATGTTCGCGCTGGGGCCGGATGTATTTAAGCGTATCCACCTCGCGCTTTTTCATTTCAGCCACTACCTGCTCGGGTTTGTAACCGCGCTTGCTGGTATCGCGCTTGATCTTCCATGCCGTTCTCATATCCTCCGGCGGATCTAGAAATACCTTCACATCATAGAACTGGCGCATGACAGCGGAATGAAAACCGAGCAGGCCTTCCACAATCACAAATTCGCGCGGACGAATATATTCCGGGCGGATCAGCGTGCCGCTCGAATGTTCATAAACCGGCTTGAGGAAAGGCTGTCCGTAATGCAGGCGCTCCAGGTGAAGCTCCAACACATCCATGTAGTTGCAATCGGGATGCAGAGGCGTGACGTCAAGCTGCGCGCGTTCCTGCCGGTCATATTTGTGATAGTCGTCGGTGCAGACGACTGTGACGCGGTCTGCCCCTAGAATTTGAACCAAGCCATTGGTAAGGGTGCTCTTTCCTGCAGCGCTGTCTCCTACAATAGCCAGGATGATTGGGCGTTGTTTGATCATGGGATCACCTTCTTAAGACCCTACAGGTCTGTTTGCATGAAATTGGATATGCGGGACCATTAGAGAATGTTATCTTGACTCTTCTTTTGTACACGGGTTTTTAAGGGTTTTTCCGTTCGAATCCGCGTAATCCATGTACAAAAGGTGTTAAGAAACTCTCTTTTAAGGTCTGTGTACAACGAAGCTCATCACCTGGGTTTGGCGCGCGTTGTCATAACTGGTAATGCGGATAAAGCAATTCGTGTGATTCGCCTTGCAGGCTTCGATCTCAGCCATGATTTCGCTGACGGATTTCATGCTGAACAGCGGCAGTTTCCACCAATCCCAAAATGCAAGGGACGGATTCGGCTGGGAGGTATATTCAATGCCGACCACCCAGTTGTTTTTCAGAAAGTATTGAATCTGCTTTTCGATCTGTTCACGGGTAAAGGTGGGAAGATAGGAAAAGGTTTCGGTTTTCATTTCAATTGCTCCTTGATTTTGTGCCGCAACATTCATGTTGCGCGTGTTTTGAGGGAAACCCGCCACTCGCAAGATGAATCTCCCTGGCGCTTGCACGTCAGGGCAAGTGTGCGCTACGGTTATGGTTTCTCCAGCGCGTCCACGGATTCGTAATCGAAGGTAATATCCTTCCAGGTTTCCATGGCGGCGCGCAGTTCACCGCTATGCTTTGCGGCAGATTTGAGGATGTCTGTTCCCTCGGCGAGCAGGTTGCGGCCTTCGTTGCGCGCCTGTATGACGGCTTCCAGCGCAACACGGTTGGCAGTGGCTCCCGCCGCGCTTCCCCACGGATGTCCAACCGTCCCGCCCCCGAATTGCAGGATCACTTCATCGCCAAAAATGGATACTAGCTCCGGCATGTGCCAAACGTGGATGCCCCCCGAAGCGACTGGGAACATGCCGGGCATGGAAAGCCAGGGCTGGTCAAAGTGATGGCCGGGGCATTGCTCCACGGTTGCAACGCGGGTTTCGCGCATCATTTCATTGATGCCGATGGTGGAGGCGCGGTCGCCTTCAAGTTTTCCGACAACGGTTCCGTTATGCAGGTGATCCGCGCCGACGATGCGGCACATCTTGGCAAGCACGCGCCAGTTGATGCCGTGATTCGGCTGGCGGTCCAGAACCGAGTGCATGGCGCGATGGGCATGTAACAACATTCCATTTCGACGGCACCACTTGGAAAGCGATGTGAAAGCGGTAAAACCGACGATGAGATAGTCCACCATGATAATGCGCGAACCAAGTTCCTTTGCCAGTTCAGCGCGGGCGTACATTTCCTCCATGTCGCCGGCGGTGACGTTGAGGTAGTGTCCTTTGCGCTCGCCGGTTTCGGCTTCAGCCTGTTTGACGGCGCTCATCACGAACTCGCAGCGGTCACGCCAGCGCATGAAAGGCTGGGAGGTGATATTCTCATCATCCTTGGTAAAGTCCAGCCCGCCGCGTAAGGCTTCGTACACCACGCGCCCATAGTTCTTGGCAGAAAGACCGAGTTTCGGTTTCATCGTCGCGCCGAGCAGGGGACGGCCATATTTGTCCATGCGATCGCGCTCCACTTGAATGCCATGCGGAGGTCCCTGGAATGTGCTGAGCAATGCGGGCGGGAAGTAAAGGTCTTCGAGGCGCAGGGCGCGCAATGGTTTGAATCCAAACACATTACCCACGAGCGACGACATCAAGTTACCCATCGAGCCTTCTTCAAATAAATCCAGCGGATAAGCGATGTAGGCCATCATCTGATCGGGGTGGCCGGGGACGGCCTTCATTTCATACGTGCGCGCAGAATAGCGCGAGGCATCCACCAGGTAATCGGACCACACGGTTGTCCATGTAGAGAAGGAGGATTCAGCCGCCACAGCCGCAGCCGCTTCTTCAAACGAAACGCCCTCCTGCGGAGTGATTCGAAATGCCGCCAACACCTGGGTTTCAGTTGGTTTATAGCCAATGTCGTAATAATAACGACCGGCTGCGCTGTATTCCTTTACCCCCGCATCGAACAACGCTTTTTCATCTTTTGTATCTGCTTTCGCTTTGGACATGGGTTTCTCCTTTGGGTTTTAAAGTCTGGTTGGCTAGGGACTAGTGCCCGAACAACTTAAAATTGATGGGTAAAAGCGGCTGAATTTCGCCGCTTTTACCCTACATCTTCATGTTGTTCGGGTACTAGGGTAGAGACTAGAGACTAACGACTAATACGCCACCGCGCTGATCTCGCGCAGTTTATCGAGGCGGTGATCGGCGTGGATTCTTCGCACGGTTCCCGTCTTTCCGCGCATGACGATGGAGACGGTGCTTGCGCCGTCACCGTAGTAATGCACGCCGGGCATCAGCACGCCGTCGGTGATGCCGGTGGCGGCAAAGAAGACATCGTCGCTTTGCACCAGGTCGAGTTCGGTCAGCACGCGGCCAAGATCAAAGCCGGCTTCTTCAACGACTTTGCGTTCATCCTCTTTTTGCGGCGCGAGCTGGCCGAGCATGGCGCCGCCCAAGGCACGGATCGCGCAAGCGGCAATCACACCTTCGGGAGTGCCGCCGATGCCCATCAATACATCCACGCCAGAGTTGGGCATGGCGGCCATGAGCGCGCCGGCCACGTCGCCATCGGTGCGGAGTAAAACGCGCGCGCCGGCTTCGCGGATATCCGCGATGAGTTTTTGGTGGCGGGGTTTGTCGAGCACGAAGATGGTCAGGTCGCCGAGGGGTTTGCGGAGGGATGCCGCAATGGCGGATAATGTCTCAGAAACAGGAGCAGCTAAAAGTCGCGGATGAAGCGCGGCGCGAGCCTCACTTCCAACAACGAGTTTGTTCATGTAATATGCCGGCCCCGGCGACCACATCGTCCCTCGCGGGGCAATGGCTACGACAGAAATCGCATCGGGCCGCCCGTAGGCAAGCAGGGATGTTCCCTCGATGGGATCGACAGCCAGGTCGACAGCGGGGCCAGAACCGTTGCCAATTCGTTCGCCGTCGAAGAGCATGGGCGCTTCATCTTTTGCGCCTTCGCCAATGACGACAACGCCGTCCATGTCAATCGTGGCAAGGATCAGCCGCATGGCTTCCACTGCCGCGCCGTCGCCGGCTTCCTTTTGGCCGCGGCCCATCCAATGACCTGCAGCAAGCGCGGCGGCTTCGGTGACGCGCACCAATTCGAGGGCGAGGTTGCGGTTCGGAGTTTCACTCATGGGGTTTTGTGAATCAGCTGCGGCTTTCATGTGGCGCTCGCGGCGACGGCAGCGCGCACATCCGCGAGTGTGCCCGTGGAAAGCAGGGCGATTGATTTTTGCACGATGAAATCGGCATAGGCCTGGATGTATGCCGCCCCCGGTTTGCGGAAATCGAAATCTTTTGGATTGTCGCGCAGGTATTCGCGGTGAACGCGAGTCCAGACCAGGCGGCCATCGGTATCGATATTGACTTTTGTGACTCCCAACGGGACGGCTTTTGCGAACTCCGATTCATTTACGCCTCTTGCCGACGGGTCGAGCTGGCCGCCCGCCGAATTGATTTTCTCCACTTCGGCTTTTGGCACCGAACTCGAACCGTGCATCACCAGCGGGAAACCGGGCAGTCGTTTTTGAATTTCAGCGATGCGGTCGAAGTGCAGACCCTGGCTTCCGCTGAATTTATACGCGCCGTGGCTCGTGCCGATGGCAACGGCCAGGCTGTCGCATCCGCTTTGGTCTACGAATGCTTTGGCTTCATCAGGGTCGGTGAGCATGGCATGTTTTTCATCCACGCTGACGTGTTCCTCGACGCCGCCCAACATGCCCATTTCCGCTTCGACGCTTAATCCTTTGGCATGTGCGCGTTCCACAACGCGGCGCGTGATGGCGGCATTTTGCTCGAAGGATTCATGCGAAGCGTCGATCATGACGGAGGAATAGAAGCCGGAGTCGATACATTCATAGCAGGTTTTTTCGTCGCCATGATCGAGGTGAACGGCGTAAATGGCTTCGGGATACATTTCGTCACAGGCGCGGATCATGGCTTCGAGCATTGTTACCCCCGCATACTTGCGCGCGCCTTTTGATATCTGAATAATGAAAGGAGCCTGCGCAACGATGTGCCCCTGAAACAGGCCCAGCGCCTGCTCCATGTTGTTGATGTTATACGCCCCCACCGCAAATTTTCCATAGGCAGCTTTGAATAATTCGGCAGTCGATACGATCATTGGGAACATCCTTTCTCTGTTTGCATGGAGCAAGGATAGCATCGGAGCGCGTGCAGGGGAACGCTCACATGGATAGTTTGTGAGAATTAGTGCGAGTAGGGAGGGCTACCCGATTGGGCGGGCTAGCGTTTGTGAAATTTTGCGGCGGCTTCGGTGCGGTTGGTTACACCAAGTTTGGCGAAGAGATTCTTTAAATGGAACTTGACGGTATTTTCGCTCAGGCTCAGCGCCATGCCGATCTGGGCGTTGCTTTTGCCTTCCGCGATGAGCGCAAGCACGGCCTCTTCGCGGTCGGTGAGCGCGTTCGGGTCTTGTGCTGGTTTTTGAATTAACCAGCGGCGAACGGCTTCGGGGAAAACCATGTGCCCTCTCGCCACCTGGCGAATGGCGGCGAGGGTCATTTCGGGCGGGTCGGTTTTGAGGGCAAAGCCGTCTGCGCCGCCTTCCACTGCCGAGCGCAGGGATTGGGAATCTCCAAACGCGCTGATGACCAGCACACGCACAGGCAATCCTTCTGCGCGGATGTTCTTCAAACAGGTCAACCCATCCATGAAAGGCATTTGCAAATCCATTGCCACCACATCCGGAGTGAAGCGGCGTACTGCATCCAGAAGGCGTTCCCCATCGGTAGCGGTTGCAACCACGGTTAAATCAGGCTCGGCAGACAGCAGGGCGCGCAAACCTTCCAGCACGAGGGCATGGTCATCTGCCAGAACAACACGGATTGCCCGTATATCACTCATGAAGTGGAACCTCCACGCGAACGCACGTCCCTGCGCCGGGTTGACTCTCGACGAATAATTTTCCACCCACCAATGCGGCCCGCTCGCGCATCCCGCGCAGACCAATATGTTCCTGCCGTTCTGTTGCGTGCGGCCCGCTTAACGGAGGCGGCTCGAATCCGCGTCCCTGATCGGCGACTTCGAGAACCAGGTTTTCTTTTTCCACCCATAATTTAACTGAAGCATTTTCCACCCCGGCATGGCGGCGAACATTCGAAAGCGACTCCTGCAAGATGCGGCACAATGCAATTTTGACCGGCATGGATACAGGCTGGAGCAGCGCCCCATCCATTTCAAGCGTCACCCTGCCGGAATTGAAGGATTCATGCTGGATCACGATATCTTCCACGATTTCCGCCAGTCCGCGGGTTGCAAACTCTGCAGAACGAAACGTCCCCAGCAGGTCACGAATATCCCCCAGCGAAGATTCGAGCAGGTTGATCGTGCGGTTGACGACCGCAATGCAATCATCGGCGGGCGGTTGAATTGCGCTTATGCGCGACCGAAGCAAAGTCAACTGGCTGAGCGCGGCGAAGAGATTTTGCACCGGCCCGTCGTGAATATCCAGCACAATGCGCTGGAGTTCCTCTTCCGTTACAGCCAGAAGACGTTTTGCAGCAAGATCACGGTTTGGCATAATTCGAACTTCCCATGGGCTACAATCAATGAAACATTCAACAATGCGGGGTTATTATAATCAGTAGACTATGATTCTGGGCTTCATCAACTTGCTGATGGGAATTTCGGGCAGCGCCCACAGAACAAGTGAACTGCCCGACTTCAGAGGTTTTTGTAGACAAGGAAACAAGTGTCGCGTGTTGCGTGTTCCGTTTTACGTGTGTACTTGTCTACTTGTTTCCGTATCTATCTACTTACTTGTGCAAATTCTTCGCCGCGATAAAACTCAAACCCTTCTCGGTCAGCGCGTGGGCCGAGTTGTTGCAGGCTGCAACTTTGTCCATGAAGTTGAGTTGCAGGTTGTCCCAATCGCCGCTTTCAATCACCTCTTTTTTCTCACGGAAGTAATCGAGGATGTCAGAGAGGTGGGCGCGAGTCACGTCCACTTCGGGGTCGCCGCCTTCGTGCTTGGCGGCGATGTTCGCTACGTGGTCGGCGATCTCCACCAGTTCAGCGCGGCGGTTGTAGGGTTGGATGACGATGCTCTTCTGTGGTTCGGTAATGTGATGTTCGAAGCGCACTACTTTTTCAAAGCCAAGCGCCTTGCGGAAGTCGGCGGTCAGTTCCATCGTCTCGTTGTTGATCGAGTTCGACCAGTTGAATCCGATCAGCGGGCTGGTTCCATCATCTCGGCTGAATAGTTTCGCCATCGTCATGATCCACAGCGCATGATAGGGATTGTCCGAACCGAAGAAGACAGAAATCTTGAATTGAATATCCACGCCGAGTTTGTAGAGCATGAAACCAAGCAGGATCGTGCCCGCGTTGAAATTCAAAACATGCTGCACGCCGTAGTGGGTGTAGTAATACAAAAATTCATCCAGCCACATCAGCGCGTGTTCGTTGGGCTGACCGATGCCGCCGAAATAACCTGTGATGGTGGCAGGGCCGCCGAGGTGCGGGTTTGAGCCGTCGGTGCCTTTCGTGTCGAGCGTTTCCACAAACGACGCGCCGATGATATCGAGCGCGGCGACAATCGCGGGCAGGTCGCCATCCGCTTCGGATTCTTTCATGTTGCGGACCGCGATAAATCGCCCAGGCACAAGGGTCTTGTTGGCAATGGCTTGTTCCGCTATGACGCGAATCCACGGGAAGTATTGCAATGCGGATACTTCGAGCGTGACGGCGTACTCATCTTTGAATTTGATCGTCTTCGCCGCTTCGCCCTTAACTTTGAGCCTGTAGTCTGCGACTGAGACAAATGCGCCGCTGTCACGTTGTTCGATCAGCCAGTTGAGGTCTTTGATGTATTCGGGCGCTTTGGCTTCCACTTGCTTGAAGAGATTCTCCATCTTGCGCGATTCGCGGTGCTTGCGATTGATCTCTTCGGGAGCGCCGTATTTGGCAACCACATCAAGAAAAGCTTTCATCACGCGCGAGTTGGGGTCGAGCAAAACGGAGTTGACCGCGTCGAGGCGGTTGGGGTCTATTTTCAAAAGAGATTGGGGATTCATAATGTTTCCTTTTCTATTGCGTGTTGCGTGGAGCGTGTTCCGTTGTGGGTGATTTATAACGGAACACGTAACACGTCCTACGTTACAACATCTTCACCAGTTCGTCATATTCTTCATCGGGCATTCCGAACCAATTCTCTTTGGCAGGGAAGGTTTTCTCGGTCACTTCCTTAACGTAGCCGTTGAGTCCTTCGCGGATAACCGCGCCCGCATCTGCAAAGACTTTTGCCATGCGCGGCTTGAATTTTGGATAGAGCGCGAATGCGTCATGGTAGATGAGCAGTTGCCCATGCGCGTGCGGGCCTGATCCCAGTGACATGATGATGCAATTGTTGGCACGCTCGGTGATGAGCTTGCACAATCTATCGGGGACGAGTTCGAGCAGGATGCAGAACGCGCCTGCTTCTTCGAGAGCTTTGGCGTCGTCCACGATCTTCTTTGCCAGCGTGGCAGACTTTCCCTGTAATTTGAACCCACCTAGGGCGGAGACAGATTGAGGCGTGAGTCCCAAATGCCCAATGGCGGGAATACCCGCGTCCACGATCCCTTTGATGCGGTCCGCCATCGCCGCTCCGCCTTCAAGTTTGATCGAGTCACAGCCTGTCTCGGCCATGAAGCGGCCCGCGCTGCGGATGGCGGTTTCCACGCTGGGCTGGTAACTCATATACGGCATGTCGCCCACGATCCAGGCGTTGGGCGAGCCGCGCCGCACCGCCGCCGTGTGACGCATCATATCGTTCATTGTGACGGGCAGGGTCGAGTCGTAGCCGAGCATGGTCATGCCGAGGCTGTCGCCGACGAGGATCATGTCAATGCCCGCCTGCTCCTGCATATAGGCGGTTGGATAGTCGTAGCAGGTAAGCCAGGTGATGGGCTGTTTGTCTGCCACTTTTTGGTACAAGGCAGGCAGGGTCATTTTCTTTCTTGGTTCAGTCATGGGTTCCTCCGTAGGGATTGGGGTACAAAATATAACTGGCAAACCCGAAACAGGGCTTGCCAGTTATGAAATCTGATTTTGTTCGGCTATTAACATATCCATGGCTTCCACGGCGTTCCTCATGAAGGGGATGACGAGATGATCAACCGCAAGGATACGACCGTTCATCCGTTCGCGGTAGATACGAAAGTCATCGAGTTTAGTAGACATAAATACTGGGGTGAGGCCGCAGTAGAGACGTAAGCTCAAATACCAGAGCGACCCGTTCCTGAAATCGGTAAATTCTCGCCCGCGTTCCATCTTTAACACAGAGACGCAGAGTCCCAAGGAAAAAGCGTAAAACGCAGCGTCTTGGCGGCTTGGCGTTAAAAATCTCTGACGGTTTTGCGCTACACCTGACGGTGTTTTCTCTCGGAAAATTCGCGTTAAGTTTTTTGCACTTTGAAAGCGCCGAGCATTCAGCCTGCACACTCTTTACACATGAGCCACGGAGTTTACTCGTATTTGTACGACAGGAAAACGGTGTTTATATTTTATTTCGATAATTTCTATTGTTATAATCACCCCATGCGTTTCAACCTATTTCGACAATCCGACGTCCCCGAAAAATATCGTTCCAACTTCACAAACCTCTATCTTGACATCGCCTGGTACGGCGTGCTCAGTGGCACCGTTGTCAACTTTCTCAACATCTATGCCACGCGCCTCGGCGCAAGCGGCCTGCAGATCGGCCTGCTCACCGCCATGTCCGCCGTTGTCAACCTCTTCCTCGCCATCCCCGCAGGCCATTGGATCAGCAAACGCCACACAGGCCGCGCCGTTTTTTGGTCATCCGTTATCTTTCGCATCGGCTACCTATTCTTCATTCCCCTGCCCTCGTTCTTCAACGCACAGGGGCAAATCTGGGCGCTCATCATCCTCACCTTTTTCATGGCAATTCCACTCACCCCGCTCGGCGTCGGTTTCAACGCGCTCTTCGCCGAAGCCGTCCCAGATCGTTTCAGGGCGCGAGTGGCAGGCACGCGCAACGTCACCTTCGCCATCGCCTACATGCTCACCTCCCTCATCGCGGGAACAATCCTCAAAAACACAACCTTCCCCGCAGGCTATCAAATCATTTTTGTGATCGGGGCATTCGGCGCAGCAATGAGCAGTTACCACATCTACCACGTCAAACCCCTGCAAGATGATAGCGCTCCGCTTCCCTCCCCGCCGACAATTGCTCCTGATCTAAAAACAGAATCTCCCCGCAGCATTAAATCAATTCTCCGCCTCGACATTTGGAATACTCATTTCAAAAATGTTCTGCTGGCGCTTTTCTTCTTCCATTTCATTCATTACCTCGCATCGCCGCTTTACCCGCTCTACAACGTGCGCGTCCTTGAACTCAACGACAGTCACCTCGGCAACGGTACGGCCTTCTACTACTTATCCGTCCTCATCGCATCCACACAACTCGGACGCATCGTCCACAAATACGGCCACAAAAAGGTGACGGGCTGGGGTGTGGCAGGCATGGCATCCTACCCCATCATGCTGGCCTTCGCGCAAAACGTCTGGCACTTCTACGCCCTCTCCTTCCTTGGCGGATTTCTATTTGCGTTAGTCAACGGCGCGTACGCCAACTACATGCTCGAAAACATCCCCGCCCATGACCGTCCCTCACATCTCGCGTGGTACACCATCATCTTCAACTTCGCCGTTCTGGCAAGTTCCATCATCGGCCCCCTCACCGCAGACGTGGTAGGTCTCGCCCCAGCGCTCATCCTCTTTGGCGTCCTGCGCATCTTTGCAGGCATCTACCTGCTCAAATGGGGATAGAAAAAAAATTTAAACATAAAGAACACAGAAGTCACGAAGGTTTTTAAAAGAATTCCTTTGTGCATTTCATGTCCTTTGTGTTTAGGCGTTTATGCTAAAATCATCCCGTGACAGACAACATAAAAATCATCGCAAGCAATCGTAAAGCCAGCTTCGAATACTTCCTCATGGAAAAATTCGAGGCGGGCATCGTCTTGCAGGGATCGGAGATCAAATCCATCCGCGCAGGACAGATCAGCATCCAGGAAGCCTACGTGGATGTTCAGGATGGAGAACAAGCCTGGCTCATGGAAGCGCACATCGCTCCGTATGAACAGGCGGGAAAATACTTCAACCACGAACCCAGGCGTAAACGCCGCCTGCTCCTGCACAAAAAACAGATCCGCGAATTATGGAACAACGTCCGCATCAAAGGCATGACGGTGGTGCCGATCCGTGTCTACCTCAAAGATGGACGTGCCAAGCTGGAGATCGCCCTCGCCAAAGGCAAAAAAGCCTACGACAAACGCGCCACCATCGCCAAACGCGACGAAGCGCGCAGCAACGAAAGAGCGTCAAGAGTTAGATAGTCTCTCTTTCCCCTTTCTTCTTTCAATTTGATGAAAGCGGAAAGAAGAAAGAATGGAAACCCATGCCCCCCTCAACCATTGGTGGAATCAACCTGCTCTCCGAAGCAGAAAAACGAGCAATCTATGCACGTTACATTCCAGCACAACTTCTGGAAAAATACAATATTCCCCCGCTTACTTCGGCATCGGGCTACAACCTTTTACAATTTCGCTTTGCAACCAACTCCACCGATGTGGAAATGAGACTCTTCCACAAAATTGATTTCCCCGACCCAATCCTCTACGCCCATCTCACCGACACGCTCAACGGACAAATCCACGTTCTGCTCTACATCCTCAATGACCCCGATTCCCCCCGCTTCGACGTGGACAAAATGCCAAACGGCTCCCCTACGAAATTCGGCACATTGCAAAGAAATGTCGAAGCGGAACAAAAGGCTCTCGAGGCTGGGCTGGCTCCAGGTCAGGTACGACGCGGGTTGAGGTTGCTGGGTCAGGCCATCGAAGCCTTTGAAGAATTCATCACCGCGCTGGGGCATGAAATGTACTTCGTCGAGCCGTTGTATTATCACAACGCAGTCATCTTTGAACGCTACGGCTTCACCTACCAAATCGGCAAACGCCTGATGGACAGCATCCACACTGGCTTTCAAAATGACGGCGACTTAATGTCACAGCTCGATGGCTCGAATCCATTTCGACAGCCTGAAACTGCAAATGAAATTCGCAAAAGATCATGGGCCATTCACGATGGCATTCTCGGCGAACCATTTACCAATGTGACCATGTACAAGCGTGTTGGAAAATCCGCGGGTATTAATACAGCGCCAGATTGCAAGTGGTAATTTTATTTAAGGGATATAAGATTAACGAAAACAAGAGACTTCAATGGTCTCTTGTTTTCGTAGCAGGGGACAGGGTTTGCTACGAAATGTGCAGGCCTTAAAACATAAGAACCACGACAATCATGGTTCTTGTTAGTAGCGGGGGCAGGACTTGAACCTGCGACCTTCGGGTTATGAGCCCGACGAGCTGCCACTGCTCCACCCCGCATCGATTAGTTTAGCCCGCCGATATTACCAACGAAACACAAAAAAGTCAAGCAATGTTGATATTTTGATTAAAAAGAAGAACGAACACAAAAATATCAGCATCATTGAAAATGATGCCAGGGGTTGAAAACATTTGTTAAGATTTGGTGTATAATGAAAAAACCTTAACAAACTTAAATACTACAACAAACCCCAATCCGTTCAAAAAATTTTTTCAAGACAGGCATTATCTGAAACTTATTATGAAGACCGCCACACTTCTGGTTATCGAAGTTAAACATGCAGAAATCCCTTCCTTTGCTTCCGACTTGCAAAAGAAGGGATTTGATGTACATATTGCACAAAATGGCAGCAAAGCGGTTGCATTACTTAAAGAAGTAAGCCCAAGCCTGGTTGTGATCAATGCCGCTTCATTAAGAAGCACAGGCTTGCGCATCTGCCAATCCATTCGCGAAAAGGATGCAAAACTTCCGATCATACTCATTCTCGAAAATGACAAGGAAGTAAACAAGGACGCCGCGGATGCGGTGCTGATGCTTCCATTCACCGTGCAAAAACTTGTCAATCGTATCAAGCCGCTCCTGCCCGGTGACGGCAAAAATGTTTTGCACGTCGGCCCCATTCGGCTTGACCTTGAAAAGCGCCGTGTGCGCTGCCTGGGCCGAAGCACAAAACTCACCCCGCGGCTGGTCACGTTATTGCATTTGCTCATGGATAAACATGGTGAAGTGGTGGAACGCGAGCCGCTCTTCAAAAAAGCATGGGAAACCAATTACACCGGCGATACCCGCACCCTCGATGTTCACATCTCCTGGCTGCGGCGCGCCATCGAGCTTGACCCTAATAATCCCAAATTCCTCAAAACCATTCGCGGCGTTGGCTATCGTTTAGATATATAGCTGAAACTGTTTCCCCTGAACAGTCACCAATCGGATGCAGACCTTGCTTCCGATTTTTATTTTTAATTCAAGAGGAAGTTCACCGCTTCGTGCGTGACGTTGGGCCTGGGCAGCGCTCTTGAACATTTTCCCATCCCAGGCAGGGTCCACCTCCCAAAAATCCACATCCAGGGAAGTCCTCAATTTAATATAGCCGTCAGAAATGACTGCACCTATTTTCTTTGATTTATAAGCAACCTCATTTTGGATGGCAGAATCGCGCTCAAAAGAAAAAACAGATGTGGTTTCAGATAACCGTGAACGCGCTGTTTGTACTGCCCGCACGGATTCGTCGCAGGTGATGAATTTACGGCCATTCCTCGCGGCCACAAGGGCAGTAGTTCCAGAGCCGCAGAAAAAGTCCGCGACAAGATCGCCTTTGTTTGAAGATGCACGGATAATTCTTTCCAAAAATGCTTCTGGTTTTTGAGTGGGATAGCCCGTGCGTTCATTATGCAAACGCGCCACTACAGGGAAATACCACCAATCCTCAGGGACTTTGCCGCGCTCCAGGTCAGGGATTTTTCCGAAGCCTGCCTTGCGTGATGATTTAAAAGTATTGACCGTGTTTGGGCTGTACGGCTCACGGACATCGTCCGCATTGAAGACATAATCCTTGCTCTTTGCGAAGGATAGTATTGTGTCGTGCTTGCGATTGAAAGCGGTCTTGATCGGGGAAGGGCCGTGATATGCCCAGATGATCTCGTTGATGAAATTCTCTGCGCCGAAGATTTCATCCAAAATCAAACGCGCGTAGGCGTCGGCGTGCCAATCGAGGTGGAGATATAGCGTTCCGTTTGGCGCGAGCAGGCGGTGCATGACAGTCAGCCGCTCATAGAGAAATTGCAAATATGAATCAAGATCAAGCCATGAATCGTGGTAACCCTCGGCTAGTTTCCATTTGGAGGGCTTGCGCGAATCCTCGCCCCTGCCAACGCGGGCGGAGAATTTTCGGTTGGTGAAAAAGGGCGGGTCGGCGTAGATTAAATTGATGCGGCCTTCATATTCTGGAAGGAGCGCCGCCATCACAGAGAGATTATCCCCGAGAATGACGCGGCCATCGGGATGGGTTTTGGGATAGCCGCGTCCATTCGGGTAGAGAAATGAATCTTGAATAAGAGTGGCAGGCGCGGGCGGGGGAAGATGCTTTCCGTTCCAGTTGAGGATGGGCATAGCAAAGCGTATCCTTTAGGATGAGGTGTGTCGAATCTCTGGGGTGTGGAGTCGGTTTGGGAGGAGAAATCCTAAAAAAAAAAATTAATAATGGATTTCAACAACAGTGCCAAGGCCGCGGGTAGCGACTGCGTCGCTGGCATGGATGGGTCTTGCCCAGCGGAATATCCAATTGGCTTCGTCGGTGCGCATGTTGATGCAGCCGTGGCTCATGGGCGCGCCGAAATTTTCGTGCCAGTAGGTGCCGTGGAAGGCGTGTCCTTGCGTGGTGAAGAAGGATGACCAGGGAACGCCGGGCAACACATAATTATCCACATCGGCGAGCAGGTTGCCAGTGGTTTCGCTGCTGAAGTAGCTGTTGCCCATGTGCTTGGCAGGGACTTTATCCAGAATGGAGAATTTTCCAGCGGGCGTTGTGGTTGGGATGCCCGTGCCGCCTGTTGGGTCGCCGGGGACGCCAGAGGAAATATTGGTTTGGAAAACCGTCTTGCCATATTCGTGCGCATACAGGGTTTGGGTGGAGAGGTTGACCTCGATTAATTTTTGTTCGTACGGCACATCGGGTGAAATTGGCTGCATGTATTCAGGTGGGAGAACGCGCATGTGAATGGCTGGCACATAATAAGAGACGTTCGAATCAAGCTCATCGAAAATGCGATACCATGCGCCTTTGTAATCGGCCGTCGGGGGGCCTTCCTCCAACGCGACAACCCAGTGGACGGAACCATAATACAGCGGAGGCGACAAAGGCTGCCAGCCGTAGGCTTTTGAATATCGATAGGGCGTGGTAAATGGAACCGAGACATCAGTGATAAGCCGCGTGCCTTCGGCGATGGCGCTGGGTGGCGTTTGGTAGAGCGTCTTCACGCGCTGTAAACGTCCGCGATGCATGTAGCCCCCCCACACCCGATACCAGACTGGGTTATGCGGCGGCTCTTCGGCAGTCACCTGCCCGTAAATATGTACAAGCTCATCGCGATACCAGGTCAGTTCGATGCGGCTTTCATCGGTTGGTTCTTTGCGTACGGGCATTTCAGCCGTGGCGATTCTCACGACAAAGCTGTCGTCAAAATCGGTTAAGCCTGGCAGGAAGGGCGAGAAGGCCAGCCCGCCAAGGGTGAGTCCGCCAAGTTTTAAAAAGTCACGTCGTGAAAATTTTGATTTCATGTAGAAAATTTTACACCATAATCTTTAGGAATTAATGAGAGTGCAATAAGCGAAGCAGCGAGTCAAGAAGGTGCGGGGGGATAAAAAAACTGCCCTGCGCGGTTGCGGAGGACAGTCTGAGTATTCAATTTTTATCAGGCTTCAACGGTTTCAACGATCATATCCTTGAGCAGGATCTCGAGCGCCATGGAATGACCGCAGCGCCTGTGGGTGATGAAAAACTCGCAATCGCAGTTAAAAACGCCGTTATTGTAGGAAACATGGTGTTCACTATTATCGCCGTGAAAATTAAGATCAAACTGATTGAAGTGAAAGCGATGCCTGTCTTCAGCGTATCGTTTTGCTTTTTCGACCTTGCCTATCAGTCCAGAATCCATTGTATTAATCTCCTTTTTTGAGGGAATATAAAAAAATACACGCGGGGACATCCGCGTGTATTAATCAACGAGCATGGGTATTTCCGTGAAATAAGCGCAAGACGGCGTTACCTCGATGAGGTGAGTATAGTACTTTTCAAAATACGAGTCAATGACAAAAATTAGATTGTCATGGAATCGTATGGCATTTGTAGGGTGGAATTCGGATAATGATGCGCGCTTTTTATTAACTGCCTACGCGCAGACGATAAACCCGCCTCGGACTTAACACTTCGACACGGCTCAGTGCAGGTCTGAAAGTTGATTCTGCTTAATGGGCCTCTTCCCCACCCAAACATTGATCGGCCATCATTCCGTGAACAAATCAAATCCATAACCTTACTAACTCACCTTACGCACCGCCCATGATTCCCTCCCGAAGGCTATCGGGACGATGTGAGCCGAGCGAAGGGTCTCTAAGATAGTCGTAGAGACCCTTCGCTCCGCTCAGGGCAACATGACCCTAAAACACGCAAAACTGCGTAAGGTGAGATATTAATTATCTTGGCGGGGATTTGCATTAAAAAAATAACTCAACTTTGCCAACTATCTCTCGTAGTTTTATATCGCCTTCATAATTTAAACATTTAGTAAGACTTCCGAGTTCTTCATGTTTTACTTCTGTTTCTTTGTCGCAGTCACTTTCTTTTTCACAGGTTTCTTCGCTACCTTTTTTGCACTTGATTTCGTAACTGGCTTTGCCTTCGCAGTCGTTTTCGTCGCAGACTTCGCCTTGACGGTCACAACCTTTTTCGCTTTAGGCTGAGCCTTTTTAGCTTTGGCAGCTTTCGGCTTGGCAACAGCCTTTTTCACAACTGGCTTCTTCCTCCCAGCCACCTTGCGGACAGGGCGCTTCTTCTTCACTGGGACTTCATCCTTCATCCCTAATCCTTCATCCTTCTCTGCAAATAATTTCTTCCACTCATCCTGCATGGACGGGACGCCTGCGCCGTTTAATTGATCGCAGATGGTTTTCCATTCGGTGTCACCTACGAAGCGGAAGTCCATGAAGGCGTGGGATTGGTAGGCGCCGAGTTCGACGTACAGGCCTTTGTCCCAGATTTCTTTGCAGGAGCGGATGTACTCGAGTTGGGTGACGTAATCTTTGAAAATGACATGTCCCACACGGGGCAGGCCAATGCCTTCGGCGAGGTTCTTGCGTTTGGTTTTGCCCGAGGATTTTTCAGTGTAGGCGGCGGAGGTTTTGATCCAGCCGCGGGTGTCGGCAAATTTGTTGTGGTAGATGACGAGGCCGCGCTCGTCTTGGAAGCGGTTGGAGTAGGCGAAGACTTCTTCGTCCACACCGCCGTTGGGGCGGTAAAAGTCATAGAGTAGGAACTGCTCGACGTCAGCGAACAGGTATCGGCGGTGAAGGAGCGGAAAGATGCGCCACTCGTGCCCACGGATGAGTCCATCATCGCGGGTTTCATCCCATTTGGCGCTGCGATATTCCATCCCATATTTTTCGGTGTAGCCTTCCACTTGACCGTGGCCGAACATGGGCAGGCCAGGCAAAGTGGAAAGAAGGGTGCAAATGCCGAAGTATTTATCGCCGTTGCCAAATTGCTCGACGGCGGTTTTTTCATCGGGGTTGTTCATGAAGTTGACGTAACGCTTTAATATTTGCGGATCGAACTCAAGCGTGTTCTTGATGGCGAGGCGATACTTGGCGTTGTCTTCATCGCGGAGCATGTGCATGAAGGCGGAATTGTAAACGCGGTGCATTCCGAGGGTGCGGACGAAATAGCCTTCCATCAGCCAGAAGGCTTCGGCGAGTAAAAGGGTATCAGGGACTTCGGCTGCAACGCGATCCACGACTTCGCGCCAGAATTCTTCGGGGACTTTTTCATCGAATTCGGCTTTGGTCATGCCATATTGCGAGCGGGATGGAATTGCGCCGCCGGCGCCGGGTTCGGGGAACCACAAACGCTGGACGTGTTTCCTGGCAAGGGTCATGGCCGCGTCAAAACGAATGACGGGGAAATTACGCGCAACATGCAGGATGACTTGAATGACCGCCTCGCGGACGGCGGGGTTGGTGTAGTCTAGTTGAGCGGTATCGTTCCACGGGAAGGATGTGCCGTCGTTGCCGTGATAAATGTATTTAGCCTTCTTGTCGCTAGTCTGCTGGTCTACTAGTTGAAAAACAACGGATGCATCTGAGTGATTGTAGTAATGATCCTCCAAAACAATTTTTGCGCGCGTGTCATCGGAGAGGTTTTCGCTGTTGAAGGTGTAGGAGGGATAAGGAGGGAATGGGGATGATAAAAACCAATCGGGGTGTTCGACCACCCAGGTGGAGTCAATGCCCATATGGTTGGGAACCATATCTGCCGAGAGGCGAATGCCGCGTGACCAGGCGCGACTCCTCAAATTCTCCAATGCTCCCCAGCCTCCCAAATCTCCAGCAATATCATACGAGTGGAGTGAATATGCAGAAGCGACGGCATCTTCCTGCCCCATACGTTGTTTGATGCGCTGGGAGGCGTGGCTGCGTTCCCAGAGACCGATGAGCCATAGGCCAGTGAATCCGCGGGAGGCGAGCAAATCCAATTCTTCGTCGGGGATTTGGTCGAGGGTTTTGATCTCGCGTTGATATTGTTTGGAAAGCTGGTCGAGCCAGACATAGGTGTTTTTGGCGAGCAAAACGAGGCGGGGCATCCAATCCTTGTCTGCGCTGTAGCGTTCGGATTCGGCATATTCGGGGGATGCAAAAAATGGGACGTATGTTTCGGGGTTGGAGAAATCCGCGGGTCCCTGCTGGCGAAGGATGTCTTCGCGCAAGTAATCGAGTCCACGCAGGATGCGGACAGAGAATGATTCGCCCAGCAAATATCCCCATTTTTCGATAATATACTTTAGCTGTCCTTCCAGAGAATCGGGCGAGGCTTTGATGGGCGCTTCGAGAATATCCGTAAGGGATTCGCCAAGTGACGATTCTCCGTTTCCAAAACCAGGCTGGCGGGAGAAGAAATCCAACAGCAACTGCATGGATTCTTTGTATGCCGAACCGTTCATCACGGCTTCATCGATCAAATCCTTGTATCGATTGACCGCAGGGTTTTTATTGGAGTTGTTGATGAGCAGCATCTCTTCGATGGAGGCGGCGCGCACACCGCGGCCAAAGTCGCCAAAGTGTGGGACTTTGGTGGAGAGATACACGCCCGCTGTCGTTTCGCTGCGAAAAACAGAAAGGGGTGGGAATTCCTGGGTGAATTTGGTGAGGGTGAGATCGTATTTCGAGCCGAGGTTGGATTGCAAGATGCCCATGGCGCGTCCCATGACGCCTGTGTAACGGCTGTAAAAATGCTTGAGGAGGATGTGATAGGCCTCATCCAGCAGGGAAAGTGCATATAGGTCAGTGGCAGGTACGGGGGCGGAGCGAAGCGTTGACATTTGGGCGGCAAATGCGCGGGCGGATGCCAAATCCGAAAAAACGATGTGCCCGTCCGGGCGGAAAAAGTCCAGAGAAAAATTATATTTTTGGCGGGCGGCTCGGGATGTAAGCATAACAACAATGATAACCGATTTGAAAATTTTTCGAGTAAAATTTCAGCATTAATTATGAATACATCGCTGATTCAATTCATCTACTTAATATTGCTTGGCGCGCTCTACCTGCCGGTCATTTTTTTTGCGATCCAGCGGCGGGACGAAGGGCACGAAGCAGCAACCTGGCTTGTGGCTTTTTATGCGCTGCTGGCCATGGTCTTAAATGTAACCGAGGCTGTCTGGCCGATTGGGGAGGATTTATTTCTTTTTCAGGAAATACAAACCTATGTTGCGTTCACGCTTGCAACGATCATGATCCTTGCGCTAAAAACATTCGTGAAGCGCGAGACCTGGTGGGCATGGTTCGGCTTGTGGACGTTGTGGATTCTTGGCCTCGCGCTCATCCTTACCAATGCGCTCAACCTGCCTGAAACCCTTTGGACAAACGGCGCGCTGGTATTGTTGCGTTCGCGGCTTGGCCCGGCCTGGGTGATCCTGGGATGGCTGGTCGTTGCCATTGGCCTGATCCTTGCGCTTGCAAACGCGGGCAGGCAGGCGCGCCAGCAGTTATTCCGCAACCGCTTGAATTATTGGTGGCCTGCGATCTTCCTGATGTTTGTCAACGACATGATTCTTTTTTCGGGAATCAATGTGATTGGGCAGCCGTTTCGTCTGGCGGTTGCCGTCATCATGGCGTATGTGGTCGGCACACATCACCTCCCCGACCTGAAAGGCATCTCCCGCCGTGTGATCGTTTATCTTTCCATCGTGGTTTCCATTGTCGGTTTTTACGTTGCGGGCTTCCTGTTATTACAAGCCACGTTTGGCAGGAGCACAAACTTCAACCCGCTGCTGGCGGGAGCCGCAATCTCATTGCTGCTGGCCGTTATTTTTGCGCCGCTATCCTCCCTGATCTCGCGCATCCTGAATAAATGGATGAAGGGCGATCAATACGACGCCAGCCTGACCATCCATCAATACAGCGAAAGCATCAGCAACATCCTCGATATGGACAGGCTCGCCAGCATTGCCGTTGGCATCATCCTTGAATCCATGCAGATAGAGCGCGGCTTTCTCTTCCTTGTCGATTCGGAACGCCAGGCAGACGGACGCAAAACCTACAAACTTCGTTCTGCAAGAAGCCCGGAGGAACGGCAGATGGTGGCTGTGGAATTGGAAGAGAGCGGGATTCTGACTTCGTATTTCATTCGGGAACAACGTCCGCTTCTTCAATATGACCTGGACCTGCTCCCCGCCTTCAAGCTGACTCATCCCTTTGAGAGGGATTGGTTCAGCCAGTTGCGCGCCGAGGTTTATATTCCCATCTTTGCCAAAAAACAGTGGATCGGCCTGCTGGCATTCGGCTCGAAATTAAGCGGCAATCGCTACACCAAGGATGACCTTGTCACCTTAAGCTCACACGCCAGCCAGACCGCCGTGGCGTTGGAAAATGCCCGCCTCGTGGACAACCTGATGCGCCTGAACAATGAATTGCGCCAGGCGCGCCGCGCGTTGGAGAAAAACAACCAGAGCCTCGAACGCCTCGACCAGGCAAAATCCGATTTCATCAGCATCGCATCCCACGAACTCCGCACCCCGCTCACCGTCATCAAAGGCTACACGGAAATGCTGCTGGAAGACAGCCGCCTGGACTCGAATATAAAACTCATGATGAATGGCATTCACGAAGGGACTATGCGCCTGCACGAGGTAATGGACTCGATGTTCGACATCGCGCAGATCGATGCGCGCTCGCTCAAGCCGCACCTTCAGCCTGTGGAACTGGGGCACCTGGTTAAGGAAGTATGCATCGAACAGGCAAAATCTTTCAAAGAGCGCGAACAGTTCCTGACGATTGACCTGCCCTCCCTGCCGCATGTCAAAGCGGACCCGAACCTGCTGAAAAAATTATTCCATCACATTGTCCGCAATGCGGCCAAGTTCACACCGAACAAGGGGAAGATCACCGTCACAGGCCATCACATCCCTGCCATCATCAACCTGCCGAACGGCGGCGTCGAGGTCATCATCAGCGACAGCGGCGTAGGCGTGGACCCGAACCTGCGCGATATCATCTTCACCAAGTTTTACCAGCCCGGGGAATTAGGCAAACATTCCACCAGCAAGACGCGCTTCAAAGGCGGCGGCGCAGGGTTGGGGCTGGCATTATCCAAGGGAATTGTGGAAGCCCATGGCGGGCGCATCTGGGTGGAAAGCCCAGGCTATGATGAAGTCAACTTTCCCGGCAGTCAATTCCATGTCATCTTGCCGTTGACCAAATTGGAAAACGGCGAACAGCAAAAGGTTAGTGAGGTTATGAAGTTTGAGGCGGCTGAAGGGATGAAGGGCAAGTGACGAGTAAAAAGTGAACAGCAGTCAGTGGTCAGTGATCAGTGGTCAGTTGTCAGTGATCAGTTGTCAGTGATCAGTTGTCAGTGGTCAGTGGTCAGTGACAGGTGGATGAGAAAACATCTGCTTGTTTTTTTATCTTTTTACGGCTTTGCCTGCAAGGGCGGTGAGAATGCCTGCAATCAACAGAGTGAATTTTACTGTTGCGCACAGCCAGGCGATCTGCGGGAATGATGGATCAAGGCTCCCTGTGAGGATGCGCCAGAGAGCATAATTTTCCACCATGTCAAAAAACGCGGCGGCAAATGCGCCCCAGCCCAGCCAAATAGTTAAGGCGCGATACCAATTCGCTTTTTCGTTGCCAGCCAGTAACAGTCCAAGCAACAAGGCCAGGGCGTAGACAAACATAAACAGGTAGTCAAACCCCAACCCAAAGGCGGCGAAGAGGCGGGCATTTGAATCCCAGGAATTGATCATCGCCTGCGAAGCATCCACCGTGCGGGCAAGTTCAAAAGAGACAATCCCCTTTGGCGCAGCGGATGTGTGCAGCGGCGCATCCAACAGGCGGAAGACACCAAAGATTACAATCGTAAAAACGAAGAAGAAATAAAACATAGGCTTTCGCAGGTTTTGCGGGATAAATTCAAGCGGGCGCTTCATGGGGACTCCTGTTGGAGGTTTAAGGTTGGAGGTTTAAGGTTGAAGGTTTAAGGTTGAAGGTTGAAGGTTGAAGGTTGGAGGTTGCGGACAGCAGCTTTCAGCCTTGAACCTTCAACGTTCAACCAATTAGATTTTCTTCCGATACACTCGGTTATTCTTGTATTCCACGCCGTTCAGATTCTTCAAATCCGCGCGCATTTGTTCGGTGGTTTCGGCAACCTGGGTCATTTCCACATGCACAAATTGGCCGAACTCCAGCAGGGTGTTGCCCATCGCATAATAAAGCAGGGCATTGCCGCCATGTCCCTGATGTTCAGGCAGGATGCCTATGCCGTTGACAGAGACCATGTTCGTGCGGCGCATTTCCAGCAGAATGTCGATCAGCCCGAACGGAAACAACTTTCCTTTTGCGCGTTGCAGCGCGGCAGACACATCATGGAAGGCGAATAAAAATCCAACCACATCATCGTCATGCGTGATGATCTTGATCAGTCGATGGTCTGCAATCGTCATGATATTTTCAACCACGAAATCGATCTCGCGCTGTGAAAGCGGATAGTATTCCCAGTTATGCACAAAGGCATTGTTGTAGGCAGTTCCGATCTGATCTGCCCATTGCAATAATTCTTTTTTATTTTTGAATATTTTTATTTCAAGATGCCCGCGCTCCATCACCCGCTCGGTAATGCGCCTGACCCTCTCAGGAATTTGGAACTTGTCTGCGGGAAGATAACACGAGACAAAATCCACCTCTTTGACAAAACCCTGCGCCTCCACCAGTGACGGATAGTAGGAGTGGTTGTAATTGAGCATGGTCATCGTCTGACGGTGTTCCTGCCCGAAAACCAAAACCCCGTACCCATCCAGCGGACCCATGCCCTTCGGGCCGATGACGGTATCCAATCCGCGCGCTTTTGACCAATCGAATACGGCGTTGAACAGGGCGGTTGCGGCTTCCATGTCATTTTCACATTCATAGAAGTAAAAGTCTGCGGTCTGCTCGCTGTGATATTTATTGAAAGGCTTGTTCTCGATGGCGGCGATGCGTCCCACATCGCGCCCATCGCGCACGGCGAGGAAAAAGTCTACATCCGAGTGCTCGTGGAAGGGGTGCTTTTTGCGGTTGAGCTGGTTGTAGGCATCCACATTTAATGGCGGCACCCACTGCGGACAGTCCGCATAAATTCGATACGGCAGTTCCACAAAACGCCTGACCTGCTTCTTATTTTCCGTGTCCACTTTTTCGATGGTTACCATGCGCGCCTCCTTTGTTCATCTACCAGTATATACCCGAATTTTGTGAGAAAGTCACGCTGTCATTCAGAGAAAAACCATCAGCGTTGTATGCTGTTTGGGTTGTGCGGGCAGGCCGCAGGCCGGGGGCGAAGCGATGTTTTTTATCCAAATTGAAAATGGGCGGCGAAAAATAATCCTCCGTGCTATACTTGGAAAATTCCCATTAATCGAGGCGATATGACTGACAATACTCATCAGGAAATGCTGACAAAGTATGCGGAAGCGATTGTAAAAGTCGGCTTGAATATTCGCGCTGGACAGCGATTGATCATCACGCTCATGACAACGCGCGGCGTGCCGCATCAGTTTGCGCCGCTGGTGCATGAAGTGGCAAAGGCCGCCTACGGCGTTGGCGCAAAATATGTGGAAGTTCTCTGGGGCGATGAAGAAATGATGCGCCTGCGCGCGCAATACGCGCCGCGTGATTCCTTCGATGAATACCCCACCCACACGATTGACGCCATCATGAGCATGGTCAACAACGGGGATGCCCTGCTTTCGATTGCAGGCTCAAACCCCGACCTGCTCGGCGGCCTCGACCCTGAAGTTGTCGGCATGATGCAAACGAGGCATTTGAATATCGCCAACAAAGTCAGTGAGCGGGTAACCACCAACGCGATCAACTGGTGCGTGGTTGCCGCCGCGGGCGAAGAGTGGGCAAGAAAAATTTTCCCCGATCTCTCGGCTGAAAAAGCGCAGGAAAAATTATGGAAAGCGATTTTTGAATCCTGCCGCATTGACCAGTCCGACCCGATTGACGCCTGGCAAAAACACATCGCAGTCCTGCGCGAACGCGCAAAATATTTACAAGCCAAACAATACACTGCTCTGCACTATAAAGCCCCAGGCACAGACTTTACCCTCGGCCTGCCGAATGGGCATCTTTGGATCAGCGCGCAATCCATGGCGCAGAATGGCATTGCCTTCACCGCCAACATGCCCACCGAGGAAGTCTTCACCCTGCCAGACCGCAACCGCGCCGATGGCGTGATCACCGCCACCTTCCCGCTCAGCTATGGCGGCACATTGATCGAAGATTTCCAGGTGACGTTTGAAAACGGGCGCATTGTAAAAGTCAATGCAAAGAAGGGCGAAGCCGCCCTGCAAAAACTGGTGGACACCGACGAAGGTTCGCACCGCCTCGGTGAAGTGGCGCTCGTGCCTGCCTCCTCCCCCATCGGCCAGCGTGGACATCTTTTCTACAACACTCTATTCGATGAGAACGCCTCCTGCCACATTGCGATTGGAAGGGCCTACCGCTTCACTCTTACGGGTGGAGAGGAGTTAACAGACGAGGAGTTTATCTCCGCTGGTGGCAACGTGAGCCTCAACCATGTGGACTTCATGATCGGTTCATCTAAAATGGACATTGATGGCATCAACAAAGACGGCACGCGCGAGCCTGTCATGCGGAATGGCGAATGGGCATTCAAGGCGTAAAACGGGATTAACCAATACAAAATGCAAAATAGTCCCGTTTAAAAGCGGGATTATTTTTTAGGCCTGTTCAATGAGCAGTCGATCTCATACAGTGGAGAAGCATTATGCCAGTAAAACCAAAGCTCGATACAAATGAAATCCTGAAAGCGGAATACAACTATATTGCCAATACCATCTTCCAGGCAAACGAAGATCGCTCGCGGGTGGCTTCCTTCTATTTTGTAACGGTCGGCTCACTGATGGCAGCCATTCTCGGCTCATTATTTTCAGCGGATGATCTAAAAGGCGCCACGCTTGCATTTTCGGGTTTGTTTTTAATTCTGACGATCCTTGGCGCGTTGACGCTGGCTCAACTTGCCCGCCTGCGCGCCGCATGGCACGAATCCGCACAGGCTATGAATACGATCAAGGATTTTTACATCAGGCACAACCAGGAAATCGAATCCGCTTTCAAGTGGAGAGCGAAGACCCTGCCCGCCACAGACAAGCCGAACAGCATCGCAAACTTGATGGCCTTTGAAGTGGCTTTGCTGAGCGCCATCACCAGCGCAGCCTCCCTATATTTTCTTCTTTTGACTCTTGGAGATATTAAATGGTGGGGCTGGGCATTATTAGCCGCCGCGCTTTTGGGAGGGTACATTGCACAATGGGCATGGTACAAATCCCTGCTTGTGGATAATCAATAGACTTTATCGGTAATAAGCCAAAGTCATTTTTGGGACGCTGAAAAACGCTGATTTCGCTGATAAAAAAGAAAAAAATCAGCGTTTTTCAGCGTCCCCAATTTATTTCCGATAATGTCTAATAACTTCGTCAGCGCATCCTTTCAGGCACCTGGCTGATGGATTCCAGAAAAGAGAAAACCATGCCCCGTGACTACCAAAACCAATCTCCAACCGCATTTCAACGCAGGCCGCACCTGACAAAGGATGACACCTGGATACGCGCTTTTCTGAAAGTAGCCAAAGTGGGGCACTTCGCCACATCGGTGGATGGACAGCCGTTTCTTAACCCAAGCACATTCTGGTACGATGAGGAAAATCACCAGATCGTCTTTCATTCGAATGTTGCGGGAAGAGTCCGCTCGAATATCGAGACCAACCCAAAGGTCAGCATGGAAGCGAGCGAGTTGGGGAAATTGCTGCCATCCAATGTAGCGCTGGAATTCTCACTCCAGTTCCGCAGTGTGGTTGTCTTTGGGACGGCGCGCATTGTCAGCGATGCCGAAGAGGCAAAAAAATTGTTGTACGGTTTGATCAGTAAATACTTCCCCGCCATGAGCGCAGGAAAAGAGTACCGCGAGATCACCGAAAAGGAATTGCGCGCCACATCGATTTACACCATTCAGATCGAAGCGTGGAGCGGGAAGGAAAACTGGGAGCAGCGGGCAGATCAAAGCGACGAATGGCCTGCGCTGGATGAAAAGTGGTTTGGTGGATAAACATAATGTCTTGCAATAAATATTTTCAAGCTGTTTTTCTGGTCATTCTTTCGGCCATGCTTGCATCAGCCTGCTCTGCAAAGGATGAGGCGCTGAAGCTCGCCGATTTCACAAAAAACAGCGTGACTGTTTCAATATACTTAACCACGCCGAAGGATGGGCCAAGTTTCCTTGTTGCGGCCTTTGTACCTTCGGATGGTTTGCATCTTTACAGCAAGGATATTCCGCGTAATGGGGTTGACGGACTTGGCAGGCCGACTCTTCTTGAGCTGACACAGGCCAGCCAGATGAAAGCGGCGGGGGAATTGATGGAAAGCGTCGCTGCGCAATTCCCTGATTTTGAACCGAAGGAATTACTGGTTTATCCCGCTGGGGTGGTGACGCTCACCCTGCCAGTGACACTCCCTTCCGATACGGGCTGGATGGACGATGAAATCAGCGTCACGTACATGGCTTGCAATGACACGGGTTGCAGAGCGCCCGTGGTGAATCAAATCATTGCTGTGCGTATTCCAATTCAATAAAGAAGGGAAGAAATGAACAAAAAAATATTACTTATTGCTGCGACTGTCTTCATCCTCTCTTGCAGTATCCTGCCTCCACAAAAAGCCGAACCGACTACGGCCTTGCCCGCTCCAACGGATGCTCCGCAAACTGGCGCATCCCCTGCTGGAACTGCAAATGACGCGTTGACTGGGTTTATGGAAGTGCGGCTGCATCCTCAGGATGGGAATCTCGAGGAGATGCTGGCTGTGGAAGCAGGCAAGGCCATTGCCGCTGGACTCCTGCCCGTGGTTGAGTTTGATGCAGACTGGTGTCCGCCATGCCAGGCGATCAACCAGCATTTGGAAGCTAAAAACGATCTGATGCTCAAGGCATACGACGGGACGTATATCATCAAGCTGGACGTGGATGAATGGGGATGGAACAATGGCAGGGTTGAGAGTTTCTCGTTCGAGGCGATACCAATCTACTTTAAGTTGAATGAACAGGGAAAGCAGACAGGCGACGTCATCGACGGCGGCGCATGGAACGAGGATATTCCAGTGAACATTGCCCCGGTGATGGACGCCTTCTTCCACGGTGGATGAAAGCGCCTCTTACTACGATATAATACAAAAGACGCCCATTATCGTTTGAGGACTCAGGTCCCATCCATGTCATTATCCCTGATCGACACACTAAAAAGCTATATTCCGGACATTCTTCAAAAAAGGATCGAAGCCGATCCAACTCCCCCAAACAAGCCGTTTGGGGAGAGCTATTCGGCGGCTGTCCTGTTTGTGGATATTTCCGGGTTCACCGCGTTGACGGAGCAATTTGCGGCAAAGGGACCTTCCGGCGCAGAGGATATTTCGGCTGTGTTGAATGATTTTTATGGGCGCTGGATCAATATCATTAAAAGTTACGGCGGGGATATTATCAAATTCGCAGGCGACGGTCTGCTGGTAGTCTGGCAATACGACAATCTGGAAAAGGCAACCCTGCTTGCGGCGCAAACAGCCCTGGAGGCCCGCAAGAAATTGGAAAATTTCCATGCAGGCGAGCGCACCCTTTCCACTCGCATTGCACTTGGAACAGGGATCATTGCGGTCACCGGCCTGGGCGGGGTCTTTAACCGCTGGGAAATGGTCATCACCGGCGATGCGCTGGAACAGATCGGCGCGGCGCAAAAAACGCTCAAGCCCGGGCAAATCATCCTCTCTGCGGAATCGTGGGAAAACATAAAAGGATATGCGTTGGGCGCTCCAGCCGAAGGGGGGCGAATGCTGTTGAGCGGAATCAGTTCCCAGGTTCCGAGAGAGGCGATGCGGCATTTCAATCTGCGGGATAACAGCATCCCTGCATTAAGGTCTTACATCCCCGGAGCGATTGCGAGGCGTATCGATGCCGGGCAGTCTGACTGGCTTGCAGAACTTCGGCGCGTCACGAGTCTCTTTATCAACATCCCGGAAATGACCCGTGGAACAGAAACGGATGTGGCGCAGAAATTGGCGCAGATTTTACAGGGCGCGATCTATCGCTATGAAGGCAGTATGAACAAAATCGCGGTGGACGAAAAAGGCGTTTCGGTTCTGGCGGCATTTGGGCTTCCGCCATTCTCGCATGAAGACGATCCCTTGCGCGGAATATTGGCGGCGCAGGATATTATTACCGCAGTCCGTGAGCTTGGCTTGATTTGTTACGTTGGCGTTGCCACGGGGCGCATGTTCTGCGGCGTGATCGGAAATGAAAAGCGCAGGGAATACACCATCAACGGCGACGCGGTCAACCTTGCATCGCGGTTGATGCAGGCGGTCTCCGCAGATATGCGCACGCCTGCCGGGGAGCGTATTCAGATCATTTGCGATACAAGCACATATGAAAGCGCAAAGAGCCGCGTAGACTTTATCACCCTCGAACCCATTAGCGTACGCGGCAAGTCTCATGCGGTGCCTGTGTTCGTGCCGCAGGCGCGCCACGCAAAAGGCAAGGGACTCGCATTAACAGACATGATCGGGCGCGAGGATGAACGCTTTGCGCTGGCGGAAGCTTTGCGTGCCCTCATCACAAAAGAAAGCAGGGTGGTGATGATCGAAGGCGAGGCCGGGTTTGGAAAATCTCGGCTGGTGGAGGAGCTATACCGCCAGACGGATGCGATGAACGTGAAAGTTCTGCTTGGCCTGGGAGAGGCCATCGAGCAAAGCACTCCCTACCATGTGTGGAAGGACATTACACAGAAATTATTCAACCTCGATACCCAGGAAAGCTCGGTAGAGCAAAGGCTGGCTTTCGAAACCGCGATCAACAAAGACGATGATCTCAGGGAACGCGCGCCTTTATTGAGCGCGGTCATGCCTTTTGCGATCCCTGATAACGAAAACACGATCAATATCACTGGCGATGCGCGCGCTAACGCAATGCATCAATTGATCCTCGAACGGCTCATCCAAACTGCCAGCCAAACCCCCACCGCGCTGGTGATCGAAGACGTGCATTGGCTGGATTCCGGTTCCTGGGCATTATTAAGTCTCGTTGCGCAGCGGGTCGCTCCCCTTTTGATCGTGATCACCGCGCGCCCCATGGGGCTGGTTGCGCCCATGGAATTCATGCAAATACGCCACATGGCCGCCACGCGTTATTTATTGCTTGCCCCGCTCGGCAACCTTGATATTGAAACCCTGCTATGCCAGCGGTTGAATGTTGAAAAATTACCGGACGAGCTGGTGGCCTTTATCCGAAACAAGGCGGAGGGACATCCCTTTTACAGCGAAGAACTTGCCTATGCCCTGCGCGACAACGGTTTCATCGAAATAAAAAACAACGAATGCCTCATCACCTCCAGCGCCGGGAATTTGGATGATCTTAACCTGCCCGGCTCCCTGGAAGGGGTGATCACAAGCCGCATCGACAAAATGCCGCCCGCGCATCAACTCACCCTGAAAGTTGCCTCTGTCATCGGACGCGCTTTCGCCCTGCGAGAGTTATCCGCCATTTATCCGATCAAATCCGAGCTGGCTGCGCTTCCGGAGTATTTAACCCATCTCGAAAAACAGGAATTAACCATTCTCGACGCCCCGGATCCTGAATCTTCCTATTTATTCAAGCACATCATCACGCAGGAAGTGGCCTACAACCTGCTGCTCTTCTCGCAGAGGCGCTCGCTGCACCGCGCCATCGCCGAATGGTATGAAGGTTCCTTCATACAGGATATCATGATGTACTATCCCGTCCTTGCGCATCACTGGAAGCAGGCCGATGTTCCCCATAAAGCGGTTGAATATCTTGAAAAATCAGGCGAGCTGGCTTTTCATAATGGAACCTATCGTGAAGCCATTCAATTCTTTTCCCAGGCCTTGGAAAAGTCGAACGCCGCGAGCGAAGCAAACGTCCCACCGTTGAAGCAAGCCTACTGGCTGAGGCGCATGGGCGAAGCGCAAATGGGGCTTGGCGACATGGACCCAGCGCGGGAAAATTTCCGCCGCGCCGTTTCCCTCCTCAAACGCCCAAGCCCGCTATCATCCGCCGGGATATTCACCGGCCTTGTCACGCAATGGTTCATCCAAAACCTGCACCGCCGTTTTCCAAATATCTTTATCGGGCGTTTGAAGGAAAAGGATAAAGAACTCCAGGAAGTGGCTCATATTTACACCCATCTCGGCCATGTCAACTACATTAAGTTGGAAAGCCTGCCGATGCTCTATCACACGCTGGCGAGTTTAAACCTCTCCGAAGACGGCGGCAGCATGTCTCCCGCGCGGGTCTGGTCACTCGGATCGGCCAGCGCAATCCTTGGCTTTATCCCCAGCCACAAACTGGCAAAACACTACGCAGACAAAGCCCTGCACGCCTCATCACAAGTGGATAATCCACGTTCACAAATCTGGACCAATCTGGCAGTCGGCACCTACAAACTCGGCGTTGGCGAATGGGACGCATCTCGAACCGCCCTGCAAAAAGCAAAAGAGCTTGCCCTGCGCGCATCCGACAGCCACCTCGAAGGCAATATAGAAACTGTGCTGGCAGGTTTGGAATACTATCGCGGCGGCGACTTTGGCGCATGTTTACTGCATTACAACAACCTGACCTCGCAGGCCAACAAATCGGGCAACCATTTGCATCTCACCTGGGCAACCTACGGGATTTCCTTCCTGCACATCCTTCGCGGAGAGTTCGAGCTGGCTATTCAGAACGCAAAAGCGGGCGAATCTCTCGATCCCACACCCATCAACATCGCGCACCTGAACAGCATCCGCGCCATGGCAAACTGGCGATTGGGCAGGGAGGAAGATGCAGTTAAAAATATGGCAAACGCGCTCCCAATTTTAATTTCGCTTCCGCCCCAGGTCTATTCCCTGCTGATATCCTACAGGATTCTCTCGCAGATTACATTTGAAATCTGGGAACAGGGGAAAACCTTCGACATCCCCGGCTGGCGAACAATGGCAGAAATTCAAAAAACCATTGCCACATTGCAAAAATTACTCAAAAAATTCAAACCAGCATTCCTGATGGGAGAGCCGGCCCTGCTCCATTACCAGGGACTCCAAAAATGGATGGAAGGCCGGCGCGATGCGGCCCTCAAAGATTGGCAGGCAAGCGCCCAAGCTGCGAGGCTGCTCTCCATGCCGTGGGATGAAGCCAATGTCTTGCGCGAGATTGGCAGGCGCTCCGAAGGCGAGGCGCGCAGGGAACATCTCGAAAGAGCGCTGGCGCAGTTTACAGCCTGTCAGGCGCAATATGACATGATGGATGTCAACAAATTACTGGAAAAATAAAAAGACTTCCAAGGCATAATTTGGAAGTCTTTTTTATCACGCAATATGCAGAATGGATTTCTCCACCCGGTTACCGTTCTTTGCAACCCGCCGCCAACTGCTGTTGTCGTTGAGCGAGATCCAGCGGCGTTCTTCGGTGCGATAAAACCAGTCTTTGTCCTGGCGGTAATAAACGAGCACACCCGTGGACTCCCAAATGTTGAGAATCTCATTGCCATGCGCGTGCGTGTCGTCGAAGTCTGTTGTGGCGCGCTGGCCCATCTCGCTGTACAGTTCGTTCAACTCCAGCAAAAGTGTGTTGATCTCCGATGAAAGATGATTCACCTTAAGCCCAATCCGTTTGGCCTCTTCGATCAAAATCGGGTAGCCGTGCGACGGGTACTTTGAATTCAATGTGGCGGCGATCTTCTCCGCCTCTTTTTCATCTTCGATGTGATAGGCGAGCAATTCCTTGCACAACATAATGGACAGGGACTCGGCGCGATCCACTGCGCCAATGACGAGGGGATGCACATGCTGGAACAATTGCTGGTACGGATTCTCGCTCTTATCCGACCCCTGGGCCTGCCACAGTTTCACCACGCGGTTCAATTCATCCAGGCTGACGCTGACGCGGTCATTGTCCCGGTCAATCGGTGAGAGCGCGTGCGTCAGGGAAGTATCCACCGAGGTGAGATACGCCATCGGCCCCATGTGAATTTCATTCGCGCCGAGCGTGATCATGGTTGCCGCAGAAGCGCATTCCAGCGGAATGACCGCTACCACCTCCTTGCAATACTGGCGCAGGAGATTCACGATCCGCAGGGAGGCCTGCCCGTTGCCGCCGCTGGATTTGATGAAGAGATATATTTTTTCCTGGTGGCCGATCTTTTCAAGTAATTCAAATAAGGCCAGCACATCATCATGGCAGACACTGCCGCGTGGGTTGTTGAAATATGTCACCAGCGTGCCGCCCAGTAATTTGTTGACCTGTTTAATGATGTTCTGGGTTTTTCCGAAAAGGATGGGCGGTTGTTTTTCTTTGTGATTATTTTTGTTCTGGGTTGCCATGCGCTACACTCCTAACCTAAGGGTTGGCAGGATATTATCAGTTTTTTTCGTGAACAACATGCAGACAAATGTACCATTTACCTGCGCGACCAAAACCAGCCGCCGACAAAGCCGGTCAATTCCCCAAGAATTACAAAAATGATCACGCCCAATATGCCGCTGCCTGTCATCCAGTTGGTAATTCCAAACAGGCCGAGGGCCAGGAAATTATAGGAAAGCAAACCACCAAGTAAAATCCCCAGCGCCCAGCGGACGGCGGAACGGCGATTCGCAATCCGCAGGATGGCGCTGTAAGCCAGCCATGCAGTCATTAAAACGACTGCCATGGCAATGGCCCAGGCAGAGAAGCGTGGAAATCCATCATCGGAAATATAAGGGTTCGCTTCTTCGATAACCTCCACCACGGCAGTCGGTTCAATGGATTGGGTGAGTTCAGGCACAACCACCGTCACCGCCACGGCGCCGGATTGCGAAACATCCAATTTAACAACGTTTGAAATCACAGCAGGTTCACTGGAAACACGAATTTCCAAAAGGCCGGGCTTGTCCAAACCAAAGGATGCGCGCGCCACGCCTTGCGTTGTGAACGATTCCTCCTGCTGTAAAATGCCGCCGCCTTCCCCAGTCAATAACATCGCAAATTGCACCACTGTCCCATCTGGAACGGGGTGGCCGTTGCCATCCATGATTGCGCCGGTACGGATGGCGATGGTGTCGCCGATTCTAAAGAGTGGCACCGGGGTCGGCTCGGGGGTAAGCAAAGAGCCGGGGGTAACAGGAGCAGGCGGCAGGTCCAGAAAGAGCGGAATAATCTGCCCGGCATCCGGGGCCATGATGGAGTTCAAGTCATATCCCACTGCTGAGACAGAGACAGGCGAAGCGCCGACAGGCGTCATTTCTTGAAAGAGCAATCGCGCGGCTACATCTACAAATTGCGGTTGTTTACTGTAAAGCGCGTAATAGGCGGTGAATTTCGAGATGGTGGTGGTGTCGAAATAATATGGCGCGCCGAAGGAAAACAGAACGATATTCTTTTCGCGCAAAAGGTCGGGGCGTTCGCGCAGAAAACGGCTGATGAGGGCGGGTTGTCCATTCGTTGCGTCGGTGACAGAGATGACGATCCAGTCGGTGCGGTCGATACTCTCGATCATGAATTGATTATCGTCCGGGGTGTCGAGCAGGGCTTGTAAATTTTCAAGCGAGTAGGAGGTAAGCCTGAAGCCTTCGGTCTGGTTTCCACTTTGGGGGCCGTACAACTGCAAAATAACGCTCTCAAGCGCATCCACCGCGAACAAGGGCTGGGGGATACATTCGGAGCATTGTTGTACATTTACAGTATCGGTAAGAAAGACAAGGCGTTCATTGGACTGGGGCGGCAAGGGCATAACCGATGTCAAGTCAGCGAGGGCGGGGCTGATCAGGGTTGCAGAATTGCGCGCCACGGCAAAGGTAACCGCCGTATCCGCCCCCAGTTCGGTTAATTGCGCGGCGTCTTGCAGTACATTGCCGAGAATAAAATTATCGTACAAATCGAATTTGGCAACCAGAATGCGCGCCACAGACGCATCCACCCGCTGGGCAAAGGCCGGGTCTTCGTTATATTTCTGGATAAAGAAATCAATGATGCGGGTGGTGGTGGTAAATGAATCGGGCGCATCGCTGGAAACGATATTGCCGAGGTTGAGCACATCATTGCCTGCAAGGAAGGCATCCCGCGCTGCAACGCGCGCAAAAAACTGGCCGCCGCCCGAAGCGTAAAAGTCGCTGACGGATGGACTACCAAGGTTATCGCTGACGATCAGGCCGCCATCGGTGTACCAGTCTGTAAATTGAGGTAAAGCCAGTATCTGGGTCAACGCCTGCGAGTCGAAACTGATCGGCCGGGTCGTGGCGCGGATATTTCCCTGGAAGCCCTGGTAACGAATGTGCGAAACAAGCAAGCCGTCTACGGTGGCTTCTTCAGAGGCGGCGTTGCCTGTCACAGCAAAGAAGGGCGCAAGTTCGATCTGCTTCAATTGTTCCAAAGACTTGCGGACAGTGGAAACTTCCTGCTCGGGCAATCGGTCTGCACCGCCAACCCCTGGGAAGTGTTTGGCAATCACAAGCAGGTTATTTTGACTGCCTTTGTGCAACCCCTCGACAAAGGCGCGGCTCATCTCGCCCACCCAAAACGGGTCGCCGCCAAACACGCGGGAGCCTAAATCACCGCCAGAGGAAGATGGCGTTTCCAGCACATCCAGCGAGGGGCCGATCTGCAAATTGAAACCAAGAGCGGTAAGCTCGCGTCCGCGCACCTGCCCCACCTGTTCGGCAAGGTCCGTATTCCAGGTTGCGCCAATCGCCATCTCGTTCGGCAAGGGGGTCAGTCCGCCAAAAATCTGGTCTGTGGGATACCCGTCCCCATCCTGGGTGATGCCAATAAAAAGCGGCACATAAGTGGAGGTGACATTTTTTCCCGTTTGGGGGTCTTCAAACGGCGTAACCGCCGAATTCCACTCCAGGCTTTGAAGCGCCTCGATCAGCGCGTGAGTTTGCGCGAGCATATTCGTCCCGGAAAAATTATCATTTTCCGACATCAACATCACGCCGCCCACATGATAATTTGCGATCAAATCATATATTTGTGAAGTGGCGCTTGTATCTGTCCCATTGAAGGTGACAAGGAATAACTGCCCAACCTTTTCCTCGGGCGTCATCCCATTCAGGATGAGCCGAATACCGGGCGGAGGCGTGGAAGTTTGCGCCAGCGCCGGCAGCGGCGCGAGCGACAGAAGAAGAATAACCAGCAAAAAAATTCGGATTAAACGCATAAGTTCTCTTATATCACGTACAGCGACATTCATGTCGCTTGGTCTTTGGAGCAAACCATTCCACAACCAGAATAAACGGACGCCGCTCATTGAACGGCGTCTCTTGCAGACATTCGCTTCGCTCCCCGCCCAGGCTTGCTTCGGGTATCCTGACAAATTCACCCGCCCCTGCCAAGCGCCCGCAAGGCGGCTGCGGGGTCGTCGCTAAAGATGCCATCCACGCCCCAATCCTTGAGCCGATGGATTTCCTCGGGTGTGTTGGCCGTCCACACGTGGATGCGGCGTTGGAGACGGTGCGCCCGCTGCATCTGCTCCCTGCTCGTGCTGGAGATGTGCGGGTGCAATGCCTGATAATTGCCGAACATGAATCCAAACGAACGCGCCCACAAACCCAGTACACCCGGCGTGGCAAGCAGGCCGCGCGGGGCTTCGGGCAGGGTCTGTTCTGCAATCTTCAAGTTGGATGCGAAGAATGACGAGAAAATGATCTGCTTTTGGTTGTTATGCTTCCTGACCAGCTCGCATACTTTTTTGGCCAGCCCATCACGCGGGGTGGAGTAATTGGTTAATTCGATGTTGATCAATTTGTCCCTGCCGACGGTTTCAAATACTTCTTCCAGTAAAGGAACTTTTGTGCCTGCAAATTTTCCATCGAACCATGCGCCTGCATCCAGCTTGCGGATTTCATCGAGGGAAAAAGATGCAACTTTCCCTTTGCCATTCGTGGTGCGGTCTACAGTCGAATCGTGAATGACGATGACATGGCCGTCGGAGGTCAGCTTCGCATCCAGCTCCACGCCGTCTGCGCCTTTTTGGATGGCTTGGGTAAATGACGGAAGGGTGTTCTCCGGCGCGTGTGCCAGATCGCCGCGATGAGCGAGGAGGATGGGGTGGGGAAAATTTTCAAACATGAGAATCAGTTGTCGGTTAAGGATTGAGGCGGTTTAAATATCCACGAAGTAGGCTTTGCCGGCGTGATCGATCATCTCGCGGGACATGACGGGCGGGACGGCCAGGTAGGAGGCGATGTCTACGATCTGGTCGCATAAATCGCGCGGATGCGAGGCGCGCATTTTGCGGTTGCGTTTGATGTACCATTCCTGCAACAGATAGGCGAGACCCTGGTCGTTGTATTCAATGCGGCGATCCTGAGCCACGCGCTTGAAGATTTCGCGGTATTCTTCAAAGGAAGGGTCGCCGATCTCGACTTTGTGGCGCAGGCGGCGCAGGAAGGCTTCATCCACCAGGTCTTTGGGCGGCAGGTTCGTGGAAAAAACGATGAGCACATCAAAGGGGACTTCCACTTTGCGGCCCGTGTGCAAGCGCAGATAATCGAGTCGGTTTTCGAGCGGCACGATCCAACGGTTGAGCAAATCACGCGGACGAACCTGCTGGCGGCCAAAGTCATCGATGAGCAAAATGCCGCCGTTGGCTTTCACCTGAAACGGCGCTTCGTAGAATTTGGTGGTGTCGTCAAAAACAAGGTCGAGACCTTCGAGAGTCAACTCGCCGCCGACGACGATGAACGGCCTGCGAATTCGTACCCAGCGCGGGTCGCGGCGGGTGTTCGTGCGCAATCCGCCTGTCGAGGCTCCGTTGGCTGTTTCAGTGTCTGGCGCAAGGCTGTGGCTGACTGCGTCATACACTTTGATAACCTGTCCATCCAAATACAAGGCATAGGGAATGTACATGTTCTGGCTGAGGACAAGGTTGCCGAAGGCGCGGGCGATGCTGGTCTTGCCGTTTCCGGGCGGGCCGTACATAAAAATGGATGAGCCTGAATTAAGCGCAGGCCCAAGCCGCTGGAATGTGGATTCTGAAATGACCAATTGCGAAAGGATCTGGCGCATGGTGCGCGTGGTAACGCTTAGTCGTCCGCTTTTCTGGCGGCGGATGGCTTCGTTATACACTTCAAATGGCACAGGCGCCGGACCGGCATATTGACTGCGTTCCATCGCTTCGCGCGCGCGCAGAATGCCCTGGCTTGTAATGCCGTAGGTGTACGCGCCTTCCCCCAAACCGCCCTGGGATGATTTCACTTCGATAAATTTTTCCTGTTTTAACGTGACCATTAACTGGTCGGTTACGCCTGCAAAAGGCAGGGTAATTTCCTCAGCGATCTTGAACCCGGTCAAATAGCCGCGGAAGTACAGAACTTTAAGGATCAGGTCTTGCAACCAGAGCGGAGAAAGCCCTGTATCCTCAAGGCTGTTGATCTGCGGTGGCGAAAATCCGCCGACGGCTCCTGAAATTTGTCCTGTTTGTTTCGTCATAATGGTCACCAATCCCATGCGGGCAATAAATTTTATAACAACGAATCAATTATACTTCTTTTCGTTTATAATCCAGCTTATATGAAACTATCAGTCATAATCCCTGTTTACAATGAAGCTAAAAGTATCGAAACCATCCTAAAACGTGTTCACGATACAAAGCTGACCCACGAGATCATCGTTGTGGACGACGGCTCGAAAGACGGCACCCGCGACATACTCAAGAAATTAGATGGCAAAAAGGGCGTTCGAGTCATTCTGCATGAGAAAAATCAAGGGAAAGGCGCGGCGGTGCGTACTGGAATGTCGGCGGCAAAGGGCGACATCCTCCTCATTCAAGACGCCGACCTTGAATATGATCCGCGTGATTTCCCTGAATTATTGAAACCCATCATGGAAGGTCTCGCCGATGTGGTGTATGGCTCGCGATTTCTGGGCCGCGCCCATCGTGTGACGATGTTCTGGCACATGGTCGCCAACAAATCGCTGACCTTGATGACCAACATCCTCTACGACACCATCCTCACCGATATGGAAACCGGGTACAAGGTGTTTCGCCGTGAAGTGATCGAAGGCATGGTCATCCGCGCCAACAGTTTCAACTTTGAGCCTGAATTCACCGCGAAAATCCTCAAACGCAAGCGCCGCATTTATGAAGTGCCCATCACGTTCAACCCGCGCGACTATACCCAAGGAAAAAAGATCAAACTCCACGACGCCTTCGAAGCCGTGTGGACGCTCATTAAATACAGGTTTGTCGATTAAAACAAGACGGGCAACAAATGCCCGTCTTTCTATTTAATTACTGACCTTACGCACGGAAGAACTCTTTGCCGAAAATTTTAACGCCAAG
>CAKKRM010000130.1 GCA_919902735.1 Anaerolineales bacterium | reverse complement strand
ATCACTCCACCTTAAACTGAACCCTTTTCAGCTCTAAAGACTCTTATCCACCTCAGAGTCTCCACGGGAAGAAGTTGTTTAAAGAAATTACAAGTCGTAAAGAATAATGCCCAATGGCGGCAAGACCACCAAACCTTAAGCCAAAAATTGGTCCGAGGAAAAATAATCCAAAATAGAACGCCAGAATGTACGGGCTGAAAGATGTTAACTCACCAACCAACCAACTATAAATCATCCATAAAATGAGTCCACTAAGAATTCCATTTGATAGAAAAGCCAAAAAGAAACTTTTTATAGAGAAGGCAATCTCTTGTCTAGGATATATCGTTTGACTAAGCGGTTTTGTACTAAAGCCACCAACCACCAGACCAATCAGCCCGATAAATGGTCCGAATATCAACCCACCAATCAAACCACCAACTAACCCGGCAGACATGCTGTACCCAGTAATTAACCCAAAAATAACTATACCAATCAGTCCAGCGCGGAGCCCGCTAAACAACCCTTTTTTCCATACCCATATAACACCACTAACCATTTTGATCTCACTTTGTCCTACTCCTAACCCACCAAATAGCACACCAGATAGTCCAACAACCAATCCGAGCACCAACCCAACAATTAAGTCGTTGTCATATATTAATCCTAAACATAAACCAGCAATTAAACCGAATAGTCCGAAAATCAACGCGCCTTTCCATCCAATCATTTTGACGTTGTTTAACTCATGACGTTGCCAATCAATGAACCAGATACTCAGTTCGCTAATCAATCCGAAAAGCAACCCGAAAAATAAGCCAAACAACGGTCCATAAAATAGAACCAAAAACAAATTGAAAGATAGAGATAAAAACAAACTGAACGATAGCCCTAAAAACAATCCGAAGATCAGTCCACTAATTAGGCTGAAATATCTCCGTTTCTTTTGACTTAGCCACTGTGGTTGCATATTCTCAAGAAAATATGGGATTTGATTATATTCAATCATCCTGCTTGCTAGCCATGACAACCAATGCAATATATCCTGTTTTTGAAAAATAGTATTTTTCAGTCGCGGGCGTTCAAACATACGTTCAACATAAGTGTTGAAAAGTTGTTTGCGTTTCGTCTTCTCATCCCCTGAAATCAAAATCTCTACATCCTGTTTATCTTGGTACGCCAGAATCATAGTGCTCAAAAACATGGGCGTCTCTGCCATTTCACGTAAGGCACTATCTTTTTCAAGAGCCTGCTTAATGCCTACCATCTCATCCCCAAGACGATTCAAGAATTCGGTAATCTGTTTTTGCGTAAGCGGTTGGACTTCAATGGCACCTTCAAAGGATAATTTCGCCTTGAGATCTGCGTAATCCTGACTGCGGCTGCACACGGCAAGGGAGGTCAAGCCGTGTTCTTTTCTGAAGGCGTTAATCGCTTCTACGCACTTGATGCGACTTCCCTGTCGCACTTCATCCAAGCCGTCCAAAAGTAGAAATAATTTATTTCCTTTGACCCAATCGGGCGCGGTCTTTCTGGGGACGCTGTACAGGTTGTTCAACTCCTGTGCCAGCCAATCAGCGAGCGTGAGTTTCTCTGTCCACGAGGCGAGGTTGAACACCATCGGGATGGGATAGGTCACGTCTTCTCTGGCGTGTGCAATTAATTGGCGGGCGAGTTCCAACATCATGGTTGTCTTGCCAGAGCCAGGCGCGCCGAGAATCAGCAGGGAACGTCCCATGCCGATGGAGTCGAAAATCTCCAGCATGGATGTCCCTGCGGGGAGGGTTTCATCGGTGGATTCTTTTTTGATCGCCCACGGGTATTTGGTCACCGCTTCGGGGTCTTGCTTGATGCCCAAGTCCAATAACGCTGCGCCGTGCAGGGATGCGTCCAGCACGCCTTTAATCCATGCATTTTCGACATGTCCCAGCAGGATGCGGCGGTTGCGCTGTTCAAGGGTTTCAGAGTCGCTTTTGAAGATGTTGAAGAATTTTTGGATAAAAGTATTGCCAATATGGATTCCACCTTCGACATTTCCGTGGACTTCAATGCTTCCAACCGCGATGCTGTGGTCTTTCGCTTCAACTTTGGGCGTTTCCGTTTTTGGGGAATCGGCTTGGTCATGGGGCATGGGAACTGCCTTTTGTCTTAACCATGATTTTCTTGATTGAAGGATTGCCATGATTTGTGCCCCCTCTGGCTTCGCCATCTCCCCCAAATACGACAATAGAGTGCATACAAAATGATTCAGAGTTTGAATCGTCGTATTTGGGGGAGACCGAGAGGGGGTGACAAGAGTTTGGGTGAATCATTTTTAGTTTCCCTTTGAGGTTGGGATGTCCACGTACATTTCTGCGAAGTGTTCCATCAACAGGCGGTGGACGAAGATATATCCCAGGGTACAGACCTGACAGGTTTCATTAGAACCGTGTTTACCGAGTCGCGCGCGGGGAACGGGATTCGGGCTTGCGAGCGTCACGTGGAAACCTGTCAGGTCTTTTTGTTTTTGATGGATGTCAGGTAGTCCACCGCCTTGCACCTCGGTACCAATTATGCAGCCAGTACACTTGTCTACCCTTTCACCAACCTTCCAACCTTCAAACCTTCCAATGTCCCCGCTCCGCTTGCGAACATGGTGACTTCGATCTGTCGCTTGGTCAGCTTCATTATTTCCACGGCTTTTTCGGTGGAAATGGCGGCGGCTTTGAGAAATTGACCCGCCATGCCGCCGAGTGTTGCGCCGAGGGCGATGCACTTGGCGATGTCGAGTCCGTCTTTGATGCCGCCGCTGGCGAAGATAAGCGTGCCGGGGACGGCTCGCTTAGCGTTTAGTATTGATTCCGCAGTGGGGATTCCCCAGCCGACAAAGGTGGCGGCAAGCTGACGGGTGAATTCGTCGGGGGCGCGGTGCATTTCCACTTGAGACCAACTTGTGCCGCCTGCGCCAGCAACATCTATTGCTGATACTCCGCAATCGACGAGGATTTTTGCTGTACGTTCGGAAATTCCCCAGCCAACTTCTTTTGCAATAACGGGCACTTGGAGTTTCTTGCAAACTTCTTCGATCTTCTTTGCCAATCCTGAAAAATTTGTGTTGCCTGCATCCTGCACGGCTTCCTGTAATGGATTCAAATGCAGGTAGAGCGCATCTGCTTGGATCATGTCCACGGCGCGGCGGCATTCGTCCACGCCGTAGCCGTAGTTGAATTGCACTGCGCCGAGGTTGGCGAATAATAAAATATCCGGCGCTACGCGGCGGACTTGAAATGTCTTTGCTTGTTCTGGGTCTTCAATGGCGGCGCGCTGTGAACCGACTCCCATGGCGATGCCGCATTCCTGCGCGGCTTCGGCGAGACGCAGGTTAATCGTCTCTGCTTCGGATGTGCCGCCGGTCATGGAGCTGATAAGGGTAGGCGATGTCAATTTTTTGCCGAACAGGTTGAGGCTTGTGTCGATGCGGTTCAAATCCAGTTCGGGTAATGCCTCGTGAACGAAGTGATATTTTTCGAGTCCACTTGTCAACGCAGAGCGGACATCCTGCTCTAAGTTGATTTTAATGTGGTCAGACTTTCTTTGGTCAATTGGCGCAACTTTTGTCATGGGGTAGTGTTCCTGAGTGTGACGCTGCTGGCTTGACAGGGGTTGTCAAGCGATTACAATAAAATCATCAAATATAAAAATTGGAGGCTGTAATGTCTGAAACATATACTGAACTTAGGGCAATCGTAAAGGATTTGCTCGGTGCGGATGAGGCGAAGATCACAATGGAAGCGCGCTTCCGTGAGGACCTTGAGGCTGATTCGCTCGACCTCGTTGAATTGATCATGGCGTTTGAAGATAAGTTCGGCGCCGAGATCTCCGACGAAGATGCCCAGAAGATCACCACCGTGGGCGATGCTGTAACCTACATCGAAGCTCGCAAGAAGTAATTGATTGTTTGAAATTATAACCGTAGAGCCGCCTGATAAAGGCGGCTCTATGTGTTTAATATGTCACACTGCACTTGCGTGCTGTGCAAATGTTGCGAGGGCGTTCTTGTTCTTTGCCCGAAGCAATCTTACTCGCGATTGGGGATTGCTTCGTCGGGAAAAGCACCCTCCTCGCAATGACATGGCGGGTTACATCAACAATGTCGGAATTTCTTCCGGGTGCCTGGCGACCTTCACGCCGGCGGCTTCAAGGGCTTTGACCTTGTCTGCGGCTGTGCCTGCGCCGCCTTCGATGATCGCGCCTGCGTGTCCCATGCGTTTTCCAGCGGGGGCCGTTTGGCCTGCAATGAAGGATGCGACAGGTTTGGTCATTTTGGATGCAATGTAGTCTGCGGCTTTTTCTTCTTCGTTGCCGCCGATCTCACCGATCATGATAACCTTCTCGGTCTTGGGATCGTGCTCGAACATTTCCAACACATCGAGGAAGTTCGTGCCGTTGACCGGGTCGCCGCCGATGCCTACGCAGGTGGATGCTCCCATATTGAGGTTCTTCATGGCGTAGAGCACTTCATAGGTCAACGTGCCGGAGCGGGATACCACGCCAACGTTGCCAGGGATGGCAATGTCACCGGGGATAATGCCAACTTTCGCTTCACCGGGGGTGAGCAAGCCAGGGCAGTTTGGCCCAATCAGGCGGACTTTCTTTTGGTCAAGATAACTGCGCACGCGCATCATATCCTGCACAGGAACGCCTTCGGTAATGCAAATGATGAGGGGAATGCCTGCGTCGGCGGCTTCATACATCGCGTCTGGGGCGAAGCGCGCAGGCACGAAGATGATGGTGGCGTTGGCGTCTGTGGCATCCCTTGCCATTTTCACTGAGTCAAAAACGGGGAGCTTGCCTTCCAGAACCCATTCGCCGCCTTTGCCGGGCGTCACACCGCCGACAACATGGGTTCCGTAGGCAACCATTTGTGTGGTGTGGAATAAGCCTTCGTTGCCGGTGATACCCTGAACAATGAGGCGGGTGTTCTTATCAACTAAAATGCTCATGGATTATTTCCCTTTCTTCGCGGCTTCGACAGATTTCTTCGCCGCGTCGGCGAGGGTTTCTGCGGTGATCATGTTTGCATTTTCGAGCAGGCGGCGTCCCTCTTCGGCGTTCGTGCCGACGAGGCGGACAACCATCGGAACTTTCGGTTTTACTTCATCCATTGCAACGAGAATGCCCCTGGCAACTTCGTCACAGCGGGTGATGCCGCCGAAGATATTAAAGAGGATGGCCTCTACGCTTGGATCAGTTAAGATGATGCGCATGGCTGCGGCTACTTTTTCGGAACTGGCGCCGCCTCCGACATCTAAAAAGTTAGCTGGTTCGCCCCCGAAGAGTTTGATCACATCCATGCTGGTCATTGCCAAACCCGCCCCGTTGACCATGCATCCGATGTTGCCATCGAGCTTGATGAAGGAGAGTCCGTACTTGCGGGCTTCCACTTCGGACGGGGCATCTTCGTCTGTATCGCGCATTTCCGCGAGATCAGGGTGGCGGAAGAGGGCGTTGTCGTCGATCATCATCTTGCCGTCGAGCGCGACAAGCTTTTTATCCTTGGTGATGACCAGCGGGTTGATCTCCGCCAGGGATGCATCGGTGTTTTTGTAGACTTCATAAAGTCCCATGGCAATCTTGGTGAAATCACGCCAGTATTCACGCGGCAGGTCGATGGCGGCGGCCACGTCGCGCGCAATGTATTCGCGCATTCCAAGCAGCGGGTCGATGTTCACCTTGATGATCTTTTCAGGCGTCTTTGCGGCAACTTCTTCGATATCCACGCCGCCCGCGGCAGAGGCGATGATCACAGGCTTTTTGGCCGAGCGATCATCGGTGATGGCGAAGTAGATTTCCTGGTCTATGGCGGAGGCTTCATCCACAAGTACTTTGCGAACGGGCAGGCCTTTGATGTCCATGCCCAGGATCTGGGTCGCAAGTTGTTCGGCTTCCGCGGAATCCTTGGCGAGTTTTACGCCGCCGGCTTTTCCGCGCCCGCCCACCAGCACTTGTGATTTAATCACAACGCGGCCACCAAGCTCTTCTGCAATTTGCTTTGCTTCCTGAGCGGTAGCCGCAACCCGTCCTTTCGGGATCGGGATGCCATACTTTGAAAAAATTGTTTTTGATTGGTATTCGTGGAGTTTCATTATTCTCCCTCGGAGGATATGTTGGTTATCGCCTGTCGCCAAACTTGTTGGAATTATTTGCAAAAATACGGGCAATCATTAAGTTTTGGCTTATTAACTCACCTTACGCAAAACGTCCCGAAGGTTCTCGTAAATCAAGCTGGTTTGTAGCCCAAACCTTCGGGACGGTGTGTAACATCAGTTATTAAATCATGCGATACTTTGTAAAAGCATCGGCATTATACCACCATAAAATTTTGGGGCAATAAAAAATCCCGTGAGTGTGTGCATGTAAAAGGTTTCAGAGAAAGAAGGTCGAGCAAATCGGATGCAACGGCAAGATCGATAAAAAATACAATGCCGCTGGCGAAGTAATTAAATCAAATCCCCAACCCCAGTAGAACGCCATGCCAGACGGCGGTTGTAGTAAAAATGACGCCGACTCGCATTTGCAAAAACGAGCTGATTCCACCAAAGATTTTTTTCATCTCGCGTGAATCTAAAGCAGAATCGGGTGATTCGCAAAGCGGGTATTTGGAACTGCCGGGCGGGCTCGGCCTGGCTATTATTGGATTAGGATGCGCGTGAGGGAATGTTTATTAGACTTTATCGGTAATTAGAAAAAACGTCCCGAAGGTTGCCGCCAGGCGTTTAAATTCCTCGAAAAAAACCTCACCGCACTAGCGCGCGGCGCAAGTGTCGGGACGGTGCCTGTGTGTTATTTCCGATAAAGTCTATTATTTACCACCAACCATATGATATATGTGTTGGTTGATACATTTGAGGGCGTTGTTGATTTTTCGGAGTGCCTCCGCTCTTTCCACCGGTGAGGCGACCTCCTTGTTAATTATTTCCCTTGTGGCAAGCAGTTCCGAATTAAAGGCTTTGATCATATTCAATGCCTGAAGTTGGGATGATTTATCGGTTACCATCTGCCGGTAAAGTTGCCGAACTAGGTATGGGTCCGCAAGTTCGGGATTGCTCCTGATGGTCTCGGCCAGTTTCTTCCATTCCACCGGACTTAAGGCCGGGACGTCAAAGCTTTGTTTGAAATTTGAAACGACAACCTTGTTTATCAATTCATGGATTTTATCGAAAATATGTTTTTCCTCGTTTTTCGTAATTTCCTTTTCGTATTTTGCATTCTGGAGGGACATTTCCCTGGCTTCCTTTAACTTATCCAGGACAAAGGTTTGCCTTATTTTCCACGTGCCAGTATCGATCCATCCAATCGATATTCCGAGACCTGCGGTTTTCTGCCGAAATTCGTCGCTGAAGAATTTTTCTGTAATTGCAGCACGCGGGATGAATGTCGGTTGGGGATTCGCGGTCTCCTTATCTGCCTCGTTGGCAGCGCTTTTGGTTTCCCCGCGGATTTGTTTTAATTCTTCCTCTCTCGCCGCAAGTTCCTCTCTTTCCTTCGACCCTGTGCTTGCCAGGATTTCACTGAGCGTATGGGTTTGAATTAATTTTTCCAGCTCGCCGATCACCAGAGGGATGACGGTTGTGTCCCATGGGAATTTAATGCCTGTCATTATTTCATGCGGTTGGGTGATGACGGCCTGCTCGTAGACCAGGGATTGCACGGCATCTCCGTCGAATGTGAAGGGGTTTCCCCTGTTGTTCTGCCCATTGAAATGATTTGAATCTTTCAGGATGCTGAACATCACCTTTATGCCCTTGATCTCGACGAGAATGCTGTCCTTTGTGCGAGTTGTAAGACTTAATTCACGAACGAACTGATCCCGCAGGTTCATGATGGCATATTCGCGTTTCTCAACATCATCGAATTGGCCGATCTCGCGGATGCGTTCGAATCCCTCCATTTCCCAGGCTTGGCTTCTTGTGGTGATGATCTTGGGAGTTCCGTCCGCTGTCTCGACGAGGGCGACATTGCCAAGATGTACCATGATCTCTCCAGGTCCGCCGATTATGAGTACCGGCGATTTTGCCTCTTTTTCCGGCACTTTTCCATTGACGATCGTGATTCTATTCTTGCCGCTTCCGAAGGATATGTCTTCGATGAAGGCCGTCGCCATTTTTACATCCTTCAGTTCATACAGATCGTTGAGGTACTTTGCGGCAAGTTTCCTTGTTAGATAGTAGGCGGTAAAAATCAGGATTACATACTTGACAAAGCTTGCAACAATAAACCAGGTTTTCTCTTTAATGTCCGGCGTTTCGCTAAAGGCCAATACTGCGGTAAGTATGCTGGGTGAAACCCAGGCAAGCAGGAATGCAATGAAACGCCAAATTTTTCTTTTACTGACATCCTGGCGAGTTAAGCCAAAGAATTTATTTCTCATCCGTTTGCCTTGGGAGCGCGCGTTTTTGCTGGTTTTCATGCTTCCCATTACCCTTGTTTGATTATTGCCTATTTTGACGGTTGATTCTTACTGGTTAGCAGCCATTTCCAAACCGATTCCAGGGTTTTAATCGTATCTTTTAATTCTGGGTTTTCCCTCCCCTCGGCGGCAACAGCATCCTTTAATGGCTCTATAAGATCATGGAGGGTTGCGTAAATATCCTGCTGGCAGTCTGTATTTTCAAAGCGCATAGATGAAAGATCGGTAAATTTTTTTATGGCTTTTTTGCGGGTGATCGTTTCACTGGAGGCTTCCCGCTTTTTTAACAGCTCTTCCTTTTTCTTTTCAGACTTCAGCCATTCTCCGCTCCACTGTTCAGCCATCTTTTGTTCGAGCGGCAGGTCGAAAAGGATGTTTCGGATGCGAATTTCGATTATTTCGATCCCCCGCTCCGACAAATGTTCAAACTCAGGGCTTTCGATGGGTTCACCCGGTATGGGTTCCCCAATATCATTCAAGGGAACAACATGCTCCTTTTGAACCCTGGAGTTCATCATATCTTCAATAGTTTGAAGTTTGCTGACTTCATCCTTTGAAGTGAACAATTCTTCGAGTTTGAATTTGCGGATGTATTCGCGCCAGAGATTTATCGCGAGGTGGGCGGGCAGTTCATCCCATTTCATTAAATCTCTCACATCTTTTATCTTTTCAAGTTTCATCGGCTTATGCACGATCGCTTTCCAGACATTGTCTGGGTCGTAGCCGTAATGGGTGGTTACCCCGCTTTCAGACTGGGTAATATTTTTTTTGATAACACGAAATTTGATCCCAAGGGTCGGGGAAACCTCAAAACCATCCCGGGTCCACCCGCTCGTTTCTTGACGGCGCCCTTGCATTTTGTTGAATTGAGCTGGGTCTGCTGGATACGTGGGGGGATTGATAAATGGTTGTTCGTTTTCCATGGGGCCGACAAACTTCCACTGAGTTCGAAGGTCCACGCTGCCTGCCAGATACTCGGTGAATTCCTCATCGTCGATTTTGTTCACTTTTGTAAACCTGACCCCCGGCCCAACCGCGCCCACATATTCAATGTCGGTTTGGATTACGGCCGCGCTGGCGGTATCCAGAACGACAACGCCGGGCTTCTTTCTATCCCTTTCGCCTTCGTGTTCGATCACCCGCCCATTCCTTATGAAGATTGCCGGGCCACGATTGTCATTGGAAAAATTACGGACTCGTTTGTAAATTTCTCGCCTGTCAGGCTGGTTATGAATCGGTAGAACAAATTGGGCGAAGAAATAAATCAATCCCTCGAGGAGGATCAACCCATATATAATGTCTATGAAAAGAAAGATAAAAAATTGTTGGATGTTTAATTCAAATCCCCATGTGCGAACTAATAATTGCCATGCAGACATAATGACAATAATGGTGATAAGCATTACGCCATAAATCGTTCCAAATATTGTTCCGGCCCTGTTCAATATTTTTTTCATCCCGTTTTTATAATTCTATATCAAAATTGGTCAAATTTACAAACCAATTCTTGGATTGATCCCATGCTCACCCTCGAATTTCACAGCCACACCCGCGCCTCCAAAGACTCCCTCACGCGCCCAGCGGACTTGATTAAAGCCGCCCGTCGCAAGGGACTGGACCGGCTTGTGATCACTGATCACAACTCGATTGCGGGGGCGTTGGAGGCGCAGGCCATTGACCGGGAGCTGGTGATCGTGGGGGAGGAGATTATGACCACGAAAGGGGAAATTCTTGCCGCATTCGTGCGAGAGGAGATTCCAGCGTTTTTGTCGCCGCAGGAGACGATCTGTCGGCTGAAGGAGCAGGGGGCATTTATCAGCGTGTCGCATCCGTTTGATGAGTTGCGCGCGGGGGGCTGGAAGGAATATGACCTGCTGGAGATCATCCCGTTTGTGGATGCGATTGAAGTGTATAACTCGCGCTGTATGCTGCCGAGATTCAACCGCCGTGCGCGGGAGTTTGCGGTGAAGCATCACCTGGCTGGCACTGTGGGCTCGGATGCGCATGCCGCTTTCGAGGTGGGGAGGTCCGTCCTTTTGCTGGACCAGTTCACAGGTCCAAAAGAGATGCGAGAGGCGATTCGGGGGGCAAAATTTCGGGTGAAGTGGTCGCCCTGGTGGTTTCATCTCACGTCGAGGTATGCCTCTATTATCAGAAAAATAAAATCTTGACATGTGGTTTTAGGCATGATAATCTTGCATTTAGCGTGCCCGATTCGCCTTTGAAAGCGTGAAGGTGGAACGGGCATAAATTTTTTCAGCAGGAGTAAAGAAAGATGTCAGAGCGATTTGTTGGAACTGTCAAGTGGTTTAATGCAACCAAGGGCTACGGCTTTATTGGGCGCGACGGCGGCGAGGATGTTTTCGTACATTTCTCCGCCATTCAGACCGATGGCTATCGCAAGTTGGAGGCCGAGCAGAGGGTGAATTTTCTGTGGAAGACGGCCCCAAAGGTTTGCAAGCCGCCAATGTAGTTCCGCTCTCGTAAGACTGGGCCTGACGGCCAGGTTTTTGAGAAACGAGCAGGGTTGTCGTGAGATAACCCTGTTTTTATTTATGAGACTTTCGCTTGTCATTCTCCCGAGGACATCGGGAGGGTGACACGAAAAAGCGAGAACGAGCGAAATTCCTGTATTTGTAAGGTGGGATGGGTGGATTAAGGATTAGAATTTGTTTGGGATGTCGTAACCTTTTGCGGGAAAGAACGACTAATAAAATTGGAGGCATAGCCTTGTCGTTTCTAAACATCTTCAAAAGCGACGCCACACGGCGCACTACGCTTTTTTCGGGACACGTGGTTCCCGATTCTTCGCGTTGTGTGCAGTGCGGCATTTGCACCTATAACTGCCCGATTGAAATTGATGTCCGCGCGCATGTCTGGAGAGGTGAAGCCATTAAACATAATGAATGTTTAACCTGCGGCGAGTGTGTGGCGCGTTGCCCGCGCGGCGTGCTAAGATTTGAGCAGACGGATTTATTCAAGGCAGGTGAGGAATGAGACATGTCATTATCGGCGCTGGCGTGGCGGGGCTGGCTTCCATTGAGGCCATCCGCTCGCTGGATACCAGCAGTGAAATCATCATGCTGGGGGAAGACCCGCACGGATTTTATTCCCGCCCTGGGTTGGCATATTATTTGACAGGCGAACTGTACGATAAGGCCTTGTTTCCAAAAACGCGCGAAGATTATGCGCGATTGAAATTCAAATATCAAACAACGCGTGTGACAAAAATCAACCGCGCCCAAAAAAACGTTCAGTTGGATGGAAAGGCGCTTCTTTCCTACGATAAACTGCTCATTGCAACCGGGGCATCCGCCATCCCGTTGACAGTGCCCGGCGCACACCTGCAAGGCGTGGTAAAGCTCGATCATCTCGAAGATGCCCGGCTTATTCTTAAATTTGCCAAACGCGGCAAGACAGCTGTTGTAGTCGGCGGCGGGATCACCGCCCTCGAATTAACGGAAGGGCTTCTTTCGCGCGGCGTAACCGTTCACTATCTCCTGCGCGGAGACCGCTACTGGAGCAATGTGTTGGACGAGCACGAGTCGCGCATTGTGGAAAGGCGGTTGCAGGAAGAAGGTGTGACCCTGCATTTCCATTCCGAATTGATCGAAGTGATCGGCAAAGGCGGCAAGGTGGGCGGCGTCCGCCTGCTGAATGGACGTACCTTTAAATGCGATATCCTTGCCTATGCCATTGGCATCCGACCCCGCCTGGACCTGGCCCGGGATGCGGAATTGGCCCTGGATCGCGGCATCCTTGCCAACGAGTTTTTGCAGACGAATGACCCTGATATTTACGCCGCAGGGGATGTGGCGCAAGTTTACGATCCGCTCCTGGGCCGTTCTGTACTGGATAGTTTGTGGAATCCTGCGCGCGAACAAGGGCGCGTGGCCGGGTTGAACATGGCGGGGCAAAGAAAATCCTACATTAAGCGCGCCCCATTCAATGTAACAAGGCTTGCAGGATTAACCACTACTATTATCGGCGCAGTGGGGCATGGACATGACGAAGACGTGCTCGGAATTGCGCGCGGCGACAGCGAAACCTGGCGTCAACCGCCGGATGCGATCGTGGCGCAGGGCGGCTTTGACACGAACCATGTCCGCATTCTGGTGGGAGAGAAAACTATTATCGGCGCCATTGTGATGGGCGACCAGACCCTTTCTACGCCTTTGCAAAAGATCATCGCCAATAAAATGGATATTTCCAGAATCCACGATAAATTGCTTGCGCGCGATGCAAAGATCGCGGATGTGATTGTGGATTTCTGGTCGCATTATTTAACAAGAGCCTGAAAAAATTTAATGGGTGTTTCAAATGAGTTGAAGGATGAAACGTCCCGAAGGTTTCTCGAAGAATTTGGCCGTTTTTTTAACCTCCGGGACGATTGTTTCAATTGAAATGAAACACACCCAAATTTAATGCCTCGGGAGGGCTACATGCTTCGTGGTTACAAGGAACTTTGGTTTGCATTTCTAGCCTGTGTATTGATTACAGGGCTGTATGGGACAGTAATCTTTGTGACGCGGGCAATCCCAGTTGCAAGCGATTTATTCGGCCACAGCATTGGCATCCTTGGTTTTATTTTGATGCTCTTGACCGAAACCTTGTACAGCCTGCGAAAGAGAAGCAGGAGCGCAGTCTGGGGGAAAATGTCTGCCTGGCTTCAATTCCACATCTTCACAGGGATTGTAGGCCCATACATGGTTTTGATTCACACTTCATGGAAATTCAACGGGCTTGCAGGCGCCACCATGCTGCTTACGGCCATCATTGTGGTCAGCGGGTTTATTGGCCGCTATATTTTCACCCGCATTCCCCGCACCATGGATGGGCTGGAGATCGAAGGCACTCTTTCACAGGAGGCGCTTAAACGGGCGCGGCAGTTAATGTCCTTATGGCATACGATCCATATTCCCATTGGAGTCGCATTGTTCATTTCCGTCTTTGTTCACATGGGCGCGGCTTTATATTATGCCACCTTCTTAAAGTAGGGAAGATAAAATGAAAAATAATCGCCTTGGTTGTTTGACGGGGGCCGGTATTTTATCGGCCTTTGCAACCTTGTTCGTTCTTGCCGGCGTCGCTTTTGCAAGCGGCGGACACATGTTCAGTTCGGGCGATCTCAACTCCCAGCCCGGCGAATCGATTGGCGGCGTAACTTCACACGCGCAAATTTCCAAATGCAAAACATGCCATACCGCGTTGTGGGAACGCGAAACAATGGCGGATCGTTGTGTGGCTTGTCACACCGCGATTGCCGAACAAATGATGAGCGTAGCCAAACTTCATGGCGCAATTTCGCACAAAGACCCAACGCTAGCCTGCCGTGATTGTCACTTTGAGCATCGCGGCGCGACAGCCTCGCTCACAGATTTGGGGAATAATGTGTTCCCTCATGAGGCGTTGGGATACGCATTGACCGGTCACCAGCTCACAGCGGAGAAGGAAGCGTTTGCCTGCTCTGATTGTCACACGGAGGATGTAACCATATTCGCTTCCGACTCCTGCCGGGCCTGTCACAGTCAAATGGACATTGCCTTCGCCCAGGCTCATACCCTCTCCTTCGGGACGGATTGCCTTGTCTGCCATGACGGCGTGGATCGGTATGGCAGCGACTTCAATCACGATGCCTTCGCGTTTCAATTGATCGGGGAACATGCAGAAGCAGGCTGTACAAACTGCCACCTCGATGCGCGCGCAGTTGTAGATTTACAATCTACGCCGCAGGATTGCTACTCCTGCCATCGGCAGAACGATCCACACGGCGGCGCATACGGCAATGAGTGCGGGGTTTGCCATTCTTCGCAAGGTTGGGAGCCTGCGAAGTTCGATCACAATTTATCCTTCTTCAAGTTGGAAGGCGAACATGCCGAAGCTGCCTGTGATGATTGCCATAAGAATGATGTCTTCAAAGGTACGCCCGCCGATTGCTATTCATGCCATGGCGGCGACGATGAACACAACGGCAGGTTTGGAACAAATTGCGCCGCCTGCCACACGCCCGGCGATTGGGATGATGCCTCGGCGGATCACAATCTATTTGTCTTCAAGCTCGAAGGCAAACATGCCGGGGTGGAGTGCGAATCATGTCATGTCAACGGAGTTTTCCAGGGCACGCCAACGGATTGTTATGCCTGTCACCAGCAGGATGATGAACACAACGGCCAGTTTGGCACGCAATGCTCAGCCTGCCACACTCCGAACGATTGGGAGGGCGTATCGTTCGATCACAACCTGGGCAGTTTCCCATTGACAGGCGCGCATGTTTCCGTTGCCTGTGACCGATGCCATGTCAATAATATTTTTGCAGGCACACCGTCTGCCTGTGTGGCCTGCCATGCCGATCCTGGCTTTCACGCTGGGGCGTTTGGGAGCAATTGCGCCTCTTGCCATTTGGTGTCTTCGTGGTCGCCTGCGGGCTTCAACATGCAGCATTCGGAACCACAAGTTGACGAAGGCGGGAGCGGTATTTACCACGGGGGGGCTACCTGTCGTGAATGTCATCCATCCACTGTTCGTGAGGCGACCTGTATCGCCTGCCATGAAGGAGGTTTTGAAGATGGAGACGATGATTAGGTACTCGCCTCTGGGGTGATGTGTAGCTCTTCAAATAAAAAAGTCCCGCAAAATTTTGCAGGACTTTTTTGCTATTTTTTCTTCTGCGAATCCGGCGCGTACTCGCGCGGCTCCAGCATTCCCCAGCGGCTGGCGCCGAGATAAAGGATTTCCAGCACGAGGTCTTCGTAGCGGATGCCTTCGGCGGCGGCTTGCAGGCAGAGGTCGCTGTAGTTTGGGGTGAGGCCGGGCAGGGTGTTGATCTCGATCAGGCGCGGGGCGCCTTCTTCGTCCAGACGGATGTCTGTGCGGGAGACATCCAGCGTGTTGAGGAGTTGATGGGCGCGCAGGGCGAGGTATTTCAATTTCTTTTCGAGTTCGGGTTCAACCTCGGCGGGGCAGAAGAAACCGGGCACACCGTCTGCGCCGACTTCCTTTGATTTGGCTTCATTTGTATAAACCCACGGGGAAGCGGAGCGGCTGGTATCCAGCTCGAGAACGGGGAAGCGGTGGAAGCCGTCTTTTTCGTACCATTCCGGGTGGCGGGAGTAAAGTTTTGAGTCTGAGCGGCCAAGGATGCCGATTGTAAATTCACGCCCCGGCAGGAAGGTTTCAACCAACGCAGGCTGTTGATAGGCGTTGATGATGTATTGGGTGCGTTCACGCAATTCCTTTTCGTTGTTGACGATGGCGTTCATATCCACGCCCATGCCGGTGCCTTCGCGCGCGGGTTTGACGAAGAGCGGGAAATTCAATTCGGGGCGCAGGGGTTCATCGCCAACGTTGAATTCCTGAAATGGGGCGACAGGCAGGCGGCGGTCACGCCAGATGCGTTTGGTGAGGGTTTTATCGAGGGAGATGCCGTTTGTGAGAACCCGGGAGCCGGTGTAGGGAATGCCGAGCATTTCGAGCAGGGCGGGCACTTGCGCTTCACGCGCGTCGCCGCCGAGGCCTTCGGCGATGTTGAAGCAGATATCGGGTTTTTCATCCCGCAAGGCGTAAGGCAGGTCTCTGTCAGCCTGGATAAATGCCGTTGTATGGCCGTCCGTTTCGAGCGCGGCGCGAAGCGAGTCTATCGTCTCGATGTGGTCAAAATCAGCGAACGCGTCTGGGGGAACTCCCTCTGGTTTGGGGTGTGAGTCGTCCTTGATGTTTGCAAGAACGGCTATCTTCCAATGACGTTTCATGCGGCGGGGAGGGGTTTCTTCCTGGAGGCTGCTCATCGCTGGGGTTTTTTCTCCTACTATAAATGAATAACGGCTTGTAGTATAGTATAAGATGTATGGATGACAAGGGTGTGAGTGATTTCTTAAGGTGGCGGATGATTGTAACTAGACAAGGCATCTCCTTTCAGGTATTATTGGCTCGTTTGTACTCATCCTCACTAAGGAAGACAGACAAAAATAAATTTATACCCGGATAAGCCCCTTATCCGGGTTATTGTACGTAACACGTATTTTGGCGGAGGCTACCTAATGTCAGACCTGATCAAGCAGATCACAGGCGATCTGCAGAAACAAATTGAAGGCTTTATGCCTGAACTCAACATCAGCGATATCGGTGTTGTGGTGGAAGCGGGTGATGGAATTGCCCGCGTGCATGGGCTTGCGAACGTAAGAGCGCAGGAACTTGTGCAGTTCTCGAACGGCGTGATGGGTACGGCGTTTAACCTTGAAAAGGATAGTGTAGGCGTGATCGTGATGGGGGCATACGACGGAATTATCGAAGGCATGACCGTGCGTGGGACGGGGCGCATCGCTTCTGTACCTGTGGGTGATGCCATGATCGGACGCGTGGTCAACGCTTTGGGTGAGCCAATCGACGGCAAAGGCCCAATTGCCACCACGGGTTTCCGCCCCATCGAGCGCATTGCGCCCGGTGTGGTTCAGCGCCAGGATGTGGATACCCCGGTGCAAACGGGCATCAAGTCCATCGATTCGATGATCCCTGTGGGGCGCGGACAGCGTCAGTTGATCATTGGCGACCGCCAGACTGGCAAAACCGCCATTGCGATCGATGCGATCATCAATCAAAAAGGCAAGGATTTGGTTTGTATTTACGTGGCAATCGGCCAGAAGAAAGCGGCTGTTGCCCGAACTGTTGGCATTCTTGAACGCGCCGGTGTCATGGACAATACGATTGTTGTCGTGTCTGCCGCGGATGAATCAGCCGCTCTTCAATATATCGCCCCGTATTCGGCTTGCGCCATTGGCGAAGAGTTCATGGAAACCGGCCGCGATGCTTTGGTGATCTATGACGATCTTTCCAAACATGCCTGGGCATATCGTCAGGTTTCCCTGCTTCTGCGCCGCCCGCCCGGACGTGAAGCCTATCCCGGCGATGTGTTCTACCTTCACTCCCGTTTGCTCGAACGCGCGGCTCGCCTCGCAAATAAATATGTTGTTGTGAAGAAGGATTTCAAGGAAGCTCTGGCATCCGAAAAAGACGGTGTGGATGGCAAGGTGTACACAGGCCCGGTCTCCAAAGATGAAGCCGAAGAAGCCCGCAAACACATGAAGGATGCGGATAATCACAAGATACTCAAGGTAAAGGGGACGGGCGGCTCGCTCACAGCTTTGCCGATCATTGAAACTTTGCTCGGCGACGTGTCGGCTTATATTCCCACGAACGTAATTTCAATTACAGACGGTCAGATATATCTTGAATCCAACCTCTTCAACGCTGGTATTCGTCCCGCGGTGAACGTGGGTATTTCCGTGTCTCGTGTGGGTGGCGACGCGCAGACCAAGGCGATGAAGCAGGTGGCAGGCCGCTTGCGCCTGGATATGGCTGCGTACCGTGAGTTGGCTGCCTTCGCTTTGATGGCTTCCGATCTCGATAAATCCACGCAGCAGCAGTTGAACCGCGGCCAGCGGATGCAGGAAATTCTCAAGCAGCCGCAATATCGGCCTATGGAGCTTGAGGATCAGGTTATGGTTATTTTTGCCGGTACGAACGGTTTTGCCGACAATGTGCCGCTCGATAAAATGGCGCAGTGGCAGGCAGACCTTATTCGATACATGGGCGCTTCGCATCCTGAAATTGGCAAGGACATTGTTACGAAGAGAGCCATTACCGATGAAAATCGCGTCACTTTGACGAAAGCCCTGGATGGCTTCCGCGCGGGCTGGACAGCCTAGACTATCCAACTAGAGACTAAGAGACTAGAGGACTACTAACTATGGCTTCCGCTCGTGAAATGCGGCTCCGAATAAAGAGCGTAAAAAATATTTCGCAGGTCACGCGTGCTTTGGAAACAGTGAGCGCCAGCAAGGTCCGCAAGGCAATTAATGCGGTGACAGCCACGCGCTCGTATGCGACAAAGGCGTGGCAGGTTTTGAAACACGTAGCCGAACAACCCGGCCGTGACAGCCTGCATCCCCTGCTGGCAAAACGTGAGTCCGTGAAGAATACATTGGCGCTGGTGATTACCGGTGACCGTGGACTTGCCGGCGCCTACAACTCCAATGTGATTCGTTTTACGGCTCAGCGCTTCGACCCCAACCCTGTTCCTGTTAAATATATTGCCGTTGGTCGCAAAGGCCGTGACCTGCTCATCCGCCGCCGCAAGGATGTGATCGCTGAATTCAGCAACCTGCCCGCGGCGCCGACCTTTATGGATGTTTCTGCCATTGGACGCCTGGCCGTGGACGCATTCAAAAAGGGTGAGGTGGACGAGGTTTACCTGGTTTACACAGACTTCGTCAACATGGGCCGCCAGATCGCCACAGTAAAGAAACTTCTTCCGCTTGAGCTTGGCGGGGAAGGCCGTGTGGAGGAGTTTGAACAAAAAGCCACCAATGGCCCGGCTGCGGCGTATGAATATGAACCAGACCAGAAGGAAATTCTGGATGAGATCATCCCGCGCTTTACTGCGCTGCAGGTGTATCAGGCTATTCTCGAATCACAAGCCAGCGAACATGCCGCGCGCATGATCGCGATGCGCAATGCGACAGACAACGCCAAAGAACTGGTCGGCGCGTTGCAACTGGCGTATAACAAAGTTCGTCAGCAAGGCATTACGAACGATATCTTAGACATTGTCGGCGGCGCGGAAGCGCTGTCCGCGAAATAACTGGAGGAAAATCATG
>CAKKRM010000129.1 GCA_919902735.1 Anaerolineales bacterium | reverse complement strand
TCTCTAGGTATGACGATATGGATTTGCTTGCTTCTAACCAGTTTTACTTCAGGATTGAGTGAATTTCTCAAGCGATGCAGTGAACATTACTGTTTTCCCGTATCAACCTAAACAATGGTGGCGGAACCAGATATGCGCATTCCGTGGCAGACCGTTGAGGTAGACATTTTATTGGACGTAGGGGTTCGATTAATCGAAACCTCTTTCCACAATCACTATTGAGTGATGGCTCGATAAATCGAGCCCCCTACTTCGGAAAACTCAAAACGCCATCCGCAATAAGGGCGCACCGCTGTGCGCCTCTACACATGACGGCTTTCGTGTAGATGGAATGAGAAGGTCAGCCCCCCATCAGGCGCAGTACCGTAAGGTCTGCATAGGTTGTCGCATAGGGCGCACCTAAAAGAAGGAGGCTGACCATGGAGAATACTATCAAGTCTATTGGCATGGATGTAAGTGACCGGAAGGTGGATCTTTGCCTGTTGAATGCGCAGGCGGAGATTGTGGGCCGGGAAAAGCTGGCCAATACAGAGCCGGCTCTGAAGAAGTGGTTTTCTGGCCAAAGTCTGACCCGGGTTTCATTGGAGGCCGGGACGCATTCGAGGTGGATTTCCAGTCTCCTTGAAGGTCTTGGGCACGAGGTCATCGTGGCCAATCCCCGGAAACTGCGGGCCATCTATGAAAGCGACCGCAAGACGGACCTTCGGGATGCTGAGATGCTGGCCCGTCTGGGCCTGGCGGACAAAAGTCTTTTGTCCCCGATCCGGCATCGGGGCCGCCAGGCCCATGCCGACCTGTCCTTGCTCCATGCCAGGGATCAATTGGTGCAGACACGCACCAAGCTGGTCACGCATGTGCGAGGTGTCGTCAAGGCATTTGGAGCTCGGATCAAGGCTTGCAGCACGGCCACGTTTGATCTCAAGGCCCGTCAGGAGATCCCCCAAGAGCTCAAGCCAGCCCTGTTTCCCATCCTCGACACCATCGCAGTGCTGACGGAGAAAATACGGGCTTTTGATGGAAAGATCGAAGCCCTTGCTCAAGAGCGGTATCCCGAGTCCCAGCGTCTTCGCCAGATCAAGGGAGTGGGTTTTGTCGTATCCCTGGCCTATGTCCTGCTCCTGGAGGACCCATCTCGATTCAAAAACAGCCGCCAAGTGGGAGCCTATCTCGGGCTGACGACCCGGCAAAGCCAATCCGGGGAGAAAGATCGTCGATCCCGCATCACCAAGGCTGGAGATTCGATGATGCGCCGGCTCTTGGTGCAAAGCGCCACCCGTATCCTCGGGCCCTTCGGGGCCGACAGCGACCTCCGGCGCTGGGGACTGGCCTACTCGGCCCGGGGAGGGCCCTCATCCAAGAAACGGGCTCGTATCGCGGTCAGCCGCAAGCTGGCGGTGCTTATGCACGCCCTCTGGAAAACAGGCCAAGCCTATGAACCCCTGCGCAATCAGTCCCTGATGGCTGCGTAACCCCCGCTCAAGGAACCAAGAGAACCATTCAATGAAAAGCAGGAAGAATCTTCTACCGTCCAGTCCGGGTCACTGCGAGTCGCCCCTCGGCTCGATCTCTCGAAGCCGCTTTGTAGATGGCAGGACCCGTTCTGGTCGGACTCCCTCATGCACCAGGCTCCATTGGAACCACAACAGAGTGCGAATAGAAGCGTCACGGATGAAGATTCTCCACCTGTCAATCAAGCGAAATCAAAGAACCCGCGATTCAACACTTGACCGCGCTGACCTTCTCATAGAAGGGGCGACCCTCGTGGTCGCCCTCTCCCCATTCCGTAGAATGACCCAATGCCACGATGCATCCTGATTTTGGTGTTGGGGGTGATGCTGGGGGGGTGTTTTATTGAGACGGATGAGCGATATGGATTGCATGTCAAATACGCATCAATTCCATCTCGCGAAATGAAAAAGTTTGCATTGTTTACGACGACATTCAATGACAAGGGCCGTTATGCGGATGCGTATGACAGAGCACGAAATGACCTGCATTCCGAGGAGAAATCGAATGATTAC
>CAKKRM010000128.1 GCA_919902735.1 Anaerolineales bacterium | reverse complement strand
TTTTTGCCAGATTCTACTCCTTTCTGCTACTACCCCACCAAATCCCAGAGAGCCCAAATACCTCATCGTCAACGAAGCAGGCGCATCGGTTTATTCCGCGTCATCCCTTGCCCGCGCTGAATTCCCCGATCTCGATGTCACCATCCGCGGCGCGGTTTCCATTGCCCGCCGCGCGCAAGACCCGCTCGCCGAACTCGTCAAGATCGATCCCAAATCCATCGGCGTCGGCATGTATCAGCACGATGTCGATCAAACCGCGCTCACGCACGCCCTCGACGGCGTTGTCGAAAGCGTCGTCAACCGCGTCGGCGTGGATGTCAACACCGCCAGCTCCGCGCTGCTCACGCATGTCGCAGGCATCGGCCCTAAACTCGCCACCAACATCGTCACTCATCGCGACGCGAATGGTCCCTTCAAATCCCGCGCCGCTCTTCGCAAAGTGACCGGGCTTGGGCCGAAGGCGTATGAACAGGCGGCAGGTTTTATGCGGATTCGAAATGGGGCGAACCCGTTGGATGAATCAGCGATCCATCCAGAATCCTACGCGATAGCAGAATCCATTCTCGCTCGCGCCGCGCTGACAGTTGATTCGTCCATCCCAGACAGAATCGCCGCCCTGGAATTGCTCACCTCAAAAACCCCGCTCGAAACATTAGCCGCCGAACTCGAATGCGGCGTACCCACCCTCAAAGACATCCTTGAGCAGCTCGTCCGCCCAGGCCGTGACCCGCGCTCCGACACCCCCGCCCCCATCCTGCGCTCGGATGTGCTCAAAGCCGAAGATTTGCTGACAGGTATGCAACTAAAGGGAACCGTCCGCAACGTAGTGGACTTCGGCGCCTTCGTCGACATCGGACTCAAAGGCGACGGCCTGCTGCACAAGAGTCAAATCCCGCACGGCGCCGTCCTCAAAGTCGGCGACATCATTGACGTGGAAATCCAAAAAATTGAAGCCGAACGTGGACGGATTAGCCTGGGCTGGGCAAAGTAACGCGAGATAATATCTCGCGCAACACCATGCAACTCCCCGCTTCATTCATCAATACCATTCGCATTACATTCAAAGAGGACGGCGAGAAATTCCTCGCTGTCCTTCCCGCATTAATTGATGAATTCTCCCAACGCTGGGGGCTAACAGACGTTCGCCCCGTGCCAAATCTATCCTACAATTTTGTGGCGTTTGTAAAACAGTCTTCCAATTCGCAGAACGTCATGTTGAAGATCGGGGTTCCGCACAGGGAATTGAAAAGTGAAATCGCCGCGCTGAAATTATTCAACGGGAATGGCGCGTGTCAATTACTGGAGAGCGACGAAGAACGCGGCGTTTTTCTGCTGGAAAGACTCAACCCTGGAACCATGCTCGCCGAATTGGAAGATGACGACGAACGCACGCACATTGCTGCGGATGTGATCTTAAGGCTGTGGAAAACTCTGGACTCGGGCACACGAGCTGCCCGAGTCCAGAATTTCATCCAGCTATCCGATTGGTTCGACGAGCTCAAAAATATCCGTCCGCATTTCGAGGGCGGGACGGGGCTATTTCCGAAGGAAATTTTCGAACGGGTCGAATCCTTTTTGCCGGAGTTATTCGCAGATAAAGATGTGAGACTCATTCACGGGGATTTTCACCACTTCAATATCTTGAAATCAGAAGAACGCGGCTGGCTGGCGATTGACCCGAAGGGAGTCATCGGGCCTGTGGGGTATGAGATCGGGCCGCTGATGATAAACCCGTGGAGAAGCCTTTCGGACAGAGTCAATTTTCAGATTAAGACAGAGAGGCGCATTGATATCTTCAGGGAGAGATTGGGCTGGGAGCGGGGAAAAATCATCCAGTGGTCAACGGCCCATGCTGTCTTATCCGCCTGGTGGGATTATCCAAACCTGGATTGGGCATATTCGCTAAACTGCGCGAAAGTATTTTCGGAACTTAAATGACACGGCCTCCCTAACGGGAGGCCGTGTTGTATTTGCGACGCAAGGATTACATGCCGATGAAGGGCAGCACGGCAGTGAGAATGGCGAGGA
>CAKKRM010000127.1 GCA_919902735.1 Anaerolineales bacterium | reverse complement strand
CAATACGAAACCCTCCTGCGCCGCCTGCGCTCCATCGGCTTGATCGAAACCATAGACGGACGCACCATAGATGTCCGCGACGCCGAAGCCCGTCTGCGCCTGCGCGGCTCTGTGCGATTGATTCTCCCCATCCAATCTGCCACTGAACTGGAAGCGTGGTTGAGGAAATATCGGGCGGGAGAAAGTGGCGGTGATTCAGAAGAAGAGTCGTAAAAATGTAGCGTGTTGCGTGTTCCGTTATACTTGCACACACCACGCCCTCCACGGAACACGAAACACGTCCTCCCACCAACATAAATCAAACAGGAACCTCCTATGAACTATCAAGAATGGCTGCCCACTGTCTTTCCCGAAATTACTAACGACCCGTTATGGAAAATGGAAGTTTATCGCTTCGCTGTATTTCTTGGCGACATCACATGGCACGATACCAGCAAACTCATAAAAGATCCGCGCATGTTCAAACTCACCGACCAACTTTACAGCGCGGTGGGAAGCATCAGCGCCAATATTGCCGAAGGTTATAGCAAAGCATCAAAGAAAGACCAGGCGCGTTTCTATGAATACTCACTCGGTTCCGCCCGCGAAGCCCGTGACTGGTACTTCAAAGCCCGTCACGTTCTCGGAAACAAAGTCACCCTTCATCGTATCCGCCTGCTCGTCCAAATCATCCGTCCTCTCCTCAAACTCGTCCCCGAATTTCGCGGCAAAAAAATCTCCGAAGAGCAAGCGGAGTATCAGCCCTACACGTTGGAATCTTTACTTGAAAACATCCCCTTTGCTGAATGATTGATGTAGCGTGTTGCGTGTTCCTTTTTTAATATCATCCAACAGAACACGAAACGCATAAACAATCACCACGTTTTACCATCACCCAACGGAACACGCAACACGAAACACGGACAACCCATGAAACTCTTAACCCGAATCCGCCTCATCAACTGGCATCTCTTTGAAAACACCACCATCAACTGTCAGGGAACCACCTACTTCATCGGCATTAACGGCGCGGGCAAATCCACTGTGCTGGACGCAGTTCAGTTTGCTCTCGTCGGCGGTCAACGTGATGTGAGATTCAACCAAGCCGCGCTCGCGGGCGGCAAGCGGACTCTCGCCAGTTATGTGCGCGGCGAACTCGGCACCGAAGCCCAGCGTTATCTGCGCGGCGACGCGACGGGCGTGGTTGCCCTTGAATTCAAAAATCCCGATGGAACTTTCTTTGCGCACGGCGCAGTGATTGACGCCTACGAAGACGGGCGCAACCCCGATGTTGCGTACTTTATTGTAAATAATTCCACGCTCAACGACAACTGGTTTTTTAAAGCCCCTGGTCAACTCTTCGATACACGCGCCTTCAAACGTCATCTCGAAAATTTTTCCCTGCCGCCCACCGCCAGCGCCCGCGTCTTCACCCGCCTCGAAGATTATCGCGTTCACCTGCTCAACCGCCTCGGTCAACTCAAAGACACCTTTCCCGCTAAAATCGTCAAGGGACTTGCTTTCAGCCCGCTGACCGACATCCGCTCTTTCGTTCACAATTATTTACTCGATGAAAATTTGCTGGATGTCAAAACCCTGCAAGCCCAACTCGAAACCCTGCGCCATTTTGAATCCCTCGCCGCCGATGTCCGCGAACGCATTGATTCCCTAACTCGCATCGAAGACATTGACAAGGAACGCCTCGCTAATCGCCGCCGCCGAATCACCAACACCTATGTTGCCCGCCGCGCACAAGCGGATGTTTTTCTGGATGATTTGAAATCGCGCCGCCTCGAATTGGATTCAGCCAAACTGGAATTTCACCGTGACGAGATTCAGCGCGACGACCTTAGCCGAAACCTGAGGTTTGCCCAATCGGCATTGACCGACGCTGAAATCGCCCTCCACACCGACCAGACCGCCCAACGCGAAAAGGAACTGCGCGAAAAAATCGCATCCATCACTGCCGAACTGACTCTCCTCACCCAACGTCAAACCGACTTCGACCGCTCCCTCGCCGCCGAACTGACTGACGCCAAAAAACTAAAAAAACTCCTCACCGCCGACAAACTCGAAATCCCATCCGCCCTTGCCACGTTCCTAACGGAGCACGAAACACGCAACACGCAACAAGCACTACACAACACCCAACAATCCCTCACCACTCTCGGCGAACACTACTCCCGTGAACAAACCATCCTAACTGAGCAGGCAACCCAACTAAAAACCGAAGCCGAAAAACTCGATGATGAAATCCGCAAACTCCGCACAGGCGACCGCGAAACATCTGTCAAAGTCGAAGTCCCTCATTCTGCCCGCCTACGTGAGATTCTACGCGCCGAACTTGGGCTGGGCGCAAACGAAGTCACCTACCTCTGCGACGCTCTCCAAATCCCCGACCCCGAATGGCAAAATGCCATCGAAGGCATTCTTGGATTCAATCGCTTTGTATTGCTTGTCCCGCCCGCCCATTACGCCGCCGCCATGCAACTCTACCGCAAATACAAAGA
>CAKKRM010000126.1 GCA_919902735.1 Anaerolineales bacterium | reverse complement strand
TCCCATCGCCCGCGAGTCGAATCACATAAGACTTACCGTCTGCATCAACCTTGAAGTTCAAATTTGTGATTCCGCCGCTCAAGGCAGTCTTCTTTACATTTTTAGACCCGGCGAGAAACGGAACTTTTTCAATGGCTTTATCAATTGCGAGTGTTGACATGGCATATTCTCCAAACAAGATTAGGATTTTTGTTTACGTTCGCGCTTTCCATGAAAATTATTTGAGACGGCAGCCTCCATTATTTTTTGGATGAAGTACATCGCTTCATTCTTAACGTTGGATTTGATCCTGTTTACTGGTAAATTCATTCCACTTCAGATTCGTCATTGCGAGGGCGACCTTGTTCTTTGCCCGAAGCAATCTCCTGCCAGTGATGGGATTGCTCACCGCACTGGCGTACGGCGCAAGTGTCGTCGGAAAGAGCAAATGCCCTCCTCGCAATGACGGGACGAAGCTTTACTGACGAATTCTCTCACCTTTGGCATCCCACAACACGGCCTGTGTCACCTCTGCGCCGACCTGCTCGCCAAAACACTCTACCTCTAATTTTGTTCCAGCTTTTGCATATTCCATCGGGAGATAGGCATACGCAATGGACTTATTCACCGAATACCCAAACCCGCCCGAAGCCACCCAACTGACGAGCTTCCCGTCTGCGCGGATGGGTTCCTTGCCAAGCGCAATCGTGCGGTCATCTGCAAGCGTGATCGTGCAAAGCTTTCGCTTGATGCCTTCCGCTTTCTGCTTCACCAACGCGTCCTTGCCGATGAAATCAGGCTTGTCCAATTTCACTGCAAAGCCGAGGCCTGCTTCATATGGAGTGTAGTCCGGGGAAATTTCACCGCTCCAATAACGATAACCCTTTTCGAGGCGCAGGGTGTCAATGGCTTTATAACCGCCAGCCACCATGCCCAGAGATTCTCCCGCTGTCCAGAGCGTATCCCAGAGTCGCAGGCCGTATTCCGAGGGGCAGTAAAACTCCCAGCCCAGCTCTCCTACATACGTTACGCGCGAAGCGATGACCGGGACATCACCCACGTTCATTCGCCTGGAAGTCATATAAGGGAAGGATGCATTCGAGACATCATCCATCGTCACTTTTTCAAGGATGGTGCGCGCCTTGGGACCCCACAAGCCGAGACACACATAATTGGAGCTGACATCTTCAAGTGTGACGGTGCCGTCTTCGGGCATGTTGAGCGAAAGCCAGGACATGTCATGCTGACCGAAGGCCGTGCCTGTCACAATGAAGAAGCGGTCTTCCGCAAGGCGGGTGACGGTGAAATCGCATTCAATTCCGCCGCGCTTGTTGAGACATTGGGTGTAGGTGATCGCGCCGAGCGGTTGATCCATTTCGTTGGAGCAAACATAGTTGAGGAATTTCAACGCGCCGGGGCCGCGCACTTCAAATTTGTTGAAGGAGGTTTCATCGAAGAGACCGGCGTTTTCGCGGGTTTTCAAATGCTCGTGACCGATGGCGCGTGACCAATTGTGACGCGCCCAGCCGCGTGGTTCGTGGCCGTGCGTGGCAAGCTCTTCATATTTCTTGAACCAGTTCGGGCGCTCCCAACCCATCTTTTCGCCAAAGTGACAACCAAGATCGCGCAGGCGATAGTAGGTGGGGGAGGTGCGCACGTTGCGTTTCGACAAACGCTCCTCACCGGGGAAGTGAATATCGTAATATTGGGTGTAGGTTTCAAAGGTACGCGCAACCGCATATTCGAGACTGTTGTAGTTGGGGCCAAAGCGGCGCACATCCAAACGCCACATATCCCACTCGGGGTTGCCATCCACGATCCACTCAGCCATGACCTTGCCAATACCGCCCGCGCCCGCGAGGCCATGCGCGCAGAACGCACACGCCACCCAGAAGCCTTTGACGGTGGTTGGTCCCAGCAAAAATTCACCATCTGGCGTGAAGCCTTCGGGGCCGTTCAACAACATTTTCACTTCGGCATTTTCAATCGCAGGAACGCGGCGGATGGAGTTTTCCATCAACGGCGTAAAACGCTCCCAATCTGGGGGAAGTAACTGGAATTTGAAATCACGCGGAATGCCATTCATGCCGAAGGTGGCAGGCTGGCGTTCGTAACCGCCCGTCACCAAGCCACCGACTTCTTCGCGCCAGTAAACCAACAAGTCTGGGTCGCGCAGGTTGGGGAATTTGCTGGTGACACCTTCGATGGGCTTGGTCATAATATAAAGATGCGCCATTGGGATGACAGGCAGACTCAGCCCGACCATTTTTCCGATCTCGCGTCCCCACATGCCGGAAGCGTTCACAACAACTTCAGTTTTGATCGTACCCTTGTTAGTGACCACTTCGCTGACGCGGCCATTTTTCAGGTTGATCTTTTCAACATTTGTGTCGGTGAAGAACTTTGCGCCGCGGTTCTTTGCGCCGATGGCGAGCGCATTCGTGAGGCCTGTCGGGTCGATGCTGCCATCGTTGGGGGTGTACGCCGCGCCGACCACACCTTTGATGTCCATCAATGGGAACATAGCCTGCGCTTCTTTGGCGCTGATCAATTCCATCGGCACGCCAAAGGAATTCGCCATGCCCACTAATCTTTTCGTCTCTTCCATTCTTTCAGCGGAGGAAGCGAGGCGAATCCCACCGACCTCGCGCCATGAAGTATCCTGTCCCGTTTCCGCTTTGAGGCTGCGGTACAAGTCTGTGCTGTAGTGCATCATGCGGGTCAGGTTCGCATCTGAACGCATTTGTCCCACCAGCCCCGCCGAGTGCCAGGTGGAGCCTGAAGTTAATTCGTGTCGTTCGAGAACGACGATATCCTTCCACCCTAATTTGGTGAGATGATAGGCAATGCTGCATCCGCCCACGCCTCCGCCGATAACAACTGCCTGAGCCTGTGTTGGAAATTCTGACATGTGTATCTCCTAATTAAGACGATGGACCGTGGACGATAGACCATTGAAATTTTCCACCGTCCACTGTCTATGGTCAATTTATTTTTTCTGCCATATAGAATCAGGCCTTGCCATTTCCGCTACAATGTCAAATGTGGAGATTGCGCCGAGGGGGAATGCATCCGCGTCTTCCTTGTCAACCACAACCAGCCTGTGATAGTGATTCTGGATCATCATATCCGCGGCTTCGCGCAGGCTGGCGTGGATGTCAATGGTCAGCGCGGGGTGCATTACATCACGGACGATCATCTTTTCTGCTAGGCCTTCTTTTACAAAACGCAGCAGGTCGTGCCCGCTGACCACGCCCAGGATTTTTCCTTTTGCATCCACCACCAGCACAGAACGCCAGCCAGCAGATGTCATTGCGCGAGCTGCCGAGGCGACGGGGGTTTTACCGCGGCAGACCAGGATGGCATCCGACATGACATCGCCGACCGTTTCCCGTTTGGTCTTCATTTCACCTGCGATACTGGCGATAAAATCGGAAAGGGAAACGATGCCGATAGATTTGCCGTTCTCAGTGACCAAAAGGCGGCTGACCTTTTTTTCCATGAAGATACCGGCTGCCTCAGTGATGGAAGTGTTTGCATCAACGGAATCAACCGTTTGTGACATAAGATCCGCAGCTGTCAATTTTCGCATAACTGCCAGGCTTTCTTCATCCGATGAAAGCCATTCACCAGCCATCAAGTCAAAATCGGAGATGAGACCTAATGTGCGTCCATCCCGATCTGCAACTACCAGGGCATGGACATGATGCTGGTGGAGTAATACCGCCACCTGGCCGAGCGTAGCTGTGGGTTTGCAGGTGATCAAGCCTGTGTGCATTAAATCTTTTACAAGTTTTGCCATGATGACTCCTTAAACTTCGTCCACTTCTTTGTACCATTTGACGCGGTCGCCTACGCGGTCACGGATGCGCCATGCGAGCGGTTTTGGTTCGCTGTTCAAACGCGCAACGATTTCGTCCACTTGTGTGACCACTTTTGATTTTTGTTCGTCGGAAAGCTGTGTGTAATGTTGCGCGAGTTGTTTTACTTTATCGAGATTCATGGTGGCGGTGCGCCACAGCCCCCACTCATTCGAACATAACTGTGCCGCGAGTTTTATGTTGATCGTTTCCTTGTCAATATCGCCCAATGGGTGTTCGAGCAACAACATGATGGTGTCGATAATATCCTTTTCGTTGATCTGAACGATCTGCATTTTTTCGAGAAGCAGTTCTGTCAAAGGGATGGTGGGCGAGTCAACTTCAAGTCTGTCCTTCCAATAAATGGCATGACAAAAGTCGAGCTTCTCATAGAAAACATCTACGTGTAGACCCGTGCCAGGCTTGTCGAAAATAGCTCGTTCCCCTTCAGATGAAATAAAGACTTCGCGGTTATCCACATAACCAAGCGAAGCCATCATTCGAGAGATTTGTTTATTTTGGTTGCCGTACGCCCCAAAATCAATATCTGTATATGCGCGGCCCATTGCCGCTTGTAAATAGCCAAACTGAGGACAATGCATTTGAAAAGCCAGTGAGCCGATTACCCGTAAAAGGATATTCGAATCTTCACTGGTTTTTAGTATCGTCTTCAATTCGTTCTCGAATTTTTCGCGCTCAGAACGATCCTGTTCACCCATCCCAACAGAACTATTTGTCATTCACATATCTCCTGAAAGAGAATTAAGCCATTCGAGTCTGATGAAAGCGTGTTGATGAATTTTTCTTGTTCGTTGAGTACATTATTGTAATTATAATAAAAAAGTCAAAAACTTGCAAATTTCATCAGATTCTTATATAATGCGACATCAAAGTGAGCAATTTCCTTCATCTCCAAGTTGAGACCAGTTAATGAGCAAACCTCTCATTCCAGCCCAACGGCGGGAGCGAATTCAGGAATATCTGGCTGTCCACCAAATCGTCCGCACGGTTGATTTGTGTCAAATGCTGGAAACTTCCGAAGCAACTGTGCGCCGTGACCTCGAGTGGATGGAGCAAAAAGGAATTCTTGAGCGTACGCATGGGGGAGCGATCTTAAATCAGCGCATGATCCTCGAGCAGGAATATCAACAAAGAGTGCAGCATCACCCCGAAGAAAAGCGGCGTATTGGCGAACTTGCCGCGTCGTTGATCGAAGATGGTGATATTGTTTTTATCAACAGCGGCACCACCGCCACACAGGTTTTACAGCATATTCGGCGAGATTCCCGGATTACGGTTTTTACAAATAATGTCAGCGCCGTGATGGATCTCGGCAACCCGGGCTTTCACTACTATATGACGGGAGGCGAGTTCCAATCCCGTTCCAACTCTTTGGCAGGCCGCTTCGCACTGGACAATTTAGGGCTGGTCTATGCCAACAAAACGATCCTTGGCGTTGACGGAATCTCCCTTAAACACGGCTGCACCGTGCCAACCAACCCTGAAGCCGAAGTTGTCCGCAAGATGATCGAACGCACAAAAGGACAGGTCATTGTGGTCGCAGACCATAGTAAATGGGGCGTGGTATCTAATTTTCAAATCGCCAATATTGATGAGGTCGATAAACTTGTATCGGATGAGCGCTTTGATTCTTCAGCCGTGGAATCGCTCGCTGCACATAACATCCCCTGCCTTCTCGCCAATTTTATTACCACCCAGCCGGACGTGAATTAATAGTACGCCAGGTTTTTAATTGGAGGAACCCAGATGTCTTTTTTCTTTTCAAAGAAACCAAAAAAAGAACCGACCCGCCTGTTCTTTGCCACGGATATTCATGGCTCTGAACGAACATTTCGCAAGTTTATCAATGCGGGAAAGTTCTACAATGTAAATGTCATCGTGATGGGCGGAGACATTCAAGGCAAGTTGATGATCCCCATCATCAAGGAATCAAACGGTCATCACCGCGCCACCGTGCAGGGACGTGTTGAACACATTACCACCGAAGAAGAATTAAAAGCCCTGACAGGCAAACTGGATATTCTCGGATTTTATTATAAGATTATGCAAGAGGACGAGTTCCGTACTTTGCAGGCCGATCCCAGGTCTGTAGAGGTATTGTTCAATGAGCTTGCGAAGCAAAAACTGGTCAACTGGGTAAGCCTTGCTGAAGAGAGATTAAACGGTACCGGCATTAAATGTTTTGTCACCGGCGGCAACGACGATGAGTGGGATGTGTTAAAAGCGCTGAAACAGGAAGGCGTAAAGTCCTTCTTTGCCTGTGAAAATGAAATGGTTCAAGTAGATGACGATCACACCATGATCTCGGTGGGTATCAGCACACCGACTCCCTGGAAGACCCCGCGTGAAGTTTCAGAAGAGGAGCTGGGAGCCATGATCGACAAAATGGCGTCCCTGGTGCCTGATTTGAACAAAGCCATTTTCAACTTCCATGACCCTCCGAAAGACTCCACGCTGGATACCTGCCCCATGTTGGATTGGGATAAGGATCCACCTGAGCAAATTGTTCAGGGAGGGCAACCAGTTATGCACGGAGCGGGAAGCGCAGCCGTCCGCCAGGCAATCGAGAAATATAAGCCGATGCTTGGGCTGCATGGTCACATCCATGAATCGCAATCTGTTGCCAGGCTGGGGCGGACGACTTGCATCAACCCAGGCAGCGAATACGCCGAAGGTGTTTTACGCGGCTGCCTTGTCACCTTCGCGGATGGTGAAGTACAGGGCTATCAGATGACCAGTGGATAGAATTGAAAGGAGGCGGCACATTCAGAGATTGCAGATTATTTTTCAGGAGATCGTGTACTGCGTGTACGGATTGAAATAATTCAAACCAAAGGAGAAAAGAAATGGCAACAGCTGCGGCAAAACCAGAAGTCTTTACTCGAAAAGCCTCCGGGCTTGTGCGTGTTATGTCTCCGTTCTCCGCCTTCGTCTACAACATTTTGACGATGGGCCTGATTTTCCCATGGACGTATCTTTGGGCGCCGGGCGCGCTTCCCGGCGGCAAACTCGTCTGGGGAATTTTGCTTGCGATGGTGATCGAAATTCCCATTGCGCTTGTCTATGTGTGGCTTTCCACAGCTTTGCCGCGTTCTGGCGGTGATTATGTATTCCAAAGCCGTGTGTTTGGCGGCGGTACTGCTTTCACTGTGGTCATGTCTGGTTATGTGATCTGGATACTTCAGTGGGTGGCGCTATCCGGATGGCTGCTATCTTATCTTGGATTTGCGCCGCTATTCCTTGGGCTTGGGGCAACCATGGGCAGCGCGGCAATGACCGGACTGGGCCTTTGGTTTACAGGTTCAACCGGCATCATCATTACCAGCATCCTGAACGCCTTTGTTTCCATGATGATCCTCATCAGCGGTTTCAAGAATTATGTGCGTTTTCAGGCTGTCATGATCGGCGGCACCTTACTTGCTTTCGTTACCATGCTGGTCGTTCTCTTCCTGGGTGACCCCGCTTCCTCCATGACAAAGATCGACGCATTCGCTCTTGCTATTGGCGGAACCCAGAATTTTGTCCAGACGGCCAGGGATGCATCCATTGCCGCGGGCGTGGATTTGAATCCGCCCTTCAGTTTGCTGGCAACCGTGCTAGTTGCCCCAATTGCGTGGACCTCCCTGCAATGGGCTACCTATAGCGCTCAACAGAACGGCGAGATTAAGAATGCGCGTTCCTTCAACAGCCAGATGTTCATCATCGTAGGTTCATTGATCTTTACAGGCATTTTGCTTGCCGTTCTCGCATTTGCTTTGGAAAAAGCAGTTGGCACGGAATTCCTGTATGTGGCTGGCGCAGGCTATTGGTCAGGTGTTGGAGAATCGACCATTGCCGGGTTCTGGCTCTGGCCCAACATCATTGCGGTTGCGCTGTCGGCCAGCCCATTGGTTATTATCATTATTGGCCTGGGTTATATTCTCAATTCGCATCAAATTGTGCATAACTGCTATATCGGCATGACGCGTGTGATGGTTGCCATGTCACTCGACCGCCTGCTCCCCGAATGGATCAGCAAAGTGGACGAGAAACGCCATACCCCGGTCAATGCGCATTGGGCTTATTTCCTCGCCAGTATTCCCGTCATTTTGTTATACAACCTAAACTCAAATTGGGTTGCGCTTACACTCGGCGTTACTTTTGCCTGCGGTTATGTATTCGTGATCACATGTTTGGCGGGCGCATTATTGCCTTACCGCGCAAAGGATGTATACGAATCGTCTCCGGGCGCAAAGTACAAAGTTGGCAACACCCCGCTCGTCACCATTATCGGCGTGATTGGTTTCATCCTTGGCGGCGCGATGATCCTGATGTTCATGCTCTATGCGCAGCTTGGGCTTACCAGCACATTGGCGTACAGCGTGGTGTTTGGAATTCTGATCTTCTCTGCCGTTTGGTATATGTTTGCCAAAAATACCCAAAAATCCAAAGGTATCAACGTGGATTACGCCTTCAAGGAAATCCCGCCAGAGTAAAATTTACTCTTCTGTCTGATGGTGGGTGGTCAGTGCGTTTCGTAAGCACTGACCACCGTTTAGTTTATTGTTCAGAAAATTAGATTACTGATGTTACGCACCGTCCCGAAGGTTTTGTTGCTCAATAAGGTTCTTTTGAGAGAACCTTCGGGATGTTTCGCGTAAGGTGAGTTACATTATTGAGATCAAAGGATGTAAATACGGCCAACTACGGCTTGTAATAAGGCGCTTGATGTCGGTGAACGGGTTAGAGTATCTTGCAAAGCGGAATTAAAAATTGAATATCCTCCTTATGGGTTTCGCCTTCAAACATGCGAGACTCTTCAGGTGTGTGATATAGTCTAAATATAAACAGGTGAATTGAATGAAGAGCCAAGCACAGATTGTTATCATTGGCGGCGGGATTTATGGCGCGCAGGTTGCCTATCACCTTGCAAAGTACGGGCGCAAGGATGTGGTGATTCTGGAGAAAGGCGAGATCGCCAGCGGTGAGTCGTCTCACGCGGCGGGGTTGGTGACGCAGTTTGCCACGTCTCAGGCGATGCTCAAGTTCCGCATGTACAGCATTGAGTTGTACAGCGAGTTGGGGTTGTTCGACCATGTCGGCAGTTTGCGAGTCGCTTCGAGCAGGGAACAGCTCAAAGAGTTGGAAAGAAGCGTCAGCCGCGCCAAGGCCTTGGGCCTCGACGTGGAAGTCATCTCTCCCGATGATGCGTTGAAGGTCATGCCGCAGATTTCTAAAAAAGATCTGTACGGCGGCATTTATCTTCCGCGTGATGGGCAGCTTGACCCATATACTGCCACGACTTCGATGGTAAAGTTTGCGAAGGAATTGGGCGTGGAGGTTTACACCAACACACGGGTGACGGGAATCAAACTGTCAGCGAAGGGCGAGGTTCAAGGTGTAGTGACAGATAAAGGCGAGATAAGATGCGAGATCATCGTCAATGCCGCGGGACTGTGGGCGCCGCGTATCGCTGCAATGGCGGGGCTTCACATCCCAACTACTCCAGTGGATCATCAGCATATTGCCTTGCGCGCCGTGCCAGGGCATGAGTTTTCATCATCCACGCCGTGTTTGCGCGACCCTGATAATTTGGTGTACATGCGCCAGGAGCAGGGCGGGCTGGTGATCGGCGGCTATGAGCCGAAGCCACTGCCGCGCTGGATCGATGGCACGCCCTGGGAACATGGCAGCAAGAGTTTCCCCGGTGACTTCGATCAATTTGAAATGCTGCTCGAAGGCGCGATTCGCCGCCTGCCATTTTTAGATCAGGCTGGAATTATTACGTTGGTGCGTCACCCGGGCGCGTACACGCCGGATTGCCAACCCTTGCTTGGACCGATGGCAGGTGTCAAGGGTTTCTGGATGCTGGCAGGCATGTCATTAAATGGATACGGCGGCGCGGGCGGCATGGGAAAATTGCTGGCCGAGTGGATCATCGAAGGCGAAGCACCGATGGATGTGTATGGCTATCGCGCCACGCGTTTTGGAAATTATTATGCCGACCCCGTGTATGCGGCGGAGCGCACTGTCGAAAGCGTGAAATATTATTACCGCATGAAGTTCCCGCACGATGAACATGAAACCGCGCGGCCTCATCGCGTGAGTCCCCTTCATTTCCGCTTGATGGAAAATGGCGCGGTCTTTGGTGAAAAATTTGGCTGGGAGCGTGTGAATTATTTTGAACCTGGCAAAGAGTCGCGGCGCATGGGTGAGGATCAGCGTGGATGGGGTTGGGCGAAGCCGCCGTTTTTTGACCGCGTTGGTCAAGAGCATGTTGCCACTCGTGAACGTGTGACCTTGTTTGATCTGACTTCCTTCGGAAAGATCGAAGTGAAAGGCGAAGGAGCATTGCCCTTGTTGCAGCGATTGACTTCCAGCAATATTGATAAGCCTGTTGGCAGCGCGGTCTACACTCAGTTCTTGAACACACGCGGCGGAATTGAATCCGATCTCACCGTCACTCGTTTGAGCGAAGATCATTTTTGGGTCATCACAGGTTCTGGTTTTATCGGCAATGACCTCGCGCGCATTCAAATGCACGTGGATGAAAAGGATGGCGATGTATCCATCCGCGACATCACGCAGGAGTATGCCTGTCTCGCGTTGTGGGGGCCGAAGGCGCGCGCGGTGTTGGAGAAGATCACCACGAGCGATGTGTCGAATTCCGCGCATCCTTACTTAACGACAAAACTGATTCTGATCAATGGGGCAAAGGTGTATGCTCAGAGAGTCAGCTATGCAGGCGAACTGGGCTGGGAGCTTTACATTCCCAACAACCGCGCCACACCCGTTTGGGATCTGCTCATTGAAGCAGGCACGGAATTTGGCCTCGAACTTGGCGGTTACAAAGTGCTTGACTCATTGCGTCTTGAAAAAGGCTACCGCTATTTCACAACCGATATTACGCCTTCTGAAACGCCTTACGAGGCGGGTCTTGGATTTTGTGTCCATCTCGATAAAGGCGATTTCATCGGGCGCGATGCCTTGGTAAAACAAAAAGCGGAAGGCATTAATCGTAAACTTTGCACGCTTGTCCTCGTCAAGGGTGATGACTTCACTCAAATCTACGGCGGTGAAGCGATCTATCACGAAGACAAGGTGTTGACCCGCGTTCGCAGTGGCGGATATGGCTTCACGTTGAAGAAGAATATTTTGTACGCCTATTTGCCAACGGATTTGGCGAAGCAGGGCAATCGCTTCCTCATTGACCTGATAGAGGGTCGGCGTGAAGCGGAAGTGACCGCGTCTGTGTTATTCGACCCGAAAGGCGAGAGGGCGCGCGCCTAAAAATTTTTAACCACAAAGGGCACGAAGGTACACAAAGGTTTAAGTGACCTTCCTTCGTGATCCTTTGTGACACTTTGTGGTGAATTTTTAGAATGCCTTCTACCAAACAAACCTCTCCCGCATACGTCGGCTTCGGCATGTTGACGCCTGTCTACATTATGGCGTTGGATCGCCTGCCCAAGCACAACACAGGCGCGATCGTGCATCAAGTCAGCGAGTATGTCTATGACGATGCGGCGATTATTGCATGTAACCTGAGTCAATGGGGTGTGCCTGCTGGCATGATTGGCACATCAGTTGGCGACGATCTGCTCGGCCATCATGTTGCCGATACCCTAAAAAAAATGGGTGTGCAGGGAAAGGTGCGTTTTACCAAAAAATATAAAACGCCGCTCGAGGTGAATGTCTCCGATAAAAAAGGAGCGCGCACGTATTTCTGGCAACGCTCTGAAGAAATCCTCGGCACACTGGATACCGCCGACCTTTCATTAATAAAGAAGTCCAAACTGCTGTACGTGGACTGGTACGATGGCGACGCCCACATCCTCCGCGCCATGGAAGAGGCGCATCGGCATAACGTACCCGTTTTTCTCAATTTTGAGCATGGACATCAGCACCCTGAATTGCTCAAAAAATACTCAGGCCTGGTCACAGTTTGTCAGGCGGTGACAGATGCCGCGCAGATCGGAAAAAAACAGGCCATGCTGGGTGTGGCGCGCAAATTGATTAACTCTGGTATAAAGACTGCCATCATTACCATGGCTAGTCAGGGCTGTATGGTGGTGCAGGGCGATGAGATCATCCGCGCCTATGCCCCCAAAGTGAAAGCCGTGGACGCCTCCGGCGCAGGCGCAACGTTCTCATCGGGATTTGCCTACGGCTATCTCAATGGATGGAGCCTGGAGGAGACCGTCCGCTTTGCGATTGCGGCCGCTTCGCTCAAAGTCACCCGCTCAGGATTGGCGATGTTCCCCGTCCAGCAAATCATGGGGCTGGCGCGCACCGTTCGCATCGAGCGTATGGTCTATCGCGGCGACCAGTTCTACAAAATACGCAAATTTCTGCATATTCCGCAGGGCAACCCGATTGCCAACAACGCCCTTGTAAAGGAAGGCCAGAAGCTGGCAGCAAAAATTTTACCGAAGAAGAAAGTGGAACGCAGGAAGATCAAAAGATCATTGGTTGATTAAAATTTATCAATAAGGATGTGACCCATGTCATTTGCAGCTCTTCTTACCCAGGAACAGGTCGAACGAATCCACGAAGCCTCATTGGAGATTTTGGAGGATGTTGGCTTGAAGGTTCGTTATGAACCTGCCCGTGAACTTTTCAAACAGCACGGATGTATCGTGGAAGATGAGCGGGTTAAATTTCCACGCGCAATTACAGAAAAATATCGCAGGCTGGTTCCGCCTACTTTTACTTTTCACGGGCGCGACCCGAAGTTCGATAAAACGATCCCGCGGGATAGCCCGGTCATTGTCACAGCCAGTTCCGCTCCTGATATCATAGATCCAGTTACGGGCGCGGAAAGACGCGCCGAGTCAGCGGATATCGCGCGGATCGCGCATCTCATCAATGAACTTCCAGGCTACGATATTTTCTCCATTTCCACTTTGGCAGATGACGCGCCTGCGGATCAATTCACAATCTCGAGGCTGTATCCGTCCATCAAGTATTGTCTTAAACCGATCCGTGTCACCACGACCGATCACAAGGATACGCTTGACGTTATGGAAATGGCGTATATGGTGGCGGGCGGAAAGGAAGCTTATAAGGAACATCCTTTCCTCACACATCATTATTGCCCCATTGTGTCGCCGTTGACCATGGATAAGCTCTCCACTGAAAATGTGATGTATTTTGCCAATGAGGGCCTGCCTGTCTACCCGACCATTGTACCGAACGCGGGCCTTACTTCGCCGATGTCCATGGCGGGGACGCTGGCGCAGGGCAACGCCGAATTTTTATCCGGGCTGGTGTTGATGCAGATGGTAAAGGAAGGCACACCCACCATTTACGCCACACTCGGCACCGTTGCAGACATGCGCTCTGGCGCCTACACATCTGGCGCAATCGAGTGCGGCATGTTACACATGGCGTTCGCACAGTTGGCGCGGTTTTACACTGTTCCCTGCGGCGGGTACGTTGGCTTGACCAATTCAAAGTTGAATGACGCGCAGGCTGGGTATGAAACAGGCATGTCTGGAATTGCTGGTTTGCTCGGCGGCATGGATATGTTCAACATTGGCGGGTTGATCGATGCGCTGAAGACCTTCGATTTTGCCAAAGCCGTGATGGATGATGAAGCCGCCCAAATGATGAAACGCTTGAAACGCGGAATCAATTTTAGCGAGGATGAACTGGCGATTTCGCTTATCAAAGAAGTTGGGCCGGGCGGCTCGTACATCACTGCCAAACACACCATTGGCCGCATGAAGACCGAAGCCGTGATGACAAAGATCGCAGACCGCAATGCGCGCACGATTTGGGAAAAGAAAGGCTCGACGGATATTCACGCCCGCGCGATGATGAAGGCAAAGGAGATTATGACCAGCAACCCCCAGCCGTTGATTTCGGATGAATTGGACGAAAAACTTCGGGCAAGGTTCGAGGGCATGGTTGCGGGCGAATTAACCCCAGTCGAATAAAGTTTACCCGCCACGGTCATAAATTGCGCTTTCCCGCTTATGGCCGCAGGTATTAGACTTTATCGGAAATAACACACAGGCGCCGTCCCGACACTTGCGCCGCGCGCTACATCGTCCCGATGTTCTTGCGGGAGTGCGGTGAGGTTTTTTTCGAGGAATTTGAACGCCAGGCGAAACGTCCCGAAGGTTCTCGTAAATCAAGCTGGTTTGTAGTCCAAACCTTCGGGACGGTGTGTAACGTCAGTTATATAAATCAGCAATACGGTCATGGTCTGGAGTTCAACCCGCCGTGACCATAAAAATTATCGAAAGGTACTATTATATGTTTGGCTTTTTCAAGAAACGAGAAAATGTATTTCAAAACCTGATCGAACAGCAGGCGTCCCTTGCTTATGAAGGACTGCGTCTTTTGGTCAGATATTTCGAGACCAGCGACCCCGATGTCGCGGAGGAACTATCCATAAAAGAGAAGGAGGCGGATGAAGTTCGCCGTATTTTAATTGACGAATTGAACCGCTCTTTTGTCACGCCGTTTGACCGCGAGGATATTTTTGCCCTTTCCCGCTCCATTGACGATGTGATTGACTACGCGGATACAACGGTGATGGAGATGGTTGTTCTCAAGGTGCAGCCCACCGTCTACATGCAAAGGATCGCCTCCCTTTTAAAGGATGCGGCGTACGAGATCCTACATGCCGTTCAACGCCTGCCGAAACATCCAAACGTCGCCATCGACCATGCCCAGCGCGCCAAGGCGCTGGAGAACCGAGTGGAAGCCGTTTACCGTGAAGCCGTGGCAGACCTGTTCAGCGGGCCTGAAGATTTGCATCACGTGGTCGAGATGTTAAAGCTGCGCGAGGTATACCGTCACCTTTCCAACGCGGCAGACCGCGGCGATGAAGCGGCGAACATTATTGCAGATATTGTTGTAAAGAAAACTTAACCAGGTGTTAATGTCTTCTCAATTGATCCTTGTTATTATTCTGGCGCTGGTTTTCGAGTTCATCAACGGAATGCGCGATTCGAGCAACATCGTAGCAACCATGATTTCATCGCGTGCGTTTCGCCCAAATACTGCGCTTGGCGTGACCGCCGTTGCCGAGTTCTTTGGTCCCTTTTTGTTTGGCGTGACCGTGGCAAAAACGGTCGGCGGCGATATAGTGGATTCGCACCTGCTCACGCTGAATGCGTTGGTGGCTTGTTTGCTGGCTGCCATCATTTGGAACATGATCACATGGTTTCTGGGCATACCCAGCAGTTCATCTCATGCGTTGATTGGCGGCCTGATCGGCGTGGTTGCGTTTACGGCTGGTTTCGGAGCGATCAACCTTAAAGCAATTTACAAAGTGCTCATCGGTTTGTTTATTTCACCCCTGGCTGGCTTTGTAGTTGGTTTTTTGATATTACGGCTAATCTACTTCCTTGCGCGAAACGTGTCTCCGAATATCAACGAATTTTTCAAACGCGCCCAGTTGTTTACTGCCATTGGGCTGGCGTTCAGTCACGGGACGAATGACGCGCAAAAAACAATGGGCATCATCACGCTGAGTTTATTGATCGGCGGCGCGCTGGATAATTTCACCGTCCCGTTTTGGGTGATTGCCATCAGCGCTTCGACTATGGCGCTGGGAACTGCTCTGGGTGGCTGGAGGTTGATCCGCACTTTGGGCGGCAAGTTCTACAAGATTCGCCCCGTGCATAGCTTTGCCACTCAAATGGCATCTGCTTTTGTGATCCTTGCGGCTTCCTTTGGGGGCGCGCCAGTCAGCACTACGCAGGTTGTCAGCTCTGCCATTGTTGGCGTAGGCTCCTCGGAACGCTTCGGCAAAGTGCGCTGGACTGTGGTTACAGATATTCTCACGGCCTGGATGATCACCATCCCAGTCAGTGGGTTGATCTCGGCGGGTATTTATTGGTTTATCGTAAATGTGGCGGGAGGCAGGTAGAAGAGGGGAATGGAACGATTATCTTGGTCATTCATTCAAAGCGCGGTTTGACTTTGAATATTGATAATGCTAAAATGTTAACAGTTTGTTAACAGACTGGAGGCGCTGGGAAGAGAAATAGTAAAGGCAGTATAGATCGTATCTTTTGTCCATTCAAACTAATACAAATAGGAGATAGAGAGAAATGCGTACCAAAAACTTTGCTTATCATTTGCTCGCCCTGTTCGTCATTGCGGCAACATTGTTGTCCGCGTGCGGCGGCGGCCCTGTTGCCACCGAAGCCCCTGTCGTTACCGAAGCCCCCGTTGCTACCGAAGCCCCTGTTGCAACCGAAGCGCCCGTTGTCGACCCCATGGCTGACCTTGTTGCCGCGGCTCAGGCTGAAGGCACGCTCACCACTATTGCCCTGCCGCATGACTGGTGCAACTACGGCGAAGCCATTGAGACCTTCAAAGCCAAGTATGGTCTCGAGGTCAACGAATTGAATCCTGACGCTGGCTCCGGTGACGAAGTTGAAGCCATCAAAGCCAACAAGGATAATACCGGCCCGCAGGCTCCTGATGTCATTGACGTTGGTTTTGCTTTCGGCGCTTCCTCCAAGGCTGAAGGTTTGATCCAGCCTTACAAGGTTTCCACCTGGGACAGCATCCCCGATGACGCCAAGGATGCCGAGGGTTACTGGTATGGCGATTACTACGGCGTGTTATCCTTCCTCGTGAACACCGATGTTCAACCCGATGTTCCCCAGGATTGGGCTGATTTGCTTGACCCCAAGTACAACGGTCAGGTTGCGCTCTCTGGTGATCCCCGCACTTCCAATCAGGCGATTCAAACCGTTTATGCCTCCACACTCGCAAACGGCGGTTCCCTTGATGACGCCCAGGCCGGCCTCGACTTCTTCGCCGATTTGAACGCTGCTGGCAACCTTGTTCCTTTAATCGCGAATAATGGTTTGGTTGCAACTGGCGAAACCGCTGTCCGCATTACCTGGGACTATAACGCTCTCGCCGCCGTGGATTCCTTCGAAGGCAATCCCAAGGCTGAGGTTGTGATTCCCGCCACTGGCCGTTTCGCTGGTGTATATGTTCAGGCGATTAGCGCCTATGCTCCGCACCCCAACGCCGCCAAGTTATGGATGGAGTTCCTCTATTCTGACGAAGGCCAGACCATCTGGATGAAGGGCTACTGCCATCCGATCCGCGAAGGCGATATGCGCGACCGCGGTGTTATCCCCGCTGACTTGCTCGCCAAACTGCCTGATGTCTCCGGCGCAGTATTCCCCACCCTCGCCCAACTTGATGCTGCGAAAGCCCTCATCACCGCGAACTGGGATTCAGCCGTCGGCGCAGACGTTCAAGCTGCTCCGTAACAAATTGATTTGATGTAATAATGCGAGACCCCGCCACCTGGCGGGGTCTCGCCACAGCAAGAGATAAGTTGAGGTAATTAATGGCTCAAACTGCTCTTAACCCAAAAGGCGTTTCCCCCTCCGCTGATTGGAAAAAATGGCTGGGCGTTACGCCATTTTTCCTGTTTGCAATCCTTTTTCTTATTTTGCCGTCCCTGCGTTTATTTATCGGCAGCTTTACAACTGAAGAAGGCCAATTTTCACTCGCCAATATCATTCAATTATTTGAAGAAAAGGCCATCCTGGATGCATACTGGCTGAGCATTCGCATTAGCGCAGCCACCGCACTCGGCGGCGGACTCTTCGGCTTTTTACTTGCATACTCTGTAACAGTGGGCGGCCTGCCAAAACCGCTGCGTTCGGCATTGATAACATTCTCCGGTGTGGCTTCCAATTTTGCAGGGGTTCCCCTGGCGTTTGCTTTTATTGCAACATTGGGGCGCACGGGGTTTATCACCACCCTCATCAAAAACCTGTTTGGCGTGAATTTATATCAGCAAACAAATTTTGACCTTTACAGTTTTGCTGGCCTCAGCCTGACCTATATGTATTTCCAATTCCCGCTCATGGTGTTGATCATGGCCCCGGCATTGGATGGATTGAAGCGTGAATGGCGTGAAGCCGCTGAAAACCTTGGGGCGAGTAACTTTCAATATTGGATGCGGGTCGCCTTCCCTGTGCTGCTTCCTTCGATCTTGGGTACCATGATCCTTTTGTTTGGGAATGCCTTCGGCGCCTATGCAACGGCGTACGCCCTCACCGGCGGCAGATTGGGCATTATTACTATTCAGATCGGGGCGCAGATCCGCGGCGATGTACACCATAACCCAGGTCTTGGCTATGCCATGGCGATGGGAATGGTTGTCGTGATGACAATATCTTTGATTGGCTATTCATGGCTTCAGAAAAGATCAGAAAGGTGGTTGAGATGAGCGGCATTTCCATTGATCTGCGGGTTGGCAAGGGGCGGGGTCGCAAGTCCTGGTCCCTTTCGCGCCTCGGAACACGGTTTTGGAGTTGGTTCTGGTTTATTTTAGGCGCGCTGTATTTCCTTCTCCCCTTATATGCAACCCTTAACTTTTCCCTTCGCATGGAACGCGATGTAATTGGGTTCAAGGCGTATATCAGGGCGTTTGAGGATCCCGAATTTCTTAAAACATTCCTGTATTCAAATGTTCTCGCCTTGTTGACTATTGTTGCCAGCATTATTCTGATCGTACCAACCGCCTATTGGATTCGCTTGCGTTTGCCGGAAGCCCGAAGGATCGTGGAATTCATCACACTGCTTCCTTTTGTAGTGCCGGCGATCATCCTGGTTTTCGGTTTGATTCGCATCTATAGCTCGCCCATCAAAATCCCCTTTACCGATGCGACATTATTCCAGCCGCTTACGACGTTTGAAGTAGGCACGGATATTTTGATCGTTGCCGGTTACATGGTATTGGGTCTGCCTTATATGTACCGCTCGGTGGATACAGGTATGCGCACTGTGGATGTTCGCACTCTTACCGAAGCCGCGCAAAGCCTGGGCGCAAGCTGGTTCACCATCATTGTGCGTGTGATCCTGCCCAATATTCGCGCAGCGTTATTAAGCGGCGCCCTGCTTACCTTTGCCATTGTGGTTGGCGAGGTCACTCTTGCCTCCTTCCTTGGCGTGCCCGCTTTCGGCCCCTACCTTTTCCTGTTGGGTCAGCATCGCGCGTACGAACCTGCGGCGCTTTCCTTCGCAAGCTTCCTGCTTACATGGGTTGCAATGGGACTGATTCAATTGTTCACAGGCGGGCAGGGGCAAGCCGCCGGGGCGCATTAAATTACCGAGGAGATTCACCATGTCATATTTATCCATTTCACATGTTACAAAACAGTTTGGCGATGCGGTGGTTGTTGATAATTTCAACCTCGATATCGAGAAGGGCGAATTCGTTTCTTTTCTCGGGCCATCTGGTTGTGGGAAAACCACCACCCTGCGCATGGTGGCAGGCTTTGAGATTCCCACATCCGGGAAAATATTACTGGATGGCGCGGATATAACCGACAAGGCCCCGAATCAACGGAATGTGGGCATGATCTTTCAATCGTATGCCTTGTTCCCAAACATGACGGTTGCGCAAAACATCGGCTTTGGCCTCCGCGTTCGCAAAGAGTCTGAAGCGATGATCAAACAGCGCGTGGATGAAATGGTCAGCCTGATCAACCTTGAGAAACACGCCAATAAATACCCCTACCAGCTTTCAGGCGGACAGCAGCAGCGGGTGTCGTTGGCGCGCGCGCTTGCCAATCGTCCGCAGGTGCTTCTGCTTGATGAGCCTCTTTCAGCGTTGGACGCCAAGATCCGCGTGTCTTTGCGGGCGGAAATCCGCGCGATTCAAAAGTCGCTGGGAATTACGGCGATTTTTGTTACGCACGATCAAGAGGAAGCTCTCTCCATCTCCGATCGTATCGTGGTGATGAATGTGGGCGAAATGGAACAGGTGGGCACTCCCTTTGAGATATACAACTTCCCCAAGACTCGTTTTGTCGCTAATTTTGTGGGTTCGTTGAACACAGCCGATGCAGAGGTGGTTGATCCTGCGAAAGGATTGGTGAGCATGGATGGAGTGCAATTCGAGGCGGCAGAAGGAACGGATGCAAGGAAGAAGGGCGACAAGGTGAAGATCGCCGTTCGTCCGGAACGTTTCAGTTTTGCTTCGGAGCAAAAGAAGGCCAATGTAGTGGATTGCACCATCGAGAATATCACCTTCCTTGGGGCGGTTGTCCGCATCCAGGTGAAGATTGGTAACACCAAATTCAACATGGATACGTTCAACAATCCCTTCCTTGAACTTCCCAAAATCGGCGCGAAAGAGCAGGTGACTTGTTCGAAGGAAGCTGTGCTGGTTTTGGATGAATAAGAATTAAATTAAATCAAAAACGGTTCGGCGTGTCAGCGTCGAACCGTTTTTCTTTGAGGTTGGTATGAACAAAGTCATTCTCGTTCTTTCAGACGCCCTGCGTTACGATATTGCAAAAGACAATATGGGGTTTCTCGGCCATTTGGTGGAAACAAAACAAGCCAGCCTGTATAAAATAACGGGCGAATTGCCGAGCATGTCCCGCCCCATGTACGAGACAATTCATACAGGCTTGCCATCCAGCGAGCATGGGATCGTGGCGAATTCGATAGTGCGGCTTTCAAGCCAGCCGAATGTTTTTCAGTCTATAAAAAATGCGGGCAGGGTCACTGCCGCGGCGGCATATTATTGGTATTCCGAATTGTATAATCGCGCGCCCTATGATCGCATTGATGATAAAGAAATCGATGACGATACATTGAACATCCAGCACGGGCGGTTCTATACCGAGGATGAATACCCCGATGTGGAACTCTTTGCCAGCGCGGCGTATTTAGTTCGCAAGTTTTCACCCGATTACCTTTTGCTTCACCCGATGGGCATGGATTATCACGGCGAGACTTTCGGCTCTGATACAAAGGAATATCGCAATCATGCCATTCATCAGGATTCAAAACTCGCGCCGCTCATCATGGAATGGCGCGAGCGCGGGTACACAATTTTTGTCACTGGCGATCACGGCATCAATGCCGATGGAGCGCATGGCGGGACAACCTATCAGCAGCGCACCGTGCCATTTTTTGTGATTCAGCCCAACGGTCAGGGAAGAGGCGAGGTGGATGAATCCACCTCACAGTTGCAAATCGCGCCCACCATCTTGAATCTTTTGGAAATCCCTATTCCTTTCACAATGAAATATGCCCCCATTCAGTTTTCGTAATTTACGTGAGACATTCATCCTTCATCTTTTATCCTTCATCCTTGGATGAGCGCCTTCACTAATTCACGGTTGAAATCTGGAATATCCGCCACAACCCGCCCCCAAACCTGGTTGCCCTCACGAAAGGCAGGTTCATCCGCCCAGGACGCGCCCGCGTTGACGAGATCGTCCTTGATGCCAAGCGAACCCGTGGCGCGCTGGCCTTTTTTGATGATGCCCGCCGAAATGGCGATTGACCCGCCGTGACAGATGATGCCAATGATTTTATTGGCAGCGTTCATTTCTTTCACAAGATTTTTGACAACATCGTATCTACGCAGTTTATCGGGGGCCCACCCGCCGGGCAGGATGAGCGCGTAGAGTTCGCTGGGGTCGAGTGATTCGATGGTGACGTCTGGTGTGATAACCAGCCCATTCTTGCCTTTGACGGATTTCAAATCCAATCCTGCTGATAAAACTTTTGCGCCCTCTTCTTGCAAGCGCATCAATGGGACATAATACTCAAGGTCTTCCACGCCTTCGGCGATCAGGGTGGCGATGGTTTTATTTTGTAATTTCACTTCTGCCTCTATTCACCAATAATTTTTACCAGTACGCGTTTTTTTCTTTTTCCATCGAACTCGCCGTAGAAGATCTGTTCCCACGTGCCGAAATCCAATTCTCCATTTGTCACAGCCACCACCGCTTCGCGCCCCATGATCTGGCGTTTCATGTGAGCATCGGCATTGTCCTCGCCTGTGTCATTGTGGCGGTACTGGTTGATCGGTTCATGCGGGGCAAGTTTCTCCAGCCATTTGTCGTAATCGTGATGCAGGCCGCTTTCATCGTCGTTGATGAATACCGAGGCGGTGATGTGCATCGCATTCGCCAGCAAGATTCCATCCCTGATGCCGCTTTCACGCAGGCATTCCTCCACCTGTGATGTGATGTTTACAAACCCGCGCCGGGCAGGGATGTTGAACCAAAGTTCTTTGCGATAGGATTTCATACGGACCTCTCATCAGGCATGATTGGGAATAAGCTGACAGTCACTTTTCCACCCGTTTCTTTGTGGAGAACGCGCCCAAAGTGACTGTCGCCTGCTAATTATTTCAGGACTTTCGCTTGTCATTCTCCCGAAGGACATCGGGAGGGTGACATGCAAAACAAGAGGAGCGAGCGAAAGTCCTATATTTATGTGTCTTGCTAAATTTTACCTGACTCTCGCCTATTAATTCAGTTTATTTCACGATCACCCAATCGCTGCTACTGCGGCCAAAGACTTCGGGGGAATACATCTCTTCGGCTTTGGCGGGCGGGACAATGAAGGCGCCCGGTGTGGTGGCGCGGGCAAAGTAGGTGTATTCGTAGACGCCCTCCCACAGCAACGAGGTGAAGGCCTCGGCGCGGTCATCGCGCATGTTCTGGTGTTCGTACCAGACGCTCCACCACCACCACCACCCGTAGCGATAGTCCGGGCTGGTTGCATCCTGCGGGACGCTTTGCGAAACCGCCAATGCCGGGTTGATGATTTCAAGGCCGGCGGGCAATGGGTCAACAAGCGCCACGTGATAACGGCGATTATCCGCCGCCATGGTGATGGTCACTTTCACACGCGCCCCGGCTTTGATGTGCCAGACGCCCTCGGAATCCTGGAAGACATCTTCGGGATCATCCACGCCTTCATAACGGCGCTGGATGACGAAGCCCATATCCAGCGGGTCGAGGTTTAAATCAGTGGGAGCGTATTGCAAGCCAAGCCGATAATAAAGCCGGCCGGGGCCTTCCTTGCTCAGGATCAAATCCTGTATCCCGCCACCGGACGCGGTTTCAGTGAGAACGTATGTCATCGGGATGAGCGTTTCGTGGATGTCCGTCGTGCGTCCGCGGAACTCGTTACTGCCCGCGTAGGTATTCCCAAGCCAGATGCGCGCCACGAAGTCTGGCGTTTGATATTCGTAGATATTGAAATAGCGGTCGAGCGTCAGCAGGATAAAGACATTCTCCTGCGTATTGTTCCAGCGTCCGCGGTTACGATGCGCGAGCAGGCCAGCCACCAGCTTGGGAATCAAGGCACTTTGCGGGTTGTCTTCGATCAACGCATCCAGCAAAATGGCGTCGGTGCGGCGGTCGGAGCTGAGCAGCAGATAGGTCTGGTCGGTGTAGTCGGTTGTGAAGTTGGCCGCGCCCGCCGTTTCAACGATATGATTATTCACGTAAAGCCGAATGGCATCCAGTTGCGCATTGTCATCGATCACAGGCCACAGCCAGCCGATGGCTTCCATCGAAAGATTTTCCAGCCCGGCGCTGTTCAACAGTTTTTCGGCTTTCTGCGAATCGCGGTCGCCCGTCAAATCGCGGACGTAAAGCGCGTACGCGCTGAGCGTTCGGCGTGTTTCCGCGCCGTACCAGGATGGGTAATAACTTTCGATGTCGCGCAGGTAAATCAGCGCATTTTGCTGCATCTCGACGGGAATATCGAATCCCTTTTGCTGGGCGCGGAACAAGGCATGAGCCACGTGGATGGTGTTGAACGGGCTGGATTCGAATCCGCGCCGCCAATATGGGAATCCGCCATCGAAGTTTTGCATGGACTGTAAACGCTTCACATCGCCGCCGACAGTTGCTTCCATTTCTGACGGAGACGGCAACCCGTCAGCTTTGAAGGCGCTCAGCACATCGCGCAGGGATGCCACTGCCATGATCCGCGAAGCGAGCTGCTCCGAGCCTTCAAACGGATATTCCACCAGATACAACATCGCATCGGTCAACGCTTGCAAAGCAGTCGAGGAGGCGCTGATCTCCAGCCCGCCGTATTGCGGGAACACACCGGACGGATATTGCACAGGCTGTGCAATTGTTCCCTCGTCAATGACTCCGTAGGTGGCAAAGGCTTCGCTCGTGGCCGGGGTGTAGACTGGCAGGTCTGCTGTGGCGGCATCGGCATAATTTCCCGACACTGCCGCGAACTGAATGTGAACATCGCCTGCCATCACCGTAGACGCCGGGAAGCGCACCTCCACCCGGTCATTGGCAGGCACGGTGACGCGCTGGCCGTTGTTTTCAATTTCAAGGTTGCTGGCGCGGGTGACAACGTTCACCGTCATCGGCGAATCGGTTTGGTTTTGAAGCACAACGGGCAACTCAAATGTATCGCCAAAGTTGAGAAAGCGCGGAGCGGAAGGGCGCACCATCAGCGGCAGGCGCGCCGTGAGGTTGGACTCGCCCACGCCGAATTGATTTCCATCATCGTCAACCGCCACGACCATCACACGGTAACGGGTGAGGTTATCGGGCAGGTTGATGACGATTCGCGCTTCGCCGTTGAACCCGGTGCGCACGGTGGGCGCAAAGGTTGCCAGCGGATTGAAGTCGGAGCGCACGAGAATGGGAGGCGCATACCCATTTCCCCCGCCCACACCTGACGGTAGTTCTTGCTCCATGGCCGGAGCTTCTGTGGCGGCAGGCGCTGCGGCAAAAAGCATGGCATCAGCGCTGGCCTGCCTCGCAAGGGACTGCGGGTTAGCGAGGACGATGCTTGCGCGGCTGTAAACACTATAAAGGTAGGAAGGACGGTCGGCATAAAAAACGCTGAGCGGGTCTTGCATTTGATAATTGCTCAACGCCAGCACGGCTTCATCCACTACTACAACCGCCAGTTCCGCATCAGACACGGGCAGACCGTGGGAATCCTTCACCAGCACAAGCAGGCTTGTTTCGCCGCCCGGCTCCAATGCGGTTTGATCTGGCGTCACTTGCAGTGAAAGAGTCCTTTGCTGTGGCGGAATGCTTAAGGTCAACGTGCCACTCGCAAAGGCGGGACGCGGCGGCACGTTTTTGAGCGTCTCACCCTGATCGTCGGTGCGGGGCGCAGAGCCAGCTAAATCCACTTGAATATTCAGGTTGGGAATATGCTCTTCTTCGATGGGTATGTTGAGGGTGGCAGTCCCATCCTCGATGTGGAAGCGGGCCGTGTAGAGAATGCCGCTGCGGGTGACGGTTAACAATCCTTCGGCGGGAGTGAATGGAGATTGAACGAGAATTTTGGCTGTGTCATCGGGCTGGTAGCTTTCCTTGTCTGGAATCAGCGTGACCTTTTCCTGCTCCACTTTGCGCGAGGGAGGCTGTTGCCCGCCGCTGACCCAGCGGGTGATGCGGCTTTGGTTTTTGCGTTCGAGTTTGTCTGTGACAATGGCTGTGATTTGATACTGTCCGCCGAGGGGAGTTTCAAAGGAACAGGAATCAGGCTCGGGCGCGGAGAGAAGCGAGCAGATTTGCACGTCAACCACTTCTTCCACCCAATCCCCATTTTTATATTTCCAATCCAATCTCCCGGCGGTGATCTCAACCGCACGATTTTCAATCGGGTTGCCATCGAGGTCGGTGACGATGAAATTCACATCGAGCGGCGTGCCGCGTTCGACAAAATACGATTCACTTCGCAGGCCGATGTACACATCCGCCGGGTGGATGAGCAAGGTGGTGGCGCTGCTCCAGGCCTGGCGGTTCACATCGGTGACGGTGCTCTGCGCCATCACGCTGTACGGCTGGGGATTTTTGGCGGGGTCGCCCTGCGGGTTGAAATCCAGGCCCAGGTAATGTGTGCCGCTGGCATCGGTTTTTCCTGTGAATGTTTCTATTTGCGCCTCGCCGCCGGCTTGATAGGCGAAATCATAAAACCACCAATCCTTTTGCGTGCCGAAGGTGAAGCCCGGCCAGTTGGGCGGCGCGTACGTGGCGGGGCTGGTGACCACTTGCCAGTTGACTTCAGCGTTGGGCAGGCCGCCGCCTGCGTAGTATTTTGCATCCACTGCCAGCGTGGCATGGTCTTCGGCAAAATATGGGCCGATGGTTTCGTTGCGCGCGATCACTTCAAACTCGGGGCGTCGAAATTCCTGTATTTGGAATTGATGATAATACTGCGTGCCGCCCAGCCCGCCCAGGTTTCCATTGGCGGTTAAGTAAAGCTGGGCATATCCCAAATTGACTCCCTCTGGCAGGGTGAAGGCGAAATCAAATCCGCCGAGGGCATTGACCTGCGCCTCGCCGTTGCCAATGGCATTGCCCTGCGAATCGATGACCTGATAACTGACCGAACTTAATTGGCTTCCCACCAATTCAACATCGCCATCCTGCCTGCCGCCGATTTTTCGCAGCCAGCCTTTGATATGTGCCTCCTCAGTGGGGCGGTACATTTGACGGTCATCGAAAACGAACCATTGCAGGGCGTCGCTCGGCGGGCTGGGAACCCAGGCATCGTCGCTCCAATAATAGGTTGAATACGGCAGGATCGCCAAATCCGCGCCGAGGCGGGCGGTGAGATAGGTTGTGCCGGAGGGAATATGAAAACGCGCGATGCCGTCTGCGCCCGTGAGGATCGTGGAACTTCCATTATTGGGTTGAATGCTCACGGCGGATAACGGCGCGCCATCTTTGAGGTTCGTTGTCCATGCTACCATCTCGCTGTGGTCTGCGTAGGCATCCACTCCAATTTGCGTGATCTGCACCCAGGTGATGATCGTTTGCGAGTAGCGTCTCCATTTGTCGTTGTCGTCTTCGAAAGTTCCAGCAGGCGGTTCGACGATCACTACAAAATGACCGAAGTCTCCATCCATGTATTGGCTTAGATTAATATCCACCTGGGTCAGGGTGTCGTCGGGCATATCCAAATTGATGGGTTTATCGGCAACCAGCAGGCCCGGCATTTTGGAGGGCACATCTGTCCGCTGCCAATCGCGCAGGTACACTTTGAACTTGGGCCAGTCAGCAGGCTGAACCGCATAGACCTTCAGGTTGAGCTTGTTGTAATTCATGGCATAAGCTGAAAAGACTGGCTTTTTAGCGGATGGGTCAAGGGTGAGCAAAATCTGCCCTGTGTTCACCAGAACCGGCTCGGCTTTGCCCACTTTGAATTTCAGGTGAACATCGTCGCCCAATTGCTGGCCGAAACTATCCTGAATCTTTCCCGATACCGTCACGGTATAGGTTGTCTGCCCGCGTGTCTCACCGCTGATCTCAATCGTATTGCCGTACACATTGGCGGAGACGCCCGGTATCGCAGGGTCAACGCTCAGCATGTTCTCGCTGAAAACGTCCAGGTCAAGCGGGTTATTGAATTGGATATAAAAAGGAGTCAACGGCGGGCAGTCGCCGTTGTACCAGTAACAGCTATGTTCATCAATTCGCAACGAAGAATAAGTGGAAAATGCAAAGGTTTGCGCTTCAGTTGTGGTGAGCGGCCCTTCCAGCGAAGGCGTCTGCAGGCCAACGACTACGGAAATATTCGTCTCAGGTTCAAGCGGCTGTGCGGCGCGGAAGGCAAGCCAACGTCCATCGGGCGCATCCTTCACCAGTTGGCTGGCGCGCTCGTCTTTATCAATTTCGGTTTGCCCCGCCAAAACAACGCCGACAGATTTTCCATCCGCGGTCACTTGAATAGTTTCCAACACCGCGGGCGGGTCAATGAGCTGGTCAAATTGAATGAAAAAGATGGGGTCGAGCGGTTGAGGGGAAGTATCCGGGTAAAACGTCACCACACTTGGGGGCGGCGTTGTGAACATCCATGTAACCGATTCAGCGAGTACGCCGCCAGTGGCGGATACCGTCCCCGCCGGCACAGTGGCGCGGTATTCGGTGGCTTTGGGCAGGCGGTCGATCAACTCGGAATCGTATTCAAAGGTCAGGGTTTTGGTTCCCAACCAGCGCCAGGTACCGGGCAGGGACGGCTCGATCTTGATCGGCACATCCGCTTCGGCCAAATCATCCAGCGTTCCCAACGGAACCATGGGTTGATTGAACGTCACGCTGACGAAGGGCGCAATCGGGATTTCCCCTTCTGGGGCATATCTCAACACCTGGAGCGGACCCGCCTCAACCGCCCCCGGAGTTGGTTCTGTTTCGAAAGGCGGGAACTTCTCTGTGACAGTATCCCCCGGGCGCGGCGGGGGCAGAGTCTGGGCTGGGAAGTTGAAATCTGTCTGTTGAGCAGAATCAACTGGCAGGGCCGGCAGACGCGAGAGGATCAACTCGATCTCTGCAGGTGAAAGCGGCTCTCCGCTCGCCAGCGGCAATCCTTCCACAATCTGCGGCTGGGACTGGCCGTCACTCAATTCGATGCTGATGCTGTAGCCATCTTCGGAATCCCCGGCAGGCGACTGGGTTATGTTCACGTCGATGGGCGCCGGGGTTGTTAAACCAAACCGCGATCTGTTTGACCATAGCGCGATCCCGCCAGCGCATACCAAAACAATCAGCCCGGCAATTGTCAGAGCGCGTTTCGTTCCGAACACTGGATTACGATTCTCTGTCATGGGCGAACCCTCCATATATTATCAAAACGCCTGAACCTGGATTTTGTTCCCTATAGTTGTGTGAATCTCGGTACTGCAACCCTTCGGCAGGCTCAGGACAGGCATTTATGTTGCGCTTACCCAAGAAGCGCCCAAAACGCAAGGTAAATCTCCCTGGCACTGTGCGGCTTAAGCCGTACCAGGGCAGGTGTGCGGTACTGAATAAACTGCGTACGGCGAGTCATTAATTCACCTTACGCAGTTTGCGTGTTTTAGGGTCATGTCGCCCTGAGCGATAGCGAAGGGTCTCTACGACTGTCTCAGAGACCCTTCGCTATCGCTCAGGGAATCATGGGCGGTGCGTAAGGCGAGTCATTAAAAACAAACCCGCCCGCGAAAGATTATTTTCGGGGCGAGTCGTGTTCATGTATGGCAACTGATTGCCTTGCCGCAATAGAATTTCTGCTATTAAAACAGATGCCCAACGGGGGCTGTTGAGTTCCAGGTTACTTGTTGATGAGTGCGCCCTGAATTCTGTGGGCAAAATCGTGGGGACGGACGGGTTTTGTAATGAAATCCACTGCGCCTGCGTTGAAGGAATCCCTCTTGCTGCCGAGATCGTCCAACGCCGAGACCATGATGACGGGAACGTTCTTCAAGCTGGAATCCGCCTTGATCAGTTTGCAAAGTTCAATGCCGTTGACGCCTTCCATCATGATGTCCAGCAGAATGAGGTCTGGGCTGAGTGTGCTGGCCTCTTTGATGGCATTCCTGCTGAGGTTGACAGAGGTGGGTTGATGCCCGTTCATGGTGATCAAGCTTTCCAATAAGGTGGTGGTCTGAATATCATCATCTACAATTAGTATTTTCGCCATAAGCTTTCTCCAAATAAAGTGAGCTCCATTTTCATTCACTTTGTACAAGATTCAAATCAATGAAACAGATGTCCTACTGGAAGGCGTAATGATAAGAGAGTTCGCGTTCTCATTGATTGGGTAGCAGGGCTTCGATTCTCGATATTAATTCGTCCAGGTCGAAGGGTTTTGTCAGGTAATCGTCGGCGCCGAAGGTGGCGGCCTTGCTGTTGCTGTTATCCAGCGCGGTGATGATGAGAATTGGAGTGCGCGCAAAATCTGGGTCGGCGCGCAGCATTTGAGTGAGCGTGAACCCGTCTGGAGGGGGCATCATGATATCCAAAATAAAAAGATCGGGGTGCAGGGATCGGGCGGTATGGATTGCTTTCGAACTCTCGTTGATGGCGGTGACCTGGTATCTTCTCGAGGATAAAAATCTCTCCAGGAGGGTTGTCACTTTTTCGTCGTCATCAACAATCAGGATTTTTGCCATAAAATGTTCCTACGGGTGTATTGGATTGAGTCTGAGCTTTTTGTTTAAAAATTATTCCGCATATTATCATCGGCTTCATGTAAATATATTATACCCTTTGTGCCAGTTGATTTTGAAATGTACGTGGAATTAATACGAATCTGAATTCCCGCATTTATGAGGCCGGATTTTGTTGATTCAGCCCGGCTGTCGTTGTGGCGGGGGGAGCCTGCGTGGGCGGGACCTGAATATTCAGGCAGGGGCAACTTAAGTCCCATTGAAATTTTTTCGATGGGGAATATACTATAAGAGGTGTTGTTTAATGCTTGGAGCGGATCGTGGGTATGGGATTTATTGTTGTTTGGAAAGGAGCATTCTCTTGGAACCGGAGCGACGCAAGAATAAACGCAGGAAGTTTACGTATTACATGCGTGTAGTGGACGCAAGCACGCTTCAGCTTATCGGGTATCTGACGGAGATCAGCGCAGTGGGGATTCAGGTGGATAGCGAGAAACCCCTGCCGTTGAATGTGAGTTATAAACTGCGCCTGGAATTGACCGCAGACATTGCGAACAAAACCTTTATGGTCTTTAATGGCCGCAGTAAATGGTGCCAGCCAGACAGGTTCGAACCGAATTCGCATAACATCGGTTTTGAGGTGACTTTGCTTTCGCATGATGATACGGAAATATTTAAACGCATGATCGAAAAGTACGCTTCGGACAGGGGCTGGTAATTGATACGGAATCAATTGCCTGCGCCAACCGTTCTTAAATTCAGTACATTACGAATTTGCTACGGAGCGCGGACTTCAGTCTGCTTTGCCCCTGCAAAATTGCAGACTACAGCCTGCATTCCGCTCAATCTGTGATTTACTGAAATTACGATCTTCAACTTATTGTCACATAACGGCGCGCATTTGGGCATGTCACCGTCAGCGTGACACGAATGCCTGGGTTCAGGATTCAGCCCGATGGGCGTGTGAGGCGCGGATCATTGTGCGCTTCGATTTGCGCTGATGATGTCGCGCCGCTCGGGCTGAAGCGCATCCACTGCCGAGCCGCGCACAGCGGAACGGGCAACGGGATACGCAATCAACCCCGCCATCAGCGGTGCGGCGATGAACGCCCACCAGCCGTTGAGGAAGGCTGGGGTCAATACTACCCAGGCCGCCGCGCGCAAATCAAGATCGGGAAGAGTCCACGCGATGCCGCCTATTGTGAGTGCGGAAATTGCCGCCCAGCCGAATCCCATCACTGCGCCCAACAGCACGCCGAAGATACCTGTCAACACGGATTCGAGAATCAGCATGTTCATGATCTGACCGCGCGTCGAACCCACTGCGCGCAGAAGACCGATCTCTTTTTGACGTTCGAGGATGCCGACCATGACTGTGTTCAACATTCCGAATGCCGCGCCCACAATTGCCAGCAACAACATGCCGTTGAAGATGACCATCAACTGGTCGCTGGTATCGGTGACTGCGCGCACTTCCTGATCTGCGGTGGAGACGAAGGCTTTATCGGGGAAGCGTTCTTCCAGTTTGAAGATATCCGCTTCGAGCGCGGCGCGATCGGTATCCGGGCGTGGATGAATGGCGTACGTATCGGGTGTGCGGCCTTCAGGCACAAAGAAATCGCGCGCGCCGGGGCTGAGCAACGAAACTGGTACGATGCCATACGAACCGACTCCGGCAACAACGCAATCTACTTTTCCATGAATGCCTGTAACTGAGATCGAATGGCCTTGCGTCACTTTGAATTTTGCTGCCACAGCGGGCGATGTGGTCAAGGCGCAGCCAGGCTGTAACAACAAACGAAGCATTTCATCGCGGTCGCCTTCGAGTAGGTTGAAAACTTCGGGACGGCGAAAACGTTTTACTTCGGATTCGTTTAATAGAAAAGATGGAAAGCCCGTTGTCGGCGAACCGATCTCCGCCGCGTTGACCATGTAGATCGTTCCCACCTCGGCGCGGTCGCGGACAATTTCGGCTGCCGCTTCGATCACGGCGGGATCAAGCGCGGACGCGCTGGTGTTGCCAAAGGAGCTCAACTGCGCAACGCCCGATGAACGGTCAAAGGCATAGATATGCCAGCCCGCTTCCTGCAAGGCGTTTTTGGAGATCGTGCCAAGCAGAACATCGTTTTGAAAACTGACCAACCCCGCGGCGCCAACCAGAACGCTGATGCCAATCGCAAATGAAAGCGCGGTCAATGTCAATCGCGCGGGATTGCGCTGAAGGTTATCCGCCGCAAGCCGCCCGGAGATTCCGCCGAATTTCCATAAAAACGGCTTGACCCAATCCGCGGCTTTTTGAAATAAGTAAGGAGCAAGCAAAATAACGGCGAACAGCCAGATGATTCCCACCACCTGCAAGAGAACCAGATCCAGAGGCGGGTAATAGCCGCTCCACTCGCCGGGCGGCGCAATCAACAGCCATGCCCAGATAAGGATGCCAACGATAAATCCTGCCATTGTTCTTGGCGACCGAAATTCCACTTTTGTTACCTGCTTTGCGTCGTCGGTTTCCTTCAAGGCTGTCATCGGCGACACGGATGCTGCGCGGCGCGCGGGAACAAGCGATGCGAATAACGTGATTCCCATTCCCAAAAAGATTGCCAGCAAGACATCCTGCAAACGAAGCGAACCGCGCCCTGCTTCAAACCCGAATTGACTCATGGATGACAAAATCGCCTGTCCGAATGGCTGACCAAGCAATAATCCAATGATTGTTCCAATTCCGCCGGTGGCGAGAGCCTCCAGCAGAATCAATCTCATCACCTGTTTGCGGGTCATGCCCAGCGCGCGCATCATGCCGATCTGTTTCTGACGCTGGGTCACGGTCATGGCGAAAGCGTTGAAAATGAGAAATCCCGCTGCAAGCAGGATCATTCCGCCCACGCCAGTGAACAGGATCGCGGTGATGTTGACAATGAAACCAGCGGGACCTTCGCCGCCGCCCCAGCTGGCTTTGATTCCCGATTCAAAGACTCCCGTCGCGGTGATGGTCGCGACGCCGATGGAAACAGACAGCGCAGTTAATAAAGTTCGCGAGCGCGATTGGTCAAGATTGCGGATGACAAGTTCATTGAGTGATTTCATGACTGGGCGTCAATCATGCCATCTTTCAACCGCGCGATTCGATCCGCATATTTGGCGGCGTGCTCATCGTGCGTGACCATGATGATGGTCTGCTCTTTTTCGTCGCAGGCGTGGCGCAGGATTTTGAGAATCTCCCCGCCCGAAGCGGAGTCGAGATTCCCAGTCGGTTCATCCGCGAGGATGATGGCCGGGTCGGTGACCAGCGCGCGGGCGATAGCGACGCGCTGCTGCTGTCCGCCGGAAAGCTGGTGTGGACGGTGATCCTTGCGGTCAGCCAACCCCACCAGCGTCAGCACTTCATCCACTTTGGCGGCGTAGTCCCCGATGCGTTTGCCGTCAATTAACAGCGGAAGCGCAATATTTTCCGCGGCGCTCAATGTGGGCAGCAGGTTGAAAAACTGAAAGATGAATCCGATCTCACGGCGGCGGATAATAGTCAGGTCGTTATCGTTGAGTTGCGCGAGGCGTTTTCCCGCCAGCATAACCTCGCCATCAGACGGTGAATCCAGCCCGCCGAGCAGGTGCAGCAAGGTGGATTTGCCCGACCCCGATGCGCCCATAATCGCGATGAACTCTCCTTTATTAACGACAAAGTCCACACCCCGCAGGGCATGGACGGTGACTTCCCCCATCTGATATTCTTTGTTAAGTTGTGTGGCGTGCAGGATGCTCATGGGGACTCCTTTGGCAGTATTGCGCTATACCCTATTGGGTTAGCGCAATAAGCTCTTTTATTTTTATTACAAGTTCATGAGGATGATAGGGTTTTGTAATGTAACCGCTTGCCCCAGCGCCATAGGCCACAATCCTGCTATCCAGGTCGGCCAGGGCGGTGACAATGATGATTGGCGTGTGGGCAAATTCTGGATCTGTCCGAAGCAGCCTGCACAACTTGAAACCGTCGATCTCAGGCATCATTAAATCGAGCAGGAATAAATCTGGATGCATCAAACTTGCTCTTTGAGCGGCAATCGTACTGTCATTTACCGAAGTTGGTTCATACCCTTCCAACTTAAGCAGGCTTTCCAATATGGTTGTAGCTTCTATATCGTCATCCACGATCATGATTTTTGTCATAAGTTTCTTCTTTGGGTCATTTATTTGTGGTTCTCCCGCAAATTACTCACCTTCAGCACATGGCTGCAAAGTGGCGCGTATTTCTGTGGGTCGCTATCACCGTGCCGCAAGTTAAAATTGTTTTTCCAATTCTTCCTGACGGCATCGAACACAGCCTCTGCCAATTGAAGGGTATCGCGCGCTTCGTATTCGACCACGTCGGGTGCGTGCCCAGGAACCAAAGAGGATGATTTGCACAGGGTTGAACTTGCGCGTGATCCTCTCTATTACCTCGTTCAGGTAAGGGGGCTGAACAGCCAGCAAAGTATTCATAATTCAATTTTACATCAAAACCTTATCCTGCCAGCAACTCATCCACCGCCTCCGCCAGCTCCCGCAAATTACTCACCTTCAACACATTGCTGCAAAACGGAGCGTATTTCGGCATGTCGCTGTCGCCGTGCCACATGATCGGCGGTTCAGGATTCAGCCAAATGGTGCGTGTGGCGCGGCGGGACATGTTGGAGAAAATGTCGAGGCGTGGATCATTGTAGTTGTTGCGTCCATCCCCAACGACGATGAGAGTCGTTCCGCTGTTCAATGTATCCAGGTAATCATCGTTGAAATTATTCAAAGCGTAGCCGAGATCGGTGTTGTAATATCCGCTGGGCATGCGCCACAAAACGGACTGGATTGCCTCGTCCGCGTTCGCTCCGCTGAAATCCTCCGAGATGGATTCAAGATGGTCGATGAATGCGAAGGCATGGGTCTTGCGCACTTGTCCTTGCAATGCAAAAAGAAAACTCAGCATCAACTCCGAGCAAAAACGCATCGACGTGCTCACATCGCAAATCACCACGATCTTCGGCTTGCGCACGCGGTCTTTGTGTTTGATCTCCATCGGCACGCCGTGATATTTCAAACTCGCGCGGATCG
>CAKKRM010000125.1 GCA_919902735.1 Anaerolineales bacterium | reverse complement strand
GCCTGCTCCATTGAATCGCGGATTGCATCTGCGATGCGGTCGACGTTGTCGCCGATGGTGATGGTGCGATATAAATCCACGCCCATGCTGCGCAGGGTGCGCGCGATGTAGCGTGTGTTGGTGTCTACAATTTCACCAAGTAAAATTTCCGTTCCAATTGTGATGATCTCTGCTGATGTCATATTGTCTCGATTTATATAGCTTTAGGCGGCGTCCCCGCCGCCGAGGACGGCGGCTTGAGCAAAATGTTAAACCACATTGTACTCTTGAATTAATCTTCCTTCTTCAAAGCGCTTTAAGTCCAGCATCGAAACATCCACACTGGAGAATTTTCCATCCAAAATAAATTCACTCATCAATTTTCCAGAGATCGGCCCGTGCATGAAGCCGTGCCCCGAAAAACCCGTGCAAAGCGTGAAGCCGTTTATCTCCGTGCCGCCGTAGATCGGGTGCGCGTCAGGCGTTACTTCATACAAGCCCGCCCAATGCGAAGCGCGGCTGGCTTTTTCCACCAGCGGCATTCTTTCGATCGCGGCTTCCAAATTCACCAGCTCAAAATCCTCGTCCACAGTTTGGTCGAAGCCTGGCGTTTCATGCTGGTTGCTCATGCCGATCAACAAGCCTTCGCCTTCGCGATGAAAATATAACGACTTCGCAAAATCGATCACGAACGGAAAATCCTCGGGCACTTCCTTCAACGGATTGGTTGTGAACATCTGCCTGCGGAGGGGGATGACTGGAATCTCAATGCCCGCCATTTTGCTGATCTGATTTGACCACGGCCCTGCGACATTAAGTACCGTGCGCGTCTTGACCGCGCCGAGGCTTGTTTGCACCTCTTCAATATTTCCCCCGCTGACGGTGATTCCAATCACCTCCGCGCCGCTGATGGCTTTCACTCCCATCTTTTGGGCCGCGCTGATATAGCCCATCACCACGCTGTTCGGGTCTACCGTGCCGTCTTTTGGATTGAATGTGCCTGCGAGTGCATCGTCGAATTTCATCAACGGCAGGCGCGCGCGGACCTCATCTCCGCTGAGCAGTTGGGTGGGGATACCGAGCTTATTTTGCATCTCCACATTGTGTTTGAACATCGCAACCTCTTTTTCATTGGTTGCAACGAGTAAATATCCGCACTGCCTGTAACTGACATCCTGTCCGATTTCTTCCTTGAAGCGTTCGATCATCGGCAGGCTTTCAATGGATAGCCTGACATTTATCTCTGTGGAGAATTGGTAGCGCACTCCGCCCGCGCATCTGCCTGTTGCGCCTGTGCCGAAGTAGTTCTCTTTTTCAAGAAGGACGATATTTCGCGCAGCGATGCCGCTTTTTGCAAGATGATACGCCGCGCTGGCCCCCATCACGCCGCCCCCGATAATGACAATGTCTGCTGTATTTGGTATGTTCATGTGTGTTTTGCAAAGAGACCCGTTTTCCACCAGAGGCAGAAAGCGGGTCTCAGTTGTCTATTGTTTGGAAAAGCGTTAATCACTCACCTTACGCGAAACGTCCCGAAGGTTCTCGTAAATCAAACTGGTTTGTAGTCCAAACCTTCGGGACGGTGCGTAACCTCAGTTAATCGATACCGAGGTATGATTTTTGAACCATTTCATTTTTCTTGAGCTTGGCCGCGTCATCGGTGAGGACGATGCTGCCTGTCTGGAGCACATATCCGCGATGCGCGATGGAGAGCGCCATGAGGGCGTTTTGTTCCACGAGCAAAATGGTGGTGCCCTGCTGATTCAACTTCTTGATGGTGTCGAAGATCACATCCACCAGCACGGGCGCAAGCCCCATGGACGGTTCGTCGAGCATAAGAATACGCGGGTTCTGCATGAGTCCACGCCCGATGGCGAGCATTTGCTGTTCACCGCCGGAGAGCGTCCCGCCGAATTGGGAGATGCGTTCCTTCAAGCGCGGGAACAGTTCAAAGGTCAGATCGAGGCGATCCTTGATGATTTTCTGATCATTGATGGTGAACGCGCCCATTTCCAGATTTTCCTGCACGGTCAATTTTGGGAAGATGCCGCGTCCTTCAGGAACATGTCCAACACCGAGGCTGACTACATTGTGCGGTTCCGTGTGGGTGATATCTTTTCCGTCCAGTAATACCTTACCCTCGCGGGCGTGGATAAGACCTGAAATGGTACGCAGGGTTGTGCTTTTTCCAGCGCCATTGGAACCAATCAGGGTTACGATCTCGCCTTCTTCCACATGAAGGGAGATTCCCTGCAAGGCGTGGATATGTCCGTAATAGGAATGGACGTTTGTGAGTTCAAGTAATTTTCCCATGCGGATTCTCCTAGTCCTTCGATGAGGCGGCTTCTCTGCCGAGGTAGGCTTCGATCACGCGCTGGTCCTTGCGGATCTCCTGGGGTGAGCCTTCGGCAATTTTTTCGCCGTAGTCCATTACGGTGATGTGTTCTGAAATGCCCATGACCACGCGCATGTCATGTTCGATCAAAAGGATGGTGATTCCTTTTTCATCACGAATGCGGCGGAACAATTTGATTGCGTCTTCGGTCTCATTCGGGTTCATCCCTGCCGTGGGTTCATCGAGCAGTAACAAGGTCGGTTTGGCGGCGAGGGCACGCGCAATTTCGATGCGGCGCTGTCCGCCATAGGGCAGGTTGCGGGCCAGTTCGTTCCCAACATTTTTCAAGCCGACATATTCCATCAGGTCGCTTGCTTTTTGTTCCGCTTCCTTTTCCTCCGCATGGAATTTTTTCGAGCGGAAGAGTGCATCGAGAGCGTTTTGCTTTAATCGGATGTGCATTCCAACAAGAATGTTCTCGATCACGCTCATGCTTCCGAATAAACGGATATTTTGGAATGTGCGGGATATACCGCGCGCTGAGACCTGATCTGGCCGCAGACCGATGAGCGAATGATCTTTGAACATGATCTCGCCCTCCTCCGGCCTGTAAATTCCGGTGAGGCTATTGAAGAAAGTTGTCTTTCCAGCGCCGTTCGGACCGATAATGCTGACAATGTGTCCTTCGTCCACGGAGAAAGTCATCTTGTTGACGGCTACAAGGCCGCCGAAGCGTTTTACAACATTAGTTGTTTGCAGGAGGCTCATAAGTCACTTCCACCTATTCTTTGTCTTCAACGAGTTCGCGTTTACGGCGCTCGGCGGGGATGAGTCCGGATGGACGGAAGATCATCATCACAACCAAAATGATGCCGAATACAAGTTTTTGATATTTGGCCGGGTCCAATTGATTCGAAAGGTCTTTCCATGCGAAGTTAATGATCGGAATGACGGCGTCACTTTGGCGAAGTTCGCTTAGGTAAAGCGAGAAATTTTGCAGTACCTGAATATTGAGGATGACAACCGCCGATGCGCCAAAGATCACACCGGGGATACTACCGAGACCGCCGAGGATCACCATGGTCAACACACCGATGGATTGCAGGAAGGAGAATGTCTCGGGACTGACAAAGGTGCGGTTGGCTGCATAAAGTACGCCCATGCCGCCTGCAAACGATGCGCCGGCGGCGAAGGCAGCAAGCTTCATTTTTACAAGTGGAATTCCCATCGCAATGGCAGCTGTCTCATCTTCGCGGATGGCTGTCCAGGCGCGCCCGATACGGGAATCTTCCAGACGGGTGGCAACCAAAATGGCGATCATAATAACGATCAATGCCAGGAAGTAGAAAAATACATTGTAGAATTCCGCATCTGTGGGGACATGCCCAACAATTGGCGTGAGCAGGCTGCGTATGGGAGCAAGGATAAATTCAGGCGGAAGCGGCGGGCGCTGAATGGGGGTAATCCCTTGCGGCCCGTTTGTCAGGTTGATGGGTTTATCCAGGTTGAGCGCCAACACGCGGATGACTTCACCAAACCCAAGCGTAACGATTGCAAGATAGTCGCCGCGCAGGCGAAGGACTGGCAAGCCAAGCAAAATCCCTGCCAGGGCGGCAAGACCGACCCCAAGGAATAAGAATAACCAAAAATAGTTGGGTGAAAGTGCAAATTCCGCGCCAGCGGGCGCTGCGCCTGGAATGGAATGCAATAAGGAGAGTTGCTTTGAGCCGAAGATTGCCCATGTATAGGCTCCGACAGCGTAAAACGCAACATATCCAAGATCCAACAGGCCCGCCATGCCAATTACGATATTCAATCCAAGCGCCAGGGCTGCAAAGACGGCCATTTGGAAGATTACTTCGAGGTAAAAGATGTTGCGAATGCCAAGCACTGGCAATATTACAACGATCAAGAGCAGCCCAATGAAGACTTTTACTTTCATGTTTATCTTCATAAAATAAACCAGCAAGGGACAGAGCATTAAGGTAAGGAATGCGCTTAACGATCTTGGGTTTTGATATACGCTTATGGTCCCGGCGATCAAAAGACCAAGCGTAATGAAGATGGGCCAGAAACCGCTATTGGCTTTCTTGAACAATTCACTGAAAAATGTTTTCATGGTGGGTTGCCTTTTCCTGAAAACGGATTATGCCTTCTGCCCAACGGTTTGACCAAGCAAACCGGAAGGACGAAGAATGAGCACAAGGATCAAAACGGCGAAGGCGAAAATATCCTTGTATTCCGCGCCGAAAGCGCCATTCGTAAATGTGGAAAGATAGGATGCGCTGAATGATTCAAGCAAGCCCAGGATCAATCCCCCAAGTAATGCGCCCGTTAAATTTCCAATGCCGCCGAGCACCGCGGCTGTAAAAGCTTTCAAGCCGGGAAAGAAACCTACAAATGGATCCAGCTTGGTGGCTTTCAGGGCAAAAAGCACGCCTGCCGCGCCGCCTAACGCGCCGCCGATCAGGAATGTGATCGAGATGATCATGTTGACGTTAATTCCCATCAAACTTGCTGACGGACGGTCCTGGGCGACTGCACGAATGGCTTTCCCAATTTTCGTGCCATTCACCAGATAATTCAACCCAACCAGCATGAGTACGGTGACGCCAACAAGCAGGATGGATTTTATTTGGAATCGCAGTGGGGTCGCTATACCGGGCACTGCCAAAATAAGGAATTCATCGAAAGTTCCAAAGTTGGGCAGAATGACATTAAACTCACCTGTTGTCAGGCTGAGTATAAGGCGGACAGCGTCTTGCAAAAAGAAGGACATGCCAATGGCAGAAATAAGCGGCACCAGCCGTGGAGCGCCGCGCAAAGGCTTGTAAGCCACCCGTTCCACAGTCACGGCCAGCGAGCCTGAGATGACCATCCCTAATAGAATTGCGAGCGCAATGATCACATATTGATTCATGGTTTGCAACGCGCCCGTATGATCAAAGTATGCCATTAATTCAACGCCAACGATTCCCCCGACCATAAAGATTTCACTATGTGAAAAATTAATGAATTCCAAAACACCATATACCATTGTGTATCCCAATGCAATGGTGGAATAGACAAAGCCAATCGTCAGTCCGTTAATCACAACCTGTGGAAGGATCAGCAAGACACGCTCCACAAGATCAAATTCCGTCATAGCACTACGAAAAATATAAGCGAGCAAAACGGTAAAAAGAGACAGGACCAGACTTGCTCCCAGGGCAAACACAAGAATTTGCCCGATGGGAAAAATAATGAATTTGTAAAAGGGGTTTGATGTGAATTGTTTCATTTCTTCAATACCTGTCCTTTTATATTAATGAACCTCTCTCCCTACAAGGGAGAGAGGTTTTCGTGCGCTTTCTTATAGCTTATTTGCCAGGGGATGGCAGATCGAAGGAGGCAATGATCTCGTTCGTGCCCCATGTATCTTTTGAAGTGGCGTTAACTTTGATGATGAAGTACTTGGCAAAGGGCAGGTCGCCGATATCGTCGAAGGCAATCGTGCTGGTGAGGCCTTCGTAGCTTATGGCGCGGATGGCTTCGGCAACCTGGGCGCGGGTGGGGGTGCCACCAGCAGCTTCAGCAGCGGCTTTAATTGAGGCTAAACAGACACCCATGGCATCATAGCCCTGGCTGGCGTATGCTTCAGGAGCAGCGCCGTACTTGGCGGTGTAGTCTTCAACGAATTGAGCAGCCGACGGGTAAGCGCTTGCAGGTCCGGCAACTGTGGTGTAAGCCATACCACCACCGGTGGTCAAAGCGTCACCAGCAAGGTCAGCGAGATCGCTGGAGTCCATACCATCAGTGCCGAGGAAGGTGCCTTCGAAACCGGCTTCGCGAGCCTGCTTGAAGAACACACCAGCCTGATTGTAGATACCAGCGAAGAACACTACGTCAGGAGTAGAAGCAACGAGCGGGGCAATGATCGCGTCGAAGTTGGCGGTTTCTTCGGTGCCAACAAAGTCGACGACTGTAATGCCATCTTCTTCGGCGGCAACGCGGAAGAATTCAGCCACACCCTGACCATAAGCGGTCTTGTCATGAATGATGAAGACGGACTTGGCGCCGAGGGTCGAGAAAGCATACTCTTCAGCAGCAGGAGCCTGAACATCATCACGACCCACGATACGGTTGACTTCGAGGTAACCACGGGTGGTCACAACGGGGTTGGTGTTGGCGGGGGAGATGAAGGCCAAACCAGCGGTGTGATATTCCTCGGAAGAGGGGATCATAACGCCGGAGTTCAAGTGACCAACGCCGCACAGAATCTCGGAATCGGCAACAATGTTCTTGGCATTCGCAACACCGACATCAGGGGTGGCCTGATCATCGTATGGGGCGAGCTGGACATCATAGCCCATAGCGGCCAAATCGCCGCCCAATTGTTCGAGGGCTAATTCAGCGCCCTGCTTGATGGCAACACCGAGCAGGGATTGTCCGCCAGAGAGCGGGCTTTGAGTCGCAATCTTAATGGTGCCCATGGAAACAGGGGCTTCAGTTGCGACGGGCGCTTCCGTCACGACGGGCGCTTCGGTTGCTACAGGGGCGGGGGTGCCACAGGCGGCGAGCACCATGCTGGCAAGAACCAACACGGATAGTAAAGCGAGTAAACGCTTATTCATTTCTGTACTCCTCCAAAATTATGTTAGGTGAATTCAATTTCCCGCACATGCGGGTGGATGCAGGCAGCGGACAATACTACGGATGTCGGCCTCACCTCCTTTTTGTGAGATACATATATAAAGAAAGCCTTTAAAAACCCTTTTTTCTGGATTTTTTCAGGCTCAACCTTTCACCACGAATAAAAAAGCCCTGCATTTTTATTAAGTAATAATAATAAGGTGGTTTTTGGATTAGGTCAAGTCTTTGTGTCTAGACTTTAATATAAGCCTTATAGAGCGCTATGTGGCTTATATAAAAGCTGCTCGCGGATGCGCAAATCTGTGTTGCGGATTTTCATCGCCAGGTCTGCCGCGAGGTTGTGCATTAGGCGATACCCCAGTTGCGGATATGTCTCACACAACATAATAAGCTTATCCCGTTGAATCACAAGCAGGCGGGTATCTTTCTGGGCGGCTCGCGCCGAAGCGGAACGCAGCCCCTCATCCACCAACGCCACCTCTCCAAACGACTGCCCCCTGCGCAAGCGTGCCACCGCCGTCTCTTTTTTTTCGAGATCCCCAGTGGTACTGCGGTTGATCAAAATATCCACTTCACCCTGCACGATCACATATAATTCTTTGCTGCTGCTGTTTTCCTGAAAAACAAGCTCCCCAGAATTATAAATAACTTCCTGGCACAAGTTTCCAACCAATTCCAATTGGGTTGGTGTGAATTGGTAAAAAATATCACTTTGTTTCAGAAAGTTGATGACGTTATTCATGTTGGAAAAATCCTTTGCACGAGTTTAGCATATTCGTGGATGAAGTGCAACGCTTCCTTCCTAAGGGTAGGCCTGATTCAGCCAATCGAGCGGATCCACCTGGATGCCATTGACCCACACCTCCCAATGCAAATGTGGGCCGGTTACGCGGCCGGTGCCTCCTATTTTTCCGATTAGTTCACCTGTTTGCATATATTGCCCTACTGTAACGTAACTTTCTTCCTGATGCCAGAACCCACTGTAAATTCCCCAACCATGGTCAATGATTGTTGCATTGCCGCGCACAGTAAGAGGGGCGGTGAAGACAACCGTCCCAGGCGCGGGGGCATAAATATCATACGGGTTCGATTCCGAGCAAATGCCATAATCTACCCCTGAGTGAAAACCATTAAGTTTTATATCTGTGCCTTGGCCGAGATAAGTGCGGCGAATTCCAAACCAGTCTTTAATGCAAAATGGTAAAGCAACGGGGATATTAAATTCTTCCTGCCAATTCTTGGTCGTGGTTGCCGTGGAAACGATGGAAATGATCTGTTGGTTTTCGGGTTCAGTCACACTGAGGTTAAGCGTTTCGGAAGGAACGGATATTGTAATATCGGTATAGTAACCCGAAACTATCAGGATCATCTGCTCATAGGATTGCGCACTGCCATCAGGCAATGTTGCATCCAGGCGCAAGGGATACACCCCCGGCTCCAGCAGGGCATGGACTCCCTGCAATGCGATCTGTACGCCGCTTTCGTCTGCAAAGAAATGCAGTGGATGGTCAACAAGCAAGCCGCCCAACGTAACGCCAGGGATGGTTTGTACTTTAATCACCCCGGTGCCGCCCTGCTTAATGGGCAGGTCGCGTATTTCCGCGCTGATAAATGCGGAAGGCAAACCAGTTGTACCTGCATTGTTATTTTCACCGGGTGTAAAAAGTGTGTCGCCGGGTAAACCATCCCACGAGCCGTGTAAGCCGTTGATGTCCGCCAGTGACCATACATCGGTATTATTTTTTATCGCCACCTCGAGCAGAGATTCGCCTGCAGCAAGGGAGATGCGTTTGTTATTTTGATTTTCACCCTGCCCCGGGAGAATCATGCTTACGCCCACATAAAATTCACTTGGGCTGACGACGTGGTTGAGCTTCCGAAACAAGCTGTCTGGCACCTGGGTCTGGCGCATGAGACTGCGGTACGAATCGCCGAAGTTGATGAGGTTGGCGCTTAATAGCCCGCTAATTCCTTCCAGCCCTGGTATCACCAATTGCTGGCCGGCTGTGATTTGGTTTGCATCTGTAATTCCGTTGGCTTCCATAAGTTCAGCCATGTTTACATTGAAGCGCGCCGCAATGGATGAAAGGCTGTCGCCTGGCTGTACGATGTAGACGGGGCCGCTGACTTCCTGGGCGTGGACAGGCTGGGAGGAAAGCATCAGGCTTGCCAAAAGAAGAATAAGGATTGCGCGTTTATACATTCTTAAATTCGACATTGTCGCCGATTTCATAATCCCCAAAACGGTCGGGGTGGATTTCGAGGGTGTATTTTGCATCTGCTTTGGGGAAGTAGGCCGGACGCCATGATTTAGCGATGACTTTATCCACCACGGTCATTTCAGAGTTGATCCAAAAGACGGCCAGATCGAAAGGCACGAAGAGCATGTGGATGGAAGTGTCGAGGCGCGCGTCCCGCTTTTCGACCAGGAGCAGGCCTTCGTTAAGAGAGAGGCGGGTACGGAACATGAGTCCGCGCAGTTTGCAGGGGAACGAGTCGCAATATCCCACCTGCGCGGGATGTTCGATGGCTCTCTTCAGGTTATGGATGGTGACGAGGCGGGGCATGAGTACCATAAAACCGGGTGGCAAACCAGCCGCCCGGAGGAGATGATGAATTTCAGAGTGAATGATGGCTGATTACTTTTTCCACGCTATCCATCAACTCTTGTGGCCCGAACGGCTTGGCGATGTAGTCATCCACTTTTGCGATGTGCAGGCCGAGTACTTTATCGATGTTCTGCGCTTTTGCGGTGACGACGATGACGGGGATGTCGCGTGTGGAAGTGTCTGCTTTCATTTGTTGGTATACTTCCCAACCATCCATATCTGGCATCATCAAATCGAGCAGGACAAGGTCCGGATGCAGTTCACGAACCATTTTGATGCCTTGCAACCCGCCGGCTGCGCCGAACACATCGAACCCGCGTCTGCCAAGAATAAGCCTGATCAAATCTATCATTTCAGGTTCATCTTCGATACAAAGAATCTTTTTGACAGTTGTATTATTCATGATTCTCCTGTCTTCAAACCAAGTTTACCATAAAACAAATACAGGCTAAACGATGAAGATCATTACATGGAACGTGAATGGCATTCGCGCCGCGCTTGGTAAAAATGCCCTGAGTTGGGCGTTTGATCAAAAGCCCGACGCCCTGTGTTTGCAGGAAGTAAAGGCCCGCGCCGAACAGTTAAGTGAAGAACAACGCGCCATGTTGGAACTTCCCCTGGCATGGAATGCGGCCCAACGCCCCGGCTACAGCGGCGTGACAACTTTCTTTAAACAGGAACCGGATGAGATCGTGATAGGCATGGGCGCGCCTCAATTTGATGTGGAAGGACGCGTTATTCAGACCCTTTGGGCTGGTCTGCGTCTCTTCAACATTTACTTCCCGAACGGCCAGCGCGGACAGGAGCGTGTGGACTACAAACTTGAGTTCTACGCCCACCTGCTTGAGTTGTGCAGGGAGCTTCATAAAAAAGGGGAGAGCATCATTATCACCGGCGACTTCAACACCTCTCATATGCCGATTGACTTGAAAAACCCGAAGGCGAATGAAAAGACTTCAGGCTTTTTGCCCGAAGAGCGCGAGTGGGTGCAGAAATTCCTGGATAATGGCTTTGTGGATGTGTACCGCCATTTGTATCCGGGCAAAGTCCAATATACCTGGTGGACGTATCGCCTGAATGCGAGAAAACGCGGCATTGGCTGGCGGCTGGATTATTTCCTGGTTTCGGAGGCGCTTGTCTCACGGGTAAAGGATGTGATCATCCATGAGGATGTGATGGGGTCAGATCATTGCCCTGTTGAGCTGGTGTTGGGTTGAGCGTCCCCTCTGGAGTTTATCAGCTCACCGTTCTGTGGATGCTGATCGGCATTTCAGGCAGTTTGCTGCCTGACTCCAGAGTCTTTACTGATAATCATTTGACCCCTACGGGGTTCATGGGCTTCCTGGGTAAGGTGAGTTTTTACCTGAGAAGCGTGTGGCACATGAAGATTTTATCTGGAGGCAAGGATGAAAAACGCAAAAGTCGGTATTCCTGTAATTATCGCGGCTGTCGCTGTCTGTCTTATGTGCGTGTGTTGTGCGGTTGGCGGGCTTTATTTTTATGGCGATACTTTGTTTGGTCTTTCCCCCCAGACCAACCTTCCGTCTGAGCCCATCGTCCCGGTGGATACATCCAGCCTGCCGGAGTGGACCATCATCGTTTATGCCGATGCGGATGATGATATCCTGGAAGCCGACATGTGGTTTGATGTCAATGAGATGGAACTGGTCGGCTCCAATGCGCAGATGAATATTGTTGTGCAGTTGGACCGCGCGGTGGGCGGTTTCGACGGCGACAGCGACTGGACGGATACCCGCCGTTACCTGGTTACCCGGGATAATGATGTGACTACCATCACCTCCCCGGTAGTTGAAAATATCGGCGAAGCGGACATGGGCAACCCGCAAACCCTGGTGGATTTTGTTACGTGGTCCATTCAAAAATACCCCGCCAAAAAATATGTATTGATCATGTCCGACCATGGCGCGGGCTGGGCGGAAGGCTTTTCGGATCTGGATTCGGGTAACACGCTCTCCCTGCCTGAAATCACCAATGCCGTTGCGCAGGTTCAACAATCCATGGGCGGACAGAAATTCGAGATCATCGGCTTTGACGCCTGCCTGATGGGTATGATCGAAGTCTTCGGTTCGCTTTATCCATATTCGAATTACATGGTCGCTTCAGAGGAAGTGATTCCTGCTACAGGCTGGTCATATACCGCCTGGCTGCAACAACTTGCCCAGAACCCTGCCGTGAGCGGGCGCGAAGTTTCGGAATATATCGTGTCCACTTATATTGTTGAAGATACGGCGCTTACGATGACAAGATCGTCCGTTGAGATCGCTCAAATTGAAGCCGACACAACCTTGAGCGCCATCGATAGCGCACGTGTGCCCGAACTTATCAGCGCCATGAACCAGTTCATTTCCACCCTGGCGGCAGTAGATCAGGAATGGGTGGCGCAGGGACGCCAATACACACGCAGCTACTACACTGTTTTTGACGAGCGCCTGCCTTCCCCTTACATAGACCTGGTCAATTTTGCCGAGATCATGGCCACCACGAACGACCCCGCCATTGTGCAGGCCAACGAACAACTGCGTACCGCCGCCGGCAACGCAGTTGTTGCCGAAAAGCATGGCGCTGGCATGGCGGGTTCCTATGGCATTTCCTTCCATTTCCCCATTTCTGATATTTACGTTTTTACGGAATTCAGCGACGAAGCGCCGCTCCGCTATGGAATTGACGCTGCCAGTTTCCTTGAGCAATCCTCATGGGATGAGTTCCTGGCTTTCCATTACACAGGCCAGACCTTCATCCCGGAGCAGGGGCAAGCCTTTGAACCCAATCGCACCAGCGCCATTGTTGCGCCGGGCGCATCGGAACTCAGTGTTGCGCCGATCCAACTCTCGGATGCTGTACTTACGGGGGATGAGAAGCTTACATTAACAACAACGGTAAACGGAAATGTTTCATACATTTACTTCATCCTCTACTTTTACAACCCGGATGCAGACGCCTATTGGGTGGGTGACATTTCCTTTGTCATTGCCCCGCAGATGACCACCATTGGCGGCGTCAGCGCCCCGGATTATGGCCCCAGCCCCATTCAGGTTGAATATGAATGGAACCCGAGTCTCTACGTTCTCATGGACGGTCAAAAGGAAGAGTTCGCCTTGTTTGAGCCAGAAGAATATTACAGCGCAGATGGCCTGACAACCTATTCCCTTTATGGGCAATATACTCCGATTAATAGCGTCACTCCTGTGGATGCAAAACTGGTCTTTGACCCGGACGGCAACCTGCTCAATATTTTCGCCCTGCCAGACCCCGACGGCGATGGCGTTGCCACAGCCGTTGCCATCACCCCGCAAATTGGCGACACATTCCAGGATTATGTTCAATCCTATTACTTCAACGAGAATGAAGAATCCTATTTCGATTATTCATTGAGCGGTGACATCTTCACCTATGGCGAACAGGGTTTCTGGTTCGAGTCGCGCTATCCGGTGGACGGCGAATATGCCATTGGCTTCTACGCCGTGGACTTCGATAACAATATTCAGGAAAGCTACGAATACATTACCTATCAGAGATAGAAAATAATCAAAAACATGGCCCGCCTCGAAATCAATCTTCGCAGGCGGGCTTTTATTTTATGTTCGATTAACCTCGGCGTCAGTTCCATCATCGTCTCCCGATCTCTTGCATAACATATTCACATCACGATCATTGCCTATCCCAGTCTCTCCTGCTCCTCCAAATCCGTCAGCAACAGATCCAATGCGCCCACGGAAACCTGCAATTCGCGCAGGGAAATAAGCATCGAAACGATCATCAGCGCCAGCGCAAGCGCGAAGCTCCACTTCCCGCCTGCCGCCCAGCCCGCGAAAAGTGCGAACATGCTCGTCACGCAAAAGAGCAGGCTCAACACCCCAAAAATCTGCATGTTACGGATGAGATACACCCGATACCGTAAATTTTTGATCTGCGGAAGCAGGCTGTCTTCACGGTCGTTCATATAACGATCCCGCAAATTACGGATGATGGTAGCCAGCGTCAAAAAGCGGTTGGTGTACGCCAGCATCAATAATGAGACGGTTGGGAATAACAAAGCGGGGGTCGAAAGTGTAAATTCCATTCGAACAAACTCAATTACGCCATCCCAAAACTGACATGGTTTGGGTTCACCAGCAGCATCGGCACATACGTATTGAACTTCGGCAGATATGGATTGGTGATCTCCGCCTCATAAACAGACAACCAGGTGGAGTGTGAAACATCCAAATAGGTTGCCACCTCTGTCTGCGCTGAAATTCGCAATTTTGCTTTAAGCATAAAGGAACCCACCAGCATTTCCACTGACTGCATTCTACGGTTCTGTTCAGTGGCATCATAATCCAGCATATCCTGCGCGGGCGGCGCAAGGTGAAACGCGATCACTTCCGCCGTTGGAATAAATATCTCGGAATAAGCAAACGACTTCGGCGGCGTTCCCCCGAATAGAATCACATTGGGGTTGTGTACCTGAATATAATTTGGCACACCCTGCGTGCGCAGCCAGAGACTCACACGCAAACTTTCCTTGATCACGATCTCCCCGCGCGCGAGCATGTTATGCGTGTACAACATCACCAGGGCAGTTTTTTCATCGGGCGCCAGCGGCTTCATTGGTACTCCTTCAACTTGAATGGATTATACAACACCCTTCCATGCGATTGATGGAACGTTTACAGAGCGCCGATAATTAACCAAACCTGGAGTATGAATTTTGACTTGCAAAGCCAATCGAAAGGTCGACTGATTTATAAGGCAAGCGGTATACTCACCTTATTAAACATGACATCAAACACACCGAACACCAAACGCTGGATCATCCCGCCTCGCATCACGCCCGAAGCTGATTCTGAACTATCGAAATTTCCACCCGTTTTGAGGCAAATCCTCTTCAACCGCGGCTACGCCACAGACGCTGACGCGCGCGCCTACCTCAACGCCAAGCCCAGCGCCAACACCGATCCATACCAAATGACAGGCATGAGCGCCGCAGTCGAACGCATCCAATGCGCCATCAAAAACAACGAACCCATCGCCGTCTATGGCGATTATGATGTGGACGGAGTTACTGCCACGGCCTTGCTCGTGGAAGCCTTGAAATATTTAAATGCAGACGTGCGCGGCTACATCCCCAACCGTTTTGAAGAAGGCTACGGATTAAATAACAACGCCTTGGATGAACTGCAAGCAGACGGAGTCAAACTCGTCATCACCGTAGACTGCGGCATCCGCTCGCCAGGTGAAGCGCATCATGCGCGGACCATTGGCCTGGACCTCATTATCAGCGACCACCACCATCCTGACGGAGAAAACCTGCCCCCCGCCCTCGCCGTCATCAACCCCAAACAACACAGGGATGTCTATCCCGATAAAGACTTAGCTGGCGTTGGCATTGCCTACAAAATTGCGGAAGCATTATTCAGCCTTCAGCCCTTCGACAATGCTCAGGACAAGCCTTCAGCCTTCAGCCTTGATTCATTGCTTGACCTTGTTGCCCTCGGCACCGTTGCTGACCTCGCTCCGCTCGTTGGCGAAAATCGTGTGCTCGTGCGCAGAGGACTTAAGCAAATGCGGCAAACCACGCGCCAGGGATTATTCTCTCTTGCGGCGGTTTCCGAACTGGCGCTGGCAAAGGTCAACGCGGGGCATATCGGCTTCATGCTCGGCCCGCGCTTGAACGCGGCAGGCAGGTTAAAAGAAGCGCTCGCCGCTTTTGAATTGTTGACCACCACCAACGTATCCAAAGCGGGCGAACTTGCCCAACTGCTCGACATGCAAAACCGCGAACGACAGCGCATCACCCGCGATATGCAAAAAAAGGCCGAAGAAATCGCCATGAGCGACGACCCCCATGCTTATCTCCTTTTTGCCGCACATGAAGATTTCAACTCAGGTGTGGTTGGCCTCGCCGCCTCCCGCCTGACAGACACCTACTACCGCCCCGCCATCGTTGCATCCAAAGGCGTGGATGAGACTCGTGGCTCTTGCCGCTCGATCCCTGAATTCCACATTACCGATGCGCTCGACCAATGCGCGGATTTACTTGTTCGTCATGGGGGACATGCGGCGGCGGCAGGGTTTACCGTCAAAAACGAAAATCTGTCAGCGTTGGTGGAGCGGTTAAAAGCCATAGCGAAGGAAAAACTATCTCACGAAGACCTCAGGCCCACGGTTACGGCAGATGCGGAAGTTTCTCTTGTCGATATCCGCCCTGACCTCTATGAAAAATGTCTACGCTTTCTCGAGCCAACAGGCTATGGAAATCGCGAAGCTTCCTTTGTGGCGCGCGGAGTCAAAGTCAAAAGTTCGCGCACCGTTGGCGCGGATGCCAAGCATTTGAAGTTAGCGCTTGAAGATGAAAATAAATTCTCGCACGATGCCATCGGTTTCAAGCTCGGTCACTGGCACAACAACCTGCCCCCGCGTGTGGATATTTTATTCACCTACGAGACGAATGAATACAACGGGCGCATGAGCTATCAGTTGAATTTGAAAGATATACGGGCAGCGACTTAACTCTGGAGTCGGGCAGCTTGCTGCCCGACTCCAGAGTTACCCCTTTTGCGCGGGAAGTTTTGCATGACGCCCTGCAAGTATCCCGCTTCCGGCCCAAATAACTTTGAATGATGCGCGGCGTTTATGAATGCACGCGCTGCAGTGTGGAGGAACGCTCTGATGAATCAAATACACATACTCGAAATTCCCATCTCTGGCATGGACTGCGCCGAATGCACTCAACACGTTCAACATGCCATTGAAAAAATTCCTGGCGTGCAATCGGTCGATGTTTTTCTCGCCACTGAAAAAGCGATTGTGCGACTCGACCCCGCCCTGGTGGAACTCCCCGATATTCGCGCCGCCGTTCAATCTGCGGGATATGACGTACCCGCCTCCGACTCCCCCCAGCCTGCTCCCGTTTCGATGGACAGTTTCAACCGCCGATTAACTGTCCTGCTGGTCAGTGTTTTCGCCATCATTCTCAGTGTCGTCATCTTTGGCGAAGGGATGGGGCTGTTCGATTTCCTGAATGAGCGCGTCCCCTTCCCGCTGGGGCTGGTTCTTGTTGTCGCGGGTGGTTATCCAGTATTTCTGAATGTCATCCGCGCCACGCTCAGGCGACAGGTTATTTCACATACCCTGATGACTCTGGGAGTCATTGCCGCGCTCGCGGTGGGTCAGTGGGTGACGGCAGCGCTGGTGGTCATCTTCATGCGTATCGGCGATTATGTCGAAAACTTCACCACCGAAAGCGCCCGCCGTGCCGTCAAGGAATTGACCGCGCTTGCGCCGCAAACTGCCCGCGTGGAGAGTGACGGCGCGGAAGTGGATGTTCCTGTCAGCGAAGTGAATCTCGGAGAAACGGTCATTGTGCGTCCAGGCGAAAAGATCGCGGTGGACGGGGTAGTAATCAGCGGGCAGGCAACCATAGATCAATCTGCGATTACAGGCGAATCCATGCCCGTCGAAGCCGCCAGTGGAACTCATGTATTTGCCGCCACCATTGCCAAACTCGGCAGTCTGCGAATTCGCGCCGAACGTATCGGCGTAGATACAACCTTCGGGCGCGTGGTCAAAATGGTGGAGGAGGCGGAAGCGCATCGCGCCGACGTTCAACGCATCGCCGATAAATTCAGCGCGTGGTATCTGCCAGTGGTCGCCGTCATCGCCGCGCTGACTTTCCTCATCAGCCGCAACCCATTATCAACTGCGGCAGTCTTACTCGTAGCGTGTTCATGCTCTTTCGCGCTTGCAACGCCAGTTGCCATGCTCGCATCCGTGGGCGCAAGCGCCAAACGCGGACTGCTCATCAAGGGCGGCAAATATCTTGAATTGCTTGCGCGTGCTGATGTGTTATTGGTGGATAAGACAGGCACGCTCACCCTCGGTCAGCCGCGAGTCACAGATGTAGTGCCGCTTAACGGTCTTTCCAGAATTGAAACATTGACTCTCGCCGCATCTGCGGAACGCTATTCAGAACATCCGCTTGCAGAAGCAGTCCGCACTCTTGCTCGTGATGAAAATATTTCCCTCCTCGAACCGCAGGAATTTGAAGCAGTACCTGGTCTGGGAGTGCGCGCCATTATCAATCAACAGCGGATTGCAGTAGGCAATCGCCGCATGATCCCTGCCGCTGAAACAACAGCCATTGCCGCTGGCCTTGAGTTACAGGGAAAAACGCTCCTGTTTTTGGAAAGCAACGATCAACTGGTCGGCATTCTTGCCGCCGCAGACACGTTACGTGCAGAGGTCCCCGCCGCGCTTGAAGCCGTCCGCGCCTTGGGCATTCGTCACATCGAATTGCTCACTGGTGACAATGAAAGAACCGCCGCGACACTCGCAGAAAAATTGGGCGTTTCCTACCGCGCCAACCTTCTGCCCGAAAATAAAATTGACGTGGTAAAAGAATTTCAATCGAAAGGGCATATTGTCGTCATGGTTGGCGATGGCGTGAACGACGCGCCCGCGCTCGCCCAGGCGGATGTGGGCATCGCAATGGGCGCGGCTGGAACAGACGTTGCCATCGAAGCCGCCCACATCGCCCTCATGCGCGAAGACTGGAATTTGGTGCCAGAGGCGTTGCGTATCGCTCGACGCACCATGCGGATCGTCAAAATGAACCTGGCATTCACCACGTTTTACAACATCATTGGATTATCCCTGGCGGCATTTGGAATCCTCCCGCCCGTTCTTGCCGCCGCCGCGCAGTCCCTGCCTGATATTGGTATTATGGGAAATTCAGCGAGGTTGCTGAAACAAAAATGAACCACATCTATCCCCGGCATGTTGTACGCGCGTTCCCATCTTTTCCCGTATCTTAGAACAAATATTCGGGTTGTAATCTTTACAAGATTGGCGCGCGCCGATCAACTTTAGAAATGGAGGCTGAAATGGATTTTAGTTCTATCAATTGGCTGGCGGTTGTTGCCTGTGTTGTCGTCAGCATGGTGAGCGGGTCGCTTTGGTATAACCCAAAGACTTTCTTCCCTGCCTGGTGGAAGGTGGTCGGGGCAGGCCGTGAGCAACCCGGCATGGAAAACATGGGCATGACCTGGGCGTTGACCGTGCTCGCGTCATTTATCCAGGCCGTGTTTATGTCCCTGATGGTCACAGCCATGGGCAGCCTGAGCGGCGGCGCGAGCCTTGCTTCCGGCGCAACCGCTGGCTTTATGCTCTGGCTCGGCTTTATCGCGCCCACATACCTGGTCAACAAGCTTTTTGCAGGCCACGGATTAAAGATATGGGCCATTGAAGTGGGCAACCACCTTGTCAACTTCATTCTGTTTGGCGCCATTTTGGGCGCGTGGCGTTAAGACCCTCTTCGCCTGCTTGCGAGAAGGTAGGGGGCGAAGGTTTAAAGTAAAATAAGTGGACGGCGCAAGCCGTCCACTTATTTTTTTATGGAAATGTTTATGAGACCAACCTATCTCGAAATCAACCTCAACCAACTCAAACAAAATATCGAAGCCATCCGCGCGCATGTCGCGCCCGCGAAGGTGATGACGATGGTCAAAGCCAATGCGTATGGGCATGGCCTCGAAGGCGTCGCGCCCTTCATCGAACCCTTCGTGGATTATTTCGGCGTGGCGCTGGTGGAGGAAGCCATTCAACTGCGCGAACTCGGCCTCACCAAACCGATTCTCGTTGCAGGCGGGATTTTCATCGAGCAGTTGCCATTATTTTTTGAACATGACTTAACCCTCACCGCCTCTTCCTTTGACCTGTTAACTGCTGCCGATCAATTGGCAGAATCCACCCGTAAGCGACTCAAAGTCCACTTGAAGATCGACACAGGCATGGAGCGGGTGGGCCTTCACGAATACGAAGCCGGGGAATTTCTCGAAAAGTCCCTTGCGTGCAGTCACCTGGAAGTGGAAGGGATTTATACTCATTTGGCGAATTCTGAGGTTGCCCCCGTCATTGCGAGGAGGGTGTTTGCCCCGACGAAGCAATCCCGAACTTTGCAGGAGATTGCTTCGTCGGACGAGCGCCATCTCGCAATGACAGCGGCCTCCCTTCAACTCGAACGCTTTCAGGAAGTACTGCGTTTCTACGAAAAGAACAGCCTGCCGATGCCCATGCGCCACGTCTGCAATTCGGGCGGGATTTTGAATCTGCCCGAGGCGCACTTGGATCTGGTGCGGCCCGGCGTTTTGTTTTACGGCGTGTACCCCGCGCGTGACATCGGGAAGAAGATTGATGTGAAGCCTGCGCTCACATGGAAATCACAAGTGGCTTATAGCAAGATCACACTGCCCGGGCGGAGCGTCAGCTATGGATCGTTGTGGCAGGTTGAAGGGAGTCCGAAGCGTATCGTCACCATCCCATGCGGCTATGCGGATGGATATTTTCGTCGTATGACGAATCAGGCGCGGGTCGTCATCCATGGGAAATCATATTCGCAGGTGGGGCGCATCTGCATGGATCAGTTCATGGTGGATGTGGGTGCGGATGATGTAAAGGCGGGGGATGAGGTGACTTTGCTTGGCGGCGGAATCACTGCGGAGGAGTTTGCCGATTGGGCGGGCACGAACGAATATGAAGTGATGACGAGTATCAGCGCGCGTGTGCCGAGGGTGTTTGTGTAGGTCGGATTGTCAATCCGACTTACGTCTACGGTACAATAGTCGCACTGCCGTTGAAAAACATGATGCTGGTTTAATAACTGATGTTACGCAGTTTTGAGAAAAAGTGATGTCGTTCCCCATTCGGGGACG
>CAKKRM010000124.1 GCA_919902735.1 Anaerolineales bacterium | reverse complement strand
TAATTCAGGCTTGCTTTCCAGTCAAACCTTCGGGACGGTGCGTAACATCAGTTAAGATGTCATTCTCCCGAAGGATATCGGGACGATGTGAGCGAAGCGACGCTGGCGCGCGGCGCAAGTGTCGCTATCGCTCAGGGTGACATGGTCGCGGCTTATTCATTCACCACATCGCCAGATTGACCGCCATGTTTTTCCACAAGGCGGATATTCTGAATCTTCATGGTCTTTTCGACGGCTTTTGCCATGTCGTAGACCGTCAGCGCAGCGACAGAGACAGCCATCAACGCTTCCATTTCGACGCCAGTCTTGCCAGTCACTTTGACGGTGGCGGTGATGACAACGCCTGGCAGGGAATCGTCGAGAGCAAGGGCCACATCAATCTTCGAGAGTGGCAGAGGATGACATAACGGAATCAGGTCCGAGGTCCGTTTTGAGGCGGTGATGCCCGCGATTTGCGCCACGGTTAACACATCGCCTTTTTTGATTTGCCCCGCACGGATCAAATCCAATGTCTCCTTTTTCATATGAACTTCGCCGCGCGCAACGGCAGTTCGCTCGGTATCGGGCTTGTGACCAACATCCACCATGTTGGCCTGACCGTGTTCGTCAATGTGAGTTAGTTTCGACATGGCGGGGATTATACACTGGTATAATTCGCGCGCTATGGATAACATTTTGGGACATCAAATTGGCGGTTATAAAGTGCAGACCTCGGTGTACGAGGGGCCGCTTGATCTTTTGCTTACCCTGATCGAACATGCTGAACTGGATATTACCGCCATCTCGCTCGCAACTGTGACAGACCAGTACCTGTCGTATTTGCATGGGCTGGAACAGTTGATGCCTGATGAAATTTCAACATTTCTTGTCATTGCGGCGAAGCTGTTGCAGATCAAATCGGAAGCGTTGCTGCCGCGCCCGCCTGAGCGCGAACCAGGTGAAGAAGACCCAGGCACGGAATTAATTGACCAGCTAAAACTTTACAAACGCTACAAGGAAATTGCGGGCTGGCTGGTGGAGAGGCAGGAAAATAACCTGCGTACCCATCTGCGTGTTGCGCCGCCGCCCAAAGTGGAAGCCAAACTTGATCTTTCAAACTTAACATTGGAAGGTTTGCTCGCGGCCGCCGAGTCAGGATTTTCCAAAGGCATAGATAAAAAGCCGCTCGGCGTCATCATCAGCGCGCCGCGTGTGACCATCCGCGAGAAGATCGAATACATCACCAAGACGATGAAGCACATCCAGCGCATGACCTTCAGCGGATTGATTACAGACAAATCCACCCGCATCGAAATTGTAGTGACATTTTTGGCAATGCTCGAATTAATTAAACGCTATCACATCACCGCGGTTCAAAATGAATTGTTCGGAGAAATCGAATTCGAGAAAATGGGCGATTGGAAAGACGACGAAGAGATCGAGATCGAGTTTGAGTAAGCGCTGAGGAAAGTGATCAGTTGACAGTAATCAGTAACGTGCGGGACAGTTTTGTCCCGCACGTTTTTGTTTTGCAAATCTGTCACGTTGAAAACGTGACCTACAAAATTTCATCTGCCGCCGCAACGCCAGTCAGATACGCGCCATGTTGAGTGGCGGGATACTCGCGTGAGGTTGCCTCTCCCGCAAAATACAGAACATCATCCACTGGCTCAAAGAGCGCGTCGTAATCGTCACCGCTGGCGAAGGGCGGGATGTGCGAATACGCGCCGAACGCAAACGGATCTTTGCCCCAGCGCGTGATGAGAAAGCCTTCGGGTTCGGGAATCGCATCGCCATAAATAACGCGCAGCGTCTTCATCGCACCCGCAATGATCGCATCATCCGAAAGTTCTTCAATTGCAAAACCTTTCGCGCCGCCATGAAATGCCATCAGCACGGGCGCGCCCACGTACGGCACAAAACTCATCCAGTCCGACCACTCGCCCAGCGTTTCGCCAAGATAGCCAAAATTCTCGATCTCCTCATTCCAAAAAATTTTGGGGAATTTCAAATAAACTTTATTCAACACGCCCATGGCGAGTCGGTCTATTGCGGATTGTTTCGACGCTGGAAGAGACGGCTCAAACTTAACGGACGCCTGCTTCAACACCCCAAGCGGAAGCGTGACGATAGCTTTTTCCCCGCCAAACACACCTGACGAAGTTTCCACTTCCACGCCATCTGCGCCGTGGGAGATGCGCGTCACTTTTTCGTTCAAACGGATGTCCAATCTTTGTGCGAGTCCATTCGTGATCTGGCTGTAGCCGTTGGGAAAGACCACATCCTTGCCGCCGAAGATCTCATCCTGATCCCACTCCCAAAGGGACAAGTCCGCTGGGTCTGCGCCGTATTCCAAAGCAGTTTCCTGATGAACGTAGAATTGAAGTTTACGCAGTTCGTCATTGGAAAGGTTGCGCTCTGCAATAACTTCATCGAAGGCTTGCTGGAGAGACATGTCGTCGTCTGTCTCCTCCTGCATGGCCGCCACTTCTTCATAGATAGATTCAAACAGGTCTTCGATCTCGGCATACTCCGAGTCTGATATTTCGCTTCCGTCGGAGTCAAACAGAATGCCGTTCTCGTAATCCGTTGGGATGGTATTTGCGCCAAAGCGTTTGGCGAGGTCGGTCATCGGGTTATTTTTGATTCCGTGAATCCAGGATGCGCCGAGGTCGAGCGGAATGCCAAGGGATGAGTCTGTCCATGTGCGGCCACCGATGCGGTCTCGCGCTTCGAGGACGATGACGCTCACGCCTTTGTCCGCAAGGGTGCGGGCGGCGGCAAGGCCAGACATCCCCGCGCCGATGACAAGTACTTCGGCTTCGCGGGCGGATGAATCGGGTTGGGAAATGTCAGTTGGCATGGTATCAGGCTCCTCGGTCAGAAATGGAAGCGGCTCTTCGATGAATCCACAAGATAAGGCAATGGCAGAAGCTGTCCCAATGGATGCGATGCGTAAAAAGTCACGTCGGTTGATCTTCTTTTTCATGGTTTCTCCTTTGTGTCACTCTGAGTGTAGCGAAGAGTCTCTAAAAAATTATGTCCGAGATCCTTCGCTTCGCTCAGGATGACAAGCCCAATAATGAGCTGTGAGAGCGATGATCGCACCGAGGTTGTCGAAAATCAAAACGTCGGTGAGGGCTGCGTGACGCCCAGGCACAAAGGACTGGTGGAATTCATCGGTGGCGGAATACAACACCGCCAACAGCCAGGCAGGCCAGTACTGTTTTTTATTCCGGTTGAAGAGGTGCAAGTAGGACAAGGCAAGCAAACCATACCCAACGGCATGAGCGCCTTTTTTGATGAAGTAATCCCAGCTAAAAAAGTGTGGGAGGTCTTCGCTGGGGCGCGAAGAGAAGGCGAAAATAACAAGCATGACCAGCAGAGCGGGAAACCAGCGCGGTACAATTGAAAAAAGTTTTTTCATGTGAGGTTTCTTTGATTGGCGATGTAATTCTGAAGAACGGTGATGCGTGGCTGCAATTTACCCATCCGCATCGCGTGATTGTAACCGAGAACATTAACGAGGTTCGCAAAAGCCTGGAGGAAGTGGAAAGGCTGATTGCCAAACACGGCTGGCACGCGGCTGGTTTTGTCAGCTACGAGGCCGCGCCCGCGTTTGATAATGCCTTGCAGGTGGTGAAGGCGGAGGGATTTCCACTGGCATGGTTTGGGTTGTATAATGCGCCGCGCGTATTGGAAACCTGCGAGGTCTTTAAAGACTTTGCAGGTTTTGCGCCTTTGAATTGGCAGCCCAATGTTGAAAAGGAAATTTACAACAACGCAATTCGAGTCGTGAAGGAGTGGATTGCGCAGGGGCAGACCTACCAGGTCAATTACACGATGCGGTTGTCAGCAGACTCTTCCAATCAATCGCAGATAAAAACGGATGCGCTGGGGTGGCAGTTGTTCCTGCATCTTGCAAAATCGCAAAATAAATATGCGGCATTTTTAGACATCGGCGATTGGGAAGTCTGTTCGGCTTCGCCTGAATTATTTTTTAAACTGGACGGGGATAGAATTTTCAGCCGCCCCATGAAAGGGACGGTAAAGCGCGGAAGAACAACCACAGAAGACCAGGAGCAAGCTGAGTGGCTTCGTAATTCAATTAAGAACCGCGCCGAGAATGTGATGATCGTGGATATGGTTCGCAATGATCTTGGGCGAATTGCTGAAATTGGCAGTGTGCAAGTCCCCGATTTGTTCACGGTGGAAAAATACCCAACGCTTTTTCAAATGACTTCCACCGTGCAGGCGAAGACAAACGCATCGCTGACGGAAATATTTTCGGCGTTGTTTCCGTGCGCGTCCATCACGGGGGCGCCCAAGGTCAGCACGATGAAAATCATTGCAGAACTGGAAACAACCCCGCGCAAGATTTACACAGGCAGTATCGGATATATTTCCCCGAACCGCAAAGCGCAATTCAACGTCGCCATCCGTACCGCGTTGATTGACAAAACAAAACAGCAGGCGGAATACGGCGTGGGCGGCGGAATCGTCTGGGACTCGACCAGCGCGGATGAATACAGCGAGGCTTTGCTCAAGTCTCGTGTGTTGACGGAACGCCCAAGTGAATTTTCCCTCTTTGAAACCCTATTATGGACTCCACAGGATGGGTATTTCCTGCTGGAGAAACATCTCGAACGAATGCGGGATTCGGCAGAGTATTTTGGGTTTCCGTATTCAAGAGAATCAATGGAAGAGTTCCTTGATGAACTGGCCAGCGCCTTCACTTCTCCGCAAAGGGTTAAAGTTTCGTTGAGCAGGCTTGGCGGTTTAGACAAAGAAGTGATAAGTTTTCAGTCTGGGAAAAGACCCTACAAAGTTTGTCTGGCAAAAGAGCCTGTTAATTCAGGGGAAGTTTTTCTATATCACAAAACGACCCGGCGTGAGGTTTACAATAATGCGTTGATCGTCTATCAAGTTTACAGTGATGTTTTACTGTATAACGAAAGGAATGAATTAACCGAATTCACAATTGGCAATCTGGTGGTTGAAATAAATGGAGAATTGTTCACACCGCCCATCCCCTGCGGTCTATTGGCTGGAACATTCAGGGCGCACCTGCTTGAAACGAATCAGGTTAAAGAACGGATCATTCACAAAGATGAGTTGTACAAATGCTCAAAAATATTCCTGGTCAATTCCCTCAGAAAATGGGTGGATGTGGAAATAGAAAAAGAGCCGGCGCTTTGATGGCGTCGGCTCTTTTTGTTGGAACCGTTAAATATCTTGGAGGGAAATATTCACGTTTACACTGCCGTCGCCAAGGTCAACGCCTTGAATCACAATGGCCTTTCCGCTTGCATCGCCGTCAAAGACAAAACTGAAAACGCCATCCGTGACGGTGGTCAACAACTCGCGCTCCGTGAAGCCCTGCTTGCCGTAATAATCGCGATAAAAAGCCATCGCTTCTTCCAGGCTTAGGTTGGTTTGGTAATTCACCGTCCCAGCCACGCTGACGATATTCTTTGCATCGTCAGGCATCGGGAATTCAGAATCACCTCCAGAGGGGGAACCGGTATCGTCCGAAGATCCAGGCGGGGCCGTGGGAAGATCGTCCGTATTAACTTCGGTGGGCAGGCTTTCGATCTGGTCAACATCATTGCCGCCGCCCATCACCGACTGGCAGGCAAGCGAGGCAAAAACCAAAGCCAGGATCGCAAGGAAAACTCCATACTTTTTCATCATTTTTCTCCTTTTATAAAATATGTTCCATCATTATACAATAGTAGGACTTTCGCTCAATTTCGGTTTTTCATGTCACCCTGAGCGTTAGCGAAGGGTCTCTACCCCGAAATCAGAGATTCTCACCGCACTCCCGAAGGACATGCGAAAGTCCTGAATAGACTTTATCCGTAATAAGGGCCATAGAAGACTCCCTGTTAAATTTTAAGTTGACAAATCCAAAAAAGGTCTTATACTAAACATATCTCACTCTTCTGACATTGCGCTACAAAAGTGAGATATATTTTCCAGACGTTAAATTTCCTCACATTTGGAGGTTCTGCATGACTTTACGATTATTCGAGAAGTGGCAGGGTCAGTCATTGGATGGAATCATCGCGGAATGTCGGGAGTTGGTGGAAGACACCGATTTTCCGACGGTGAAGCGTTGTCGTGAAGCGGGGGGAAAGGTACTAGATCATTTCCAGATTTATTTCCAGAAGAAATTGTTCATGTGGCAGGGATGTTACCGCTAAAAATGCGCAACACAACCATTGAATTGGCGCGCTCGAATTCCCATTTCGGCTCCTATTTGTATTCGATCATCAAAACCTTGATTGAACTTGCGTTGAGTCAGCAAATCGAATTGGATAGATTTGCCGCCCAATATGCAACACGGCGGGGGGAATCCACTTCGGATTAAATAAGTTGTCGTGTTCTGGTAACTAAAAGATAATGTTTTGTAAATGGATAGGAGAGATTTATGGATTATATGGATAAATAGATCAACAACCCTGTCGTCTTCAAAAAACCTAGTTAACCAAAGGAGAGCACCCATGAGCGATCAGTATAAGTACAATCTTTCCGAAAATGACTTGCCAACGTCCTGGTATAACATCAACCCGGACATGCCGGTTGACCCGGCGAAGACAGCCTGGAACGCGGTGCTAAACCCGCAAACCAAGGAACCGGTTACGCCGGAGTTCTTGTCTGTTCTTTTCCCCATGCGCTTCATCCAGGAAGCGGTCAGCATGGACCGCTGGGTTGATATCCCCGAAGAAGTGCGGGAGATTTATAAACTCTGGCGACCCACCCCGCTCATCCGCGCCCGCCGTCTCGAAAAAGCTCTCGATACTCCTGCCCACATCTACTACAAATACGAAGGCGCTTCCCCTGTCGGGTCGCACAAAGCCAACACGTCCGTCCCGCAGGCGTTTTACGCCAAACAGGAAGGCTGTGTGGGATTCACGACCGAAACCGGGGCGGGACAATGGGGAACGGCGCTCGCGATGGCGACTAATATGTTTGGTTTGGAATGTCACGTTTACATGGTGAAAGTTTCCTATCACCAAAAACCGTACCGCCGTATCATCATGGAAAGTTTTGGGTCAAGCGTCGTCGCCAGTCCCTCGGACCAAACCAACTACGGGCGCAAAATGCAGGAAATGTATCCGGATACCCCGGGCTCGCTTGGCATGGCCATCTCCGAAGCGGTTGAGGCAGCAGCGACATCCAACGGCAAATACAAATATTCACTCGGTTCGGTATTGGGTCCCGTCTTAATGCACCAGACCATCATCGGGCAGGAAGCGTTAAAGCAGATGGAAATGGCGGGCGAATATCCCGACGTGGTGATTGGCTGCGTGGGCGGCGGCAGTAATTTCGCCGGAATCGCATTCCCCTTCATTCACCAAAACCTGACCAACGGCAAGAAAACGCGGATTGTCGCTGTCGAGCCGACCGCCTGCCCGACCCTGACCAAAGGCAAATACGCCTTCGATTACGGCGATACCGCCCAAATGGCGCCCATCGTCAAAATGCACACGCTCGGACACGATTTCGTCCCGCAGGGAATTCACGCAGGCGGCTTGCGCTATCATGGCATGGCGCCACATGTCTCCGCGCTGGTTGACAGCGGTCATGTCGAAGCCATCGCCCTTGACCAGTTGGATACCTTCGAAGGCGCGATGATGTTCGCCCGCGCCGAGGGACTCTTCCCTGCGCCGGAATCCTCCCACGCGGTGCGCGCCGCGATCAACGAAGCGATGAAAGCCAAGGAAGAAGGCAAGAGCAAGGTCATCGTCTTCAATCTCTCCGGTCACGGCTTCTTTGACCTGACAGCGTATGACGATTATAGAAAGGGCAAACTGGAGAAATTCGAATATCCCGAGGAAAAGATCGCAGAATCCATGAAGAATTTACCGCAGGTTGCTTTTTAGTAATAGACCTACCTCGTTCATTCCTCCAACTGCGGATCTGGAGGAATGAACGCTTAAAAATAAGCGCTAATGCGTACCCCTGAATTGAGATGAGTGAGAAGAGATGAATTCTCAACCGATATTAGGAAACGAAGCAATCGCGATAGGAATCATAGAAAATGGTTGTCGTGTGGTGACAGCCTACCCGGGGACGCCAAGTTCCGAAATTCTGGCCGGGGTTATGAAGCATAAGAAGCGCCTTAAGAGGGATGTGTACACGGAATGGTCTATTAATGAAAAAGTGGCGTTCGAGATTGCCTTAGCCGCCAGTTGGACCGGTCTGCGGGCTGTTGTAACAATGAAGCAAGTAGGATTGAATGTCGCCTCAGATCCGCTCTTTAGCGCCGCATATACCGGCGTGAAGGGCGGGTTTGTCGTTATTTCTGCTGACGACCCCGGTCCCCACTCATCCCAGACCGAGCAAGATTCGCGTTTAATGGCTCTTGTCGCCAAGATACCTGTCTTCGATCCTTCCACCCCTGCCGAGGCGCGAGAAGTGATAAAAGACGCATTCGCACTCTCTGAACGATACAAAATTCCTGTTATCCTGCGCCCTACAACGCGCTTGTGTCATGCGGTACAGAGCCTGTCTATTGATGGCGCTCATGAACCCGACGATGGGATACCCTCTGTTAAATTCCATCGAGATCCGCCGCGTTGGACAGCCACGCCAAAATTCCGCAATCTGCTGCATGTTGAGCTCAACAAAAAGCTGAAAGATATTGCGGATGAATTTTCCGATTCTCCGCTCAATTATGTAGTTAATGCGAGCAGCAACGGTACGATGGGAATCATTGCCTCTGGTGTTGCATTCCAAACCGCCCAACAAGCGCTGCAAGAATTGGGAGCGCGGGTTCCGATACTAAAAATTGGCACGCCTTTTCCACTGCCTCAAAAACTGGTTAATTCATTCTGCGCTCAATTTGAAACCTTGATAGTGCTCGAGGAGCCGGACGTCTGCATAGAGATTCAAATCCAAGATCGGAGCCATGTGAAAGGTCGGCTTGACGGCAGTGTGCCGGGGGCTGGCGAATTGACCCCGGAAGTGATTTTCCTGGTATTGAGCAAAGCCCTGTCAGAGGCTGGTTATCAAGTGAACCAGCCGCCTGAAGACCCTGAGCTGGCAGCGCTAATCAAGGGACTCCCTTTGCCGGTAAAGCCTCCTCGTTTGTGTCCGGGTTGTTCGCACCGCTCCGCCTTCTTTGCCATGAAGCGCACCTTTGGACCGAACGCAATATATCCTGGTGATATTGGTTGCTATACGCTGGGAACGAACTTGCGGGCAGTGGATACTTTTGTAGATATGGGCGCTTCAATCACCATGGCGAACGGCTTCTTTCAAGCCAACCGCCTGGTGAAAGACGAACGCCCGATAGTTGCCACGATAGGAGACTCTACATTTTTACATTCAGGCGTTGCGCCATTGATCAATGCGGTCCACACTGGGGCGCGGTTCGTGCTGCTCATCCTCGATAACCATACTACTGCGATGACCGGTTTTCAACCCACCGCGGCAAACGATTATCTTGCGGATAGAATGGAAGCCCCGCGCAAAGTTTCCATACCCGATCTTGTGCGCGCGTGCGGCGTGGGATACGTGAACGTTGCCGATCCTTATGACCAGGAAGATTTCATCCGAACATTAAAAGAAGCGCAAGCTCACGCCCAATCCCCGGACGGAGGCGTGGCCGTGCTTATCGCGGAACGTCCCTGCACGTTATATGATCAGAGTCCGATATTAGAACACCCGGTTCCGGTCGTGATTACGGAAGAATGCGACGGATGTCGTTACTGCACGGAAGCTTTCGAGTGCCCGGCGCTTGTCCTGCGTCCCGATAAAAGCCGCGTGGATATTGATTACAGCATCTGTGTTGATTGCGGGCAGTGTATTGACGCCTGTCATAAAGGTTTTATTATTCCGAAGATACTGGAAATCTCCCGTGCATGATGTCATTGCAAGGAGCGCTCTTTGCAATGAAGCAATCCCCTGTCACTGGAAGACTGCTCACCTGCACTGCAAGTGTCGTTCCTCGCAGTGACATGACCTATTAACCTATAAATATTTCATGGATATTAAACTCATTATCACCGGTAACGGCGGACAAGGCATTGTTTTTCTAACGCGGTTATTCGCTCAAACTGCAGTTACACTTGGACATTCCGTAATGGTATCCGAAACGCACGGGATGAGCCAGCGCGGCGGTTCTGTGATCTCGCATTTGAAGATCAATGGCGATGAAGCTCCTCTCATCCTGTCCGGAACTGCCGATTTTATGATCGCCCTGGAAGCAAATGAAGCCGTCCGAAATCTGGCTTTGTTGCGGCGCGCGGGGATGGTCTTTGTCAACGCCGACGATGGTTTGCGCTCCGAAGTGGGACATCACCTCGACAGGTTGAATATCAAGGTGATGAGACTGCCTGCCAGCCGTCTCGCGCTTGAACTAGGTTCCGCTTCCATCACGAATATTATTATGGCTGGCTTTGCCGCAGCCCACCCCGCTTTCGATATCCCCATAAAAAAAATGACTGCAACGGTTGAGAAGATTTCTAAAAATAACGCCGAATTGAATTTGAAGGCGTTGGAAACAGGTTATCAGGCAGGCAGGAAAATTTTTTCAGCGTAAATAAAATCATCCTATGCGTCCCTTCAATCACTTTTCTCCAACTACTCTTTCTGAAGCCTTGTCCCTGCTGGCAGAACACAACGGCAAAGCCGCTATGATTGCCGGCGGCACCGACCTGTTGCTTAAGATGAAGGCCGGTCTCCGAAAATCGGATGTGGTCGTCAATATAAAACGACTGTCGGATCTACGATGTCTTACATTCGATGCCGCTAACGGCTTGAAACTTGGCGCGTTGACAACGCTTCGAGAACTCACCCGTTCCCCGATCATCTTTGAACATTACCCGGCGCTAGCCCATACTGCCCACATCATGGCTTCCGAGCAGATTCGCAGTCTTGCCACAGTGGGAGGAAATCTTTGCAACGCCGCTCCCTCAGCCGACCTTGCCCCGCCCTTGATTGCGCTGGACGCTTTGGTCAGCCTGATTGGTCCAGCGGGTGAGAGACAACTACCATTGGCAGATTTTTTCACGGGTCCAGGCAAGTCCGTTTTGCAACCCGGGGAATTGCTCAAAGAAATTACGCTGCCGCCGCCTGTGGGCCAGACCATTTACCTCAAGCACTCCCCGCGAGCTTATATGGATATCGCCGTGGTCGGCGTCGCGGTGCGAATTTTGCTGGAGGGCGATGTGTGCCGCGAGGCGAGAGTGGTTCTTGGCGCTGTTGCGCCCGTGCCTTTGTGCGCCCATCAAAGCGAAGAAATATTAGCGGGGCAGACTCTCACCGATAAGCGTATCCTCCAAGCCGCCAAAACTGCCGCGCAGGAATGCTCTCCGATTGACGATGTGCGAGGTGCGGCCTGGTATCGGCGGCGCATGGTGGAAGTTCTATTGAAACGAGGCATTAAGTCAATCCAATGAAAACTCTGATTACGCTCAACGTCAATGGCGATACCCACGAACTATATATTGATACCCGCCGCACCCTGTTGGATGTACTGCGCAACGACTTGGGACTCTTGGGAGCGCACCGCGGCTGCGACTCTGGCGATTGCGGGGCATGCACGGTGTTGGTGAACGGACTCCCCGTAACATCCTGTATGATGCTGACCGCCGATTGGGATGGAGCCGACGTGCTGACCGTGGAAGGACTCATGGCGGACGGCCAACTTCACGCCATCCAACGCGCCTTGATCGAAAAAGGCGGCATTCAGTGCGGCTTTTGCACGCCGGGATTTGTGATGAACGCGGTGTCCCTGCTTAAGGAGAATCCGCACCCGACAGAAGAAGAAGTGCGTGCATGGCTTTCGGGCAATTTGTGCCGCTGCACCGGATACGTCAAAATCGTAGAAGCGGTGATGAGCGTAGCTGGAGAAGGATCATGACGAATCCATCCGCTCAGATAATTGGTCAACGCGTCCCCAAGATGGACGCCTCTGCGAAAGCTACCGGCAAAGCCACTTACGGACACGATGTCCGCTTGCCCGGGATGTTGCATGGCAGAATTTTATATTCCCGCTATCCTCACGCAAAGATAGTGAACATTGACATATCGCGCGCGAAGAATCTGCGCGGCGTGAAGTGCGTCCTGACTTCGGCTGATAATCCCTCGCATCTGTTTGGGTATGGCAAAGACAACAGGCCTTTCAAAGCTATTGCCCGCAGTTTGCGTGATGAAATCGCGGGAGTGGTCGCCATCGACCCTGACATAGCCGAGGAAGCCCTCGAACTCATCACGGTGGAATATGAACCGCTCCCCGCGATCTTTTCACCCAAAGGGGCATTGGCGGAGGGCGCGCCTTTGATCCACCCCGAGCGCAAATCCCAATCGAACATGTTCCATAGTTATCGCTATGCTCATGGAGAATTGGAGCAGGGCGAGCGCGAGTCAGATGTTGTGATCGAAGCCAGTTATACGGTTCCTTACGTCACCCACGCTTGCATGGAAACGAGCGTAGTTGTAGCCCAATTCGACCTGCGCGATCACCTGACGTTATGGAGCACCACTCAAATCCCCTTCCTATTGCAGCGCGATCTCTCCGAGGCGCTGGGAATCTCAGGCAGCCAGATTCGAATCATCCAGACCGCCGTCGGCGGCGCGTTCGGGCGCGGGCTGGATATCTATCCATATGAACCCATTGCCGCGTTAATGGCGCGCAAGGTGGGACAGCCCGTGCGCCTGGCGTTTTCACGTCACGAAGAATTTACCGCCGGTCCCGCGCGCCAGCCTGTGGAGGTCAAAGTTCGCGCCGGCGCGAAGTCTGACGGCACGCTTACCTTCCGCGATGTTTTCTGCATGTTGGATGTCGGCGCGTATATTTCGTGGGGATCGGTGACGCCGCTGGTGATGATGGAAACCACCGCCTCGTTGTATCAAGTGCCCCATGTGCGCTTCCAGGCTGACTGCGTTTATACCAATAATTTGATCACCGGCGCAATGCGCGGTTATGGCAATCCCCAATCAACTTTCTTCGTCGAGACGATCATGGATCGTTTAGCCGAGGCTTTGAGAATGGATCCTGTGGAGTTCCGCGTCCACAACGCCAATGTTCCCAATTCAGAGACGCCACAAGGTTTGATCATCACATCCTGCGGCATGAAAGAATGCCTGGAAGCTGTCGCTGCAAACGCCGATGAGGGCGCCAAACACAACGCAAGCGCCCCGGTTTCCAATACTGCGCGAAGCGTGGCGGTCAACCGTCCGCTTACCGCAAAGGATTCGCCGCACTTGAAGCGCGGAATTGGCTTTGCCGCTACGCTCAATGTTGGCGGCGGCGCGCGCATTTACCGCAGCGACGGCTGCGGCGCGACGGTTAAAGTGGATGACTTTGGACACGTCACTTTGATCACAGGTTCCACCGAGATCGGGCAAGGTTCGGAAACCGTACTGGCGCAAATTGTGGCGCAAACCTTGGGCGCGAAAATGGAAGACGTCACGGTGCTTAACAGCGATACCGACATCAAACCTTGGGATGTTGGCGTTCATGCCAGTCGGACAACTTTCATCGCGGGCAACGCCGCTTACCTTGCCGCATTGGACGCCCGCAGCCAAATATTCGAAACCGCGGCGGAACTACTGAAAGCCAAACCTGAAGAGCTGCTATCCAATAATGGCAGCGTGACGGTCAAAGATGATCCAAAACGATCTGTTACGATTGCGCAAGCCGCTCGAAGCCGTCATTTCAAAGAAGGCGGAAAAGTGATTCTCGGCGAAGGCTGGTACGATCCGCCTACCAAACTTGTAGACAAGGATACGTATAAAGGAAATATCTCGGCGGCTTACGGATTTGGAGCACAGATGGCTGAGGTAGTGGTGGATACGGAAACCGGCAAAGTGCGAGTCTTGCGGCTGGTTTGCGCGAACGACGTTGGATTTGCCATCAATCCGATGGCGGTGGAAGGTCAAATCGAAGGCGGCGCGCAGATGGGGCTGGGTTACGCACTGACTGAAGAGTTGCTTGTCAAGAACGGCAAAATACTCAATCCTGATCTTCTTGACTATCGGTTATTCACATCTGCCGATATGCCCGAAATCAAATCTATTATCGTTGAAACCGACGACCCCAAGGGACCGTTTGGCGCGAAGGGAGTAGGCGAGATGGGTGGCACACCCACAGCTGCCGCCATTGCAAACGCCATTTATGATGCGGTGGGTGTTCGGATGACTCAACTCCCGATGACCCCGGAGCGGGTACTGGCGGCAATTATGGAAAAGGAGAAAACTGAATGACGGGATTGCGGTTAAACCCAAATTTATTGAAAGTGCCTTTATACATCGGCGGCAAATCAATTGACGCCGTCAAAGAGGAATTTGGCTTGGGCGAAGTCATTAAGATGGCTTCGAACGAAAGCCCCAACGGTCCTTCGCCGATGGCATTGGAAGCCGTCCAGCGGGCTTTAAAAGATGCCCATCGTTATCCCGGCATAGGCGAACGCGATCTCCGGCGAAAACTTGCCGAGCGTTTCGGCGAGGGTTTCACCGAAGACAACTTTGTCACTGGCAACGGCGGAACGGACATTTTGCGGATGATCACTCAGGCATTTTTGTTCGAGGGCGGCAACACGGTGATGTGTTCCGCAACATTCCCGATGTATCATATTTTGACAACCACGTACGGCGGACAGAATCGCCAGGTTTCCTACACGGCGGATTACTGTCACGATTTACCCGCCATGCTGGCGCAGATTGACAACGAGACGCGGATCGTGTTTCTGTGTTCGCCCAACAATCCCACCGGCACGATCATCACCCAATCCCAATTGGATGATTTTATCGCCAAAGTCCCCGGCCATATCCCTGTCGTTTTGGATGAATCGTATAACCGCTACGTGGAGGCGGAGGATTACGCGGACAGTTTGGATTATATCCGCGCCGGGAAAAACATTATCGTTGTACGTAGTTTTTCCAAAACCGCCGGGCTTGCCAACCTGCGCGTCGGCTATCTGGCTGCGACGGCAGATCTGGCTGATTACGTGCGTCACGCCCAACTGCCTTTTCACACTTCCGATATTGTGCTGGCAGCGGCAATGGCAAGCATGGACGATGATGAGTTCCATGAATACAACCGCAAAACCATCCTGGCGGGACGGGCATTCTTGCGCGATTCGCTGCGCGGACTGGGCTTGACCTGCCTGGACAGCCACATGAACTCGGTGCTTTTGATTGACCCGCCCATCCCCCCAGCTGAATTGGAAGGGGCGCTGTTAAGGCGCGGGGTCATCGTCCGTCACACCGCCGGGTTTGGGATTCCAAACGGGGTGCGTATCACGGTGGCAACACCAGAGGAGAACGCCATTTTTATCGCCCGACTGGAGATCGTTCTGCGGGAAAAACTTGGAATCCCTGAAGGAACTTCCGTGGAGTCAAAATTAAAACTTATGGAGCGGGTATGACTTACGTAAAAAGAATCGAACGCGTTGCCCTCGCCGTTTCCAACCTGGAAGAGGCGCAGCATTTCTTTGAAACGTGGTTCGGGGCAGAGTTTGCCCCGGAAGAAATGATTGAAGATATGGGCATCCGCTACCGCCCATTCGAGATTGGCACGAGCCGCATGGAATTGCTCGAACCCACCCGCGAGGATAGCCCCGTGGCAAAATTTCTCAAAAAAAATGGTGGACCCGGCGTCCACCACATCACCTTCGAAGTGGATGATCTCGATGCCGCAATTGCCGAACTGGAGCAGCGAGGCGGGCGCATCGCTTACCGGCACACCTATGGCGAAGGCGTTACCTTCGAGGGCAAAGTCTGGCGTGAAGCCTTCGTGCATCCCAGGGATGCTTTCGGTGTGTTAATCCATCTGGCAGAAAAAAAACCAATTCAACGCGCTGAATGAAGCGTTTGTTTCATGACTCTTTTCGACTCCCTCACCGTCCTCTCGATAGAACAGGCCACCACCCTCCCCTACTTGACGCTCAAGTTGGCGATGGATGGAATGCGCGTCATTCGCCTTGAGTCTCCTCCGCGCGGCGACCCGAACCGCTGGGTGGGATCGCCAGTGTTGATCAATCAGGAAAGCGAAACAGATTACGAGCAGGGAATGAACGCCTATTTCCTTCCTAATAACCTGGGAAAGCAGTCCATTACCCTCGACATGAGTACTGACGCAGGGCAGGAATTATTGCACAAACTAATTCACGAACTGCCGGTTGATATTTTTGCCACCAACCAGCGCCCCAGTTCCTACAAGAAACTCGGAATTGATTACGAAACATTGAGCGCCATCAAGCCGGATCTGATCTGGGTCGGGATCACGGGGTTTGGTCCTCAGAGCAACGAAGCAGCCTACGATCCCATCTTGCAAGCCCGCGCCGGTCTCATGGAACTGACCGGGGAACCTGACGGCGACCCGATGGTTTTCGGCTTGCCAATGGTAGATTTAGGCGCAGGTGAACACGCTTACGGATTGGTGATGAAATCCCTTTACCAACGAGCCGTCAGCGGTGAGGGCGCCCGCTTGGATATCTCCATGTTCCAATCGGCGGTTTCGTGGATGGTTTCGCCTGTCATGCTTTCGAATAGTTTCAACATCCCCGTCACCCGCCACGGGAACACCCATCAATTTTTCGCTCCCGTGTCGGTGTTTGCCACTGCGGATAGTTTCATCTATCTGGCAGTCGGCAACGATAAGCAGTGGGAAGCCATCACGAAACTGCCGGGTTTTGAATCCCTCGCTGAATCTGAATACGTGCGTAATTCCGGGCGCATTGGCGCGGCGAAAGAACTAAACCATAAGCTGGCGACGATCATAAAAAAACACTCCACCCAGGAAATGATGGATAGCTTCAACAATGTTGGGGTTCCCATATCAAGGGTCAACCGCATCTCCGAAGTGTGCGCCGATCCATTGATTGCCGATAATTTGGTGAAGGCGCGCGATCCCCGAACAGGCATCGAAATCGCCATTTCCCCGCCGCCGATCATTTCCGCCCACCTCCACGAGCGTGGTATGACGATGGAGTTTCCGCCAAGGTTAGGCGAACATAACGAAATTGTATTCGGTGCGTTGGGCTGCGATGTGGCAGCGCTTCAATCCCAGGGAATCTTATAAACCCAATGTCACTGCGAGCGCTTTGCGCGAAGCAGTCTCCTGTCACGAGGGGATTGCTTCGTCGGGAAGATCACCCTCCTCGCAATGACATGACACATTATTACTGGATGATTTGATGAAAGACATTTCACAGACTGAAGAACAAACTCTTTTCCGTACTTCCGTCCGCAGCTTCGTGGATCGGGAAGTCATTCCTGCGGCGCAAGAGCTGGACGAGAAGGGCGAATTTCCGCGCGAACTTTTCCAACGCTGCGCGGTCAACGGTTATTTCGGCTTGCGTTATCCCGAATCAGTGGGCGGGATGGACGCTGATTTTTTCACGTACTGCATGATGATCGAAGAGTTAGCGCGCGGTTCTCTCTCGCTGGGCGCTGTGGTTGCCATGCAGACATTGATGGGCACCGACCTGGTCTTTCGCTTTGGCTCCGACGATCATCGGAAACGATTGGTTGAACCCGCGCTAAGAGGCGAGAAGATTGGAACCATCGCCATGACAGAACCGGACTTCGGCTCCGACCTGGGCGGCATTGTCACGCGCGCCACGCCGACAGAGGGTGGATGGATCATCACTGGGCAGAAGATGTGGATCACCTCTGCGACGATGGCTGATTTCTTTACCGTCGCCGCCAAAACCGACCCCGAGGCTGGGTTCAAAGGAATTGACTTTTTTCTAGTCGAGAAAGGGATGCGCGGGGTTAGGGTGGGGCGCAAAATCAACAAGCTGGGCGTGCGCGCCTCTGAAACATCGGAATTGATTTTGGATAAAGTTCAAGTTCCAGCTGGTAATTTGCTGGGCAAACAGGGAACCGGCTTCAAGAATTTGGGCGAAATCCTATGCCAGATTCGAGTGATGACCGGCGCGCTGGCATTGGGGTTGGGACAAGCCGCGCTGGATTCTGCGATTAAATATTCCAACGAAAGAGAACAATTTGGACGCCCAATTGCCGACTTCCAGGCGATCTCGCATAAAATTGCGGAAATGGGTACACGACTTGAGGCTGCCGATGCCCTGGTTTATCGCGCCGCAAGGGATATAGACGCGGGACATCGTGATGTTAAATTAGCATCCATGGCTAAGTTATTCGCAACTGAGGTTGCCAACTTTATCGCCGACGAGTGTACCCGAATTTATGGCAGTTACGGTTTTGCCATGGAATACGACGCTCAACGCTACTATCGCGACGCGCGTTTCCTGTTGTACGGCGGCGGCACATCGGAAATACTGCGCACCAACATTGCCCGCGAAATGGGCGCGCCTGCGCAGCGAAAAAAATAAAGATGAATATGTCATTGCGAGGAGCGCTCTTGTTCTTTGCGACGAAGCAATCTCATGTCACGCGGAGACTGCTTCGCGCAAATCGCTCGCAGTGACATTATATGGAGAACACATGACAACAAAATCTATACGGATTCTCATTGCCAAGCCGGGACTCGACGGTCACGACCGGGGCGCAAAAGTGGTTGCCATTGCGCTGAGAGATGCCGGCTTTGAAGTGATTTACACGGGACTTCACCAGACGGTTGACCAGATATTCGATACCGCCCTTGAAGAAGATGTGGATGTCATCGGTCTGTCCATTCTATCCGGTGCGCACCTGCCCATCGCCGAGAAACTGATGGCTAAATTGAACCAGACAGGCATGAACGATAAGATTGTCCTGATTGGCGGCAATATCCCCGAAAGAGACATTCCATCTTTGAAAGCGCTCGGCGTGGCGGGCATATTCCCGACCGGCAGTTCGTTCGATGAAATCGCTTTATTTATCCAGGGCAAGACCCTAAAGGTTTCTTAAAACCTTTAGGGTCTGCATAATAGACAGGAGTCTTTATGAGTTCTAAAATTCGAGAAGTGATTTTGGAATCGGGTATCCCAATCAAACCGGTTTACGGTCCCGAAGATGTCGATCCAAAACATGAGATAGGGCAGCCGGGAGAATTTCCTTTCACGCGCGGCATTCATCCTTATATGTACCGGCAGCGACCCTTCACCATGCGTCAATATGCCGGGTTTGGCGCGCCGCACGAAACCAACCAACGTTTCAAATTCTTAATTGAAAATGGGCAAAACGCGCTCAACGTCGCTTTCGATCTTCCCACGCAAATGGGATTGGATTCCAGCGACCCATTAGCCGAAGGAGAAGTCGGGCGGGTGGGGATGGCGGTGGACACGCTCGCTGACATGGAGGTCGCCTTCGCGGGGATTCCCCTCGATCAGATCAGCGTATCACTCACGATCAACGCCGTTGCAGCGCCGATCATGGCAATGTATTTTGTCGTTGCCGAGAAGCAGGGGATTCCATTGGCGGAAATACGCGGCACCGCCCAAAACGATATCCTAAAAGAATACATCGGGCGCGGCGCGTGGATCTTTCCGGTGGAAGCTGGAGTCCGCTTGATTGGCGATACCATCGAGTTCTGCGCCCGTAATGCACCCAAATACTATCCTGTCTCCGTTTGCGGCTACCACATTCGCGAATCGGGCGCCAACCCCGTGCAGGAGATCGCTTACGCCTACGCCATCGCCAAGGAATATATCAAACGCGGGTTGGGACGCGGGCTAAACGTCGATGATTTCGCGGGACAGATTTCGTTTAACCTCGATATTTTCGGCAATTTCTTCGAGCAGATCGCCAAATTCCGCGCGGCGCGGCGCTTATGGGCGCGGATCATTAGGGATGAATTCGGCGCAAAAAATCCCAACACCATGATGATGAAGATGATCGCCGGGGGCGGTGGCGGCGGCTTGACCATCGAACAGCCGGAAAACAATATCGTGCGCGGCGCGTATTACGCTTTGATCTCCGCCCTTTCCGGCACGCAGACCATGGCTCTGTGTAGTTATGATGAAGCCTACACCATCCCCACCGAGAAAGCCGCCCTGATCTCGCTGCGCACCATGCAATTGCTGATCGAAGAAATGGGCATTGGTGACACGGTGGATCCGCTGGCTGGTTCGTACTATGTAGAAAGCCTGACCAACGAAATCGAAGCGCGGATCGTTACCGAAATGCAGCGCGTGGAGGATGAGTGGGGCGGGATCGTGAAAGCGGTCAGCGAGGGTATCGTTCAAGGGGAAGTGGCGCGCCAAGCCTTTGCGTATGAAAAAGGCATTCAGGACGGCTCCATCCCGAAGGTGGGCGTCAACCGCCATCGTATGGAGGAAGAAAAACGGGACGTAGCTTTACACGCTTACAATCCCGATCAAGCGACAGACGCGATTCACCGCACGGCGGAGGTGATTGCTCGCCGCGACTCAAACGCGGTCAAAGCCGCGCTGGAAAAAGTCCGCGACGCTGCGCGCAGCGATCAAAATCTCATGCCATCTTTAATGGAAGCCGTCCGTGCCTACGCGACAATAGGCGAAATTACGGGCGTGATGAAAGATGTCTTCGGCAAATTTCCTGAGCCGGTGAATCTATAATAGGAGTTTTTTATGCGCCTCGGTTGTGACATTGGCGGGACCTTTACTGATTTTGTATTACTTGACGATGAGACCGGACAGATTCTGGTATACAAATGCCTGACTACGCCAGGCGACCCATCTGACGCCATCGAAGAAGGGATTCGGGCGTTAGCGGCGCGCGTACCCGACCTGCCAGTGAAGATGAAGGAAGTCATTCATGGCACCACTTTGGTGATCAATGCCATTATCGAACGTAAAGGCGCGCGCACTGGGCTGATCACTACAAAAGGATTCCGCGACGTGCTGGAACTCGGGCGGGAATTTCGCTATGCTCCCTACGATGTTTTTTCCGAATATCCTGAACCGCTCGTGCCGCGCTGGCTGAGGCTGGAAGTGGACGAGCGCGTCCGCACCGATGGTCGCGTGCTGAAAGTGTTGGATGAGACACAAGCGCTGGAAACGATTCGCGCGCTGGCAGGTGAAGGGGTAACTTCGATTGCAGTCTGCCTGCTTAACTCCTTCGAGAATCCCGCGCACGAACTCGCACTCAAAGAACTTATCGCTAAAGAATTCCCCGAGATTTCTATTTCTATATCTTACGAAGTTCTGCCCCAGATTCGAGAGTATGAACGCACCAGCACGACCGTCACCAATGCGTACGTCAAGCCGCTTACCGAAAGTTATCTGCGGAAACTCTTCAACCGATTAAATTCCCTCGGCTTCAGCGGACAACTATTCATCATGTTATCCAGCGGCGGCATTACCTCGGTGGAGACGGCTGCCGAATTCCCGGTGCGGATCATCGAGTCAGGTCCCACTGCGGCTGTTATCGCCGGTCAATATTACAGCCGCTTGTTCGATCTACCTGAAATGTTCTGCTTTGACATGGGCGGCACCACCGCCAAATCCTGTTTGATACAGGATGGCGTTGCCGGGGTTGTCCCTACTTTTGAAGTTGGGCGCGTACAGCGCTTTATGAAAGGAAGCGGGCTTACCATTCAAGTCCCAGTGGTGGATTTGATGGAGGTCGGCGCGGGCGGCGGCAGCATTGCGAGGGTGAGCCGCTTGGGGACTCTGCAAGTAGGACCCGAAAGCGCGGGCGCCAATCCGGGCCCGGTGTGCTACGACTTGGGCGGCACGGAACCAACAGTCACCGATGCGGATCTTCTGCTTGGCTACCTGGACGCGAAATATTTCCTCGGCGGAAATATGAAGTTGGACCTGGAAGCGGCGCGGAAGAGTATCGAAACGCGCCTCGCCGAACCGCTGGGAGTTTCCTACGTGCAGGCGGTCTGGGGCATTCACGATTTGATCAACGAAACGATGGCGGCGGCGGCGAAGACCCACATCGCCGAACGCGGCGGAAATCCAAAACTGGTGACGGTCGCTGCCTTTGGCGGCGCGGGACCCGTTCATGCTTATGGACTGGCGCGCAAACTCGGCGCTCCCAGAGTAATCGTCCCGCCCAACGCGGGTGTCGGCTCGGCGTTGGGATTCTTCACCGCGCCGCGTGCTTTTGATTTGGTTCGCAGTCATAAAACACCTTTGGTTGGGGCAAACTTTGAGGATGTGGAAAACCTATTCCGCCAGATGGAAGCCGACGGCGAACGCACCCTGCGAACGGCAGGCGCGACAGATAAAGTCTCGTTTGCACGTTCGGTAGAGGCGCGCTTTATCGGACAAGGTTACGAGACCAACCTGCCCCTCCCCGATAGTTCTTTCGCCGATTTAAATCCAACAGATTTGCGCCATCAATTCGATCAGGCTTACGAAAAACTTTACGGGCGCACCTATCCCGAAATCCCCGTGGAATTTGTCAACTTTAGGGTACGCGCCAGCCTGCCCGTGCAAGCGCTGGAACTGCCCCGTCTGAAAGCGCGAGGCAGCCTGAATGAAGCCTTTAAAGGCGAACGTCTGGCGTACTCCGATAAAAAACACGACTTTATTCCTTTCAAAGTCTATGACCGCTATAAACTATCCCCAGACGCGATCTTCGCGGGTCCGGCAATTATCGAGGAGCGCGAATCAACCGTGATCGTCGGCGAGGACGCGGCAGTTCGGATAGACGCGTATGGATTTTTGTGGATCGAAATGCAATCGGAGCAATCATGACGCCATCAAAAATTGACCCCATCACCCTTGAAATTCTCTGGCGGCGGCTGATTTCCATTGTAGACGAAGCCGACGCCACCGTCGCCCGCACGGCTTTTTCCAGCGTGCTGCGGGACGCTCACGACTACACTTGTATGTTCACCGACCAACATGGGCGGGAACTGGCGCAGGGAACTTTTGCAACCCCGGGACAATCCGGGGCAATGGCATTGGGCGTCCGAAAACTTGTGGAACAAATCCCGGCGGATTCCTTCCACGCGGGCGACGTTTTTATCACCAACGATCCATGGGCATTGGCAGGACATTTGAACGATGTTTGCGTGTTCAGCCCGATATTCCACCAGGATCGTTTGGTGGCTTTCACCGCATGCGTCTTACACCATTCGGATATTGGCGGGCGCGTGGCTTCGGACAATCACGATGTCTTTGAAGAAGGGCTTTTCATTCCGCTGGTGAAACTCTACGATCATGGCGAGTTAAATCAGGCGGTGATGGATATGATCCGCTGGAATGTGCGCACGCCGGAAAATGTTGTCGGCGACATCCGTTCCCAAATCGCGGCAAACCACGTTTGCGCAGAACAGATCCGCCAGATGTTGACGGATTACAACTTCGACGGGTTGGATGAACTCGCCAACGCGATCATCACGCGCAGCGAAAAAAGTGTCCGCGCTGCCATCGAGAAAGTCCCGGATGGTATCTACCGCGCCGAAGGAGTGATCGAACAAATGGAGGGGCGCGAGAACATCGTCATCAAAGCCACCGTGGAAGTTTCCGGCAGCGACGTTATCGTAGACCTGGCGGGTTCTTCGCCCCAAGTGGATTGGGGCGGCAACGTGGTCTACAACTTTACTTTTGCTTATGTTCACATGGCAATCAAGAGTATCTTCGACCCGGATATCCCCAATAATCACGGCAGTGTTTCGCCTTTACTTCTGAAAGCTCCTGAAGGAAGCGTGGTCAATTGCCGCTTCCCTGCAGCGGTGGCTGCGCGGATGCAGATCGGTCATTTTATGACGGAGATCATCTACCGCGCCCTGTCGAAAGCCCTGCCGGATCGAGTCATCGCCAGTAGCGGAGGAACGCCAGCCACGATGAACGTATTTTACGGTCGCCGCAGGGGCGGCTCTCCCTGGCATTCGTCAGTCATCCGCGGCGGGGGCATGGGAGCCAGCAGTTTGAATGACGGCAAGCAATGTTATATCTTCCCTGCAAACGGCGCCAATACTCCGGCGGAAATAATGGAGAGTGATACCCCGCTGATCGTGGAGATGCGCGAACTGTTGCCCGACTCAGGCGGAGCCGGCAAACTGCGCGGAGGCCTGGGCTGCCGCATTGTCTATCGCGTGCCTGACGATGAAACCGCGCCTCTTCCGCCTGTGAACTTGGGCATTCAATCCGGACGCTTTCGCCTCGCCCCGCAGGGCTTGTTTGGCGGCCAGCCCGGCGCGCGCGCGCAGTTCCTGGTCAACGGAAAACCGGGAAATCCCTACGGTTTGACAAGGCTTCAACCCGGAGATGTTGTGACCATGGATGCAGCTGGCGGAGGCGGATACGGCGACCCGCGCGAACGCGAACGCGACGCCCTGCTAAACGATGTCCGCGCTGGAAAGGTAACAGCGGCTGGCGCTAAAAACGATTATGGCGTGGACGTTGCGGATGAAACGCCTCAAACATGAAACGACACCGCGACATAATATCGAAAAAGTGTACTGACGATATCAGTGAAACTTCCATTGTTTAGGAGGCTTCAGAAGTTTTTTATAATGGGTTTTAATCTTGACAAATCCCAAAAAAGTCCTATACTAAACATATCTCACTATTACACGATAGCGCAAATTAAGTGAGATATGTTTTTTGAGGCACTGAATTTCCTTAAAATTGGAGGTTCTACATGGCTTTACAACTATTCAGAAATTGGCAGGGGCAGTCTTTAGAATGGATTATCGCGGAATGCCGGGAAGTTGTGGAAGATACCGATTTTTCGACGGTCAAACGCTGGCGCGAAGCGGGGGGAAAAGTTCTCGGTCATTTTCAGGTTTACTTTCCAGAAGAGATCGCTCACGCGGCGGGGATGTTGCCGCTGAAAATACGCGGCGCAGCCATCGAACCAACGCACGCGGATTCCCATTTCGGCTCCTATCTGTGTTCGATCCTCAAAACCTCGCTTGAACTTGTATTGAGCAAGAAAGTCGAATTGGATATGTTCGTTACCCACCCCATCTGCGACGCGGCTCGTAACCTCGCGGCTATATGGGGACGCAACTTTGATTATCCATGCCAGATTCTGTATCTGCCACAAAACGCAAATTCCACCGCGTCTGCAACTTACCTGAGCGAAGAATATGCGCGTGTACAGGCGGAGATCGAAGCGATCACGGGGAACAAGGTCACGGTAGAAGCGCTGAATAATTCCTTATCTGTCTATAATGAAAATAGAAGTCTGTTGCGCCAGTTATATGAAATCAAACGCAAGCAACCCTGGTTGATCTCGGCGTATGAAGCCTATTTGCTTACGAATGTCGGCGGATTGATCCTGCGCGAGGAGCATAACGAACTGCTCAAAGCCGCGATCCTGCTTATTGAGACGCGCCCAACCAAACGTCAGGACAAGATACGGGTAGTCTTTGAGGGTGGTTTCTGCGAACAGCCTCCGCTGGATCTAATCCGCACGATCTCGCAATCCTGTTATGTGGTGGACGACGATCTATTAATCGGCTTGAGATGGATACTTGAAGATGTCTCGCTTGAAGGCGATCCGTTGTTCAATCTTGCAGAAGCATATCTTGAAAAATCAAGTTACAGCCCTGTACAGCACGACGCGCGTAAGCCAAAGGAAAAAATGCTTTTGGAGAGGATCTCCAATGCGGGGGCGAGTGCGGCGATCATCACTGCGGCGAAGATGTGCGAGCCTGGTCTTGAAGATCAAGTCGCTTATACAAAGGCATTGGACGAAAAAGGAATCCCCTACTTCGTCAGCGAATTTGAAGAAAGCATGACCAGTTTCGATCAAATGGAAATTCAACTGGAGACGTTTACGGAAAATATTTTATTTGGTTGACATAGTTCGAGGAACGAACCGATCTCATCACAATGGCAATAGTTAAAGGTGACACTATGACAGAAACTAAAAAAGTCGATATCGTTGGACGCGGTAATGTAGAAGGGGCTAACCTGTTCCGTGATTGGTTTGCGGAATTGACCGAAGCGGCGAAAAATAATCAGGGCGCTGCGTATGTGTTTGTGATGGGCAGCATGGCGGAATTATTGAAGACATTTGATTTTCCGCTTGTCTTTCCTGAGATCACTGCCCTGCAAACCGCGGTGCGGCGCGTCGCGGACGAATATCTGACCGTCGCAGAAGACTACGGATACTCGCCCGATATTTGCGGATACGTCAAAGCAGACCTCGGCGTTCACTTGCGCGAAAGGGAACATCCCATGGGGAAAATCCCAAAACCCGCATTGACCGTATTGACCAACGCCTGCAATACCTACGTCAAATGGGCTGAGATTTGGGAACGCATGTATGGCATACCCCTGTTCGTTCTGGATGTTCCAGCCACGCGTCAGGCAGGCGGACAATTCCAACCAGGCAGTTCCGACTTTGCGCGTGATTGCAAATATGTCGAAGCGCAGATCAGGGAATTGATTACCTTATGCGAAAACACAACGGGAAAGAAATTCGACATTGACCGCCTGCGCGAAACGCTGTCGTATGCCAATGACATGAATACCGGCTGGAAGCGTGTGCTTGAACTCAACAAAAGTAAACCGTCGTTATTCAATGCGTTGACCGATGGCACGGCGTACCTTGGGGTCTCGAATAATTTTCGCGGCACAAAAGAGGGAAGCCAGTTTTTCAAGAACCTTGTGGAAGAAATGGAATACAAAGCCGCGAACGGTATCGGCACACAGACCGAGGAAAAATATCGGCTGGCATTCGTCGGCGTGCCATGCTATCCCATCTTCCGCCGTTTCAGCGAGATGTTCACTGAATGGGGCGGCGCGTTCGTCCACTCCACATATCTGCATTTCGCATCGGGCGGGGCCAATATGGGATTTGAATACGATGTGAACCGCCCCATCGAAAGTTTGGCGGAAGGCGCGTTGATCAGCATCCGCGACGCAATGGACAGCATGTTCCACCATGATCGCATGATCATTAACATGGTAAAGGATTATGAACTGGATGGCGTCGTCTACCACCCGATCAAATCATGCCGCACGGTCTCGACAGGCTTGGCGGACGGACGCCGCGCAATGATGGCGGCAACAGACACGCCGAGTCTTTTCATTGAATCAGATATGATGGACAAACGCGTCGTCTCTGAAGCGCAAATGAAAAACCGCGCAGACGCATTCTTTGAAGGGTTGGCGTCGCGCCGTCTAACGGCAGCGAAGACCGCATAAATAAATACCGTCATTGCGACCTTCGGGAAGCAATCCCCTATTACGATGAGATTGCTTCCCGAAGGTCGCAATGACGACTAACTTTGGAGGTCCCCATGGCATACGCCGCAGGTGTAGATGTAGGTTCGACACAAACAAAAGCGATCATCATCAACGAAGACAAGGAAATCGTCGGGCGTTCTCTGATCGATACAGGCGCGAACGTTGTCCTTGCGGCTGAGAACGCGTACAACGAAGCGCTCAGGAACAGCAACGTCGAAGAAGAGGAAGTCGAATATGTGATCGGCACAGGCTATGGCAGGTACCGCGTCACGTTTGGTAATACGCAGGTGACTGAAATTTCCTGTCATGCGCGCGGCGCCTCGCACATGTTCCCCAACACAAAAACCGTGCTGGATATGGGCGGGCAGGACACAAAAGCGATTCGCGTCAGTCCAACCGGCGAAGTGCTGGACTTCTGCATGAACGACAAATGCGCCGCAGGAACGGGACGTTTCCTCGGAGCCGCCGCCGCCGCGTTGGATATTCCGCTCAACGAACTTGGTCATGTCGCAATGCAGTCGGAGCGCCCCGTCAAGATCAGCACCACCTGCACGGTCTTCGCGGAGTCCGAAGTGTTGTCGTGGCTGGGCAAAGGCAAAAAGATCGAAGATATTCTTTGGGGCGTACATCTATCCATCGCATCGCGTTCTGTTGGCTTGCTGCGCCGCGTTGGTATCGAAGATGAATTAACTTTCACAGGCGGCGTCACCAAAAACGCGGGGGTGATCAAGGCGCTTGAACAGGCCATCGGCCTCAAATTAAATATCAGCGACGATTCGCATTACATCGGCGCACTCGGAGCCGCATTGTTCGCGCTCGACCACATCATCGCCAGCCGCGCTCCCTCAAGCGCAAAGGAGACAGCATGACTTACGTTACAGGCATTGACGTCGGCTCCACCTACACAAAAGCTGTAATTTTGCGCGACGGAAAAGAGATCGTCAGCCGCGCCATGCTCAGCACAGGTTTTCGACTCGAGGAAGCCGCACACAAGGCGTATCACAGCGCGCTCGATCTCGCAGGACTTCAAGAGGCTGACTGTTCCTATTTAGTGACAACTGGCTTCGGGCGGCATCTCGTCACGTTCCGCGATGTCAACGTCACAGACATCAACGCCAGCGCGCGCGGCGCGACTTTCCTCTTCCCAAAAACTCGCACCATCCTGGATGTCGGCGGACAGACGATGAAAGCCATTCAACTCGTTGAAGGCGGCAAAGTCAAGTCGTTTCGTTTGAATGACAAATGCGCCGCAGGCACAGGCGCTTTCCTTGAAAAGACCGCGCGTTACATGGGCTACAAAACCGAAGAGATCGGAACGCTGGCGGCTGTCTCCAAACAGGTCGTGCCAATCTCAGGCGTGTGCGCGGTGTTCGCCGAGTCTGAAGTGATCAACCACCTTTCACAGGGATCCTCCCCATCGGACATTATGTACGGAGCCATCGTTTCGCTGGTTGCCCGCTCCACCCAGTTGATCAAGCGCGTTGGCTTGACTCCAGAATTCACATTGATCGGCGGTATCCTGCGTTACGAATCCATGGGGCGCGTCGCATGCGAACAACTCAAGACCGAAGTCAATGTGGCGGAAGGCGACATGGTTCAATTCGTCACCGCATTGGGCGCGGCAATTCTCGGATTCCGCCGCATGGAAAAAATAAATAAAGAAGGCGTTTCAGTTGGTTGAAGCCATACAGCATGTAGCGTGTTTCGTGTTGCGTAAACCTTCAAAACGAAACACGCAACACGCAGCACAGTTTCTTGTAACTCATTTGAAACGCCCAAATTCACAATGGTAACCACAGAAAGACCCACCGTCCGCACGCAGTTTTTGATCTTCACGCTATTCGGCGAATTCATCCTGGCGCGCGGCGGCTCAGTCTGGACCTCCAGCCTGCTCTCTCTTTTGAATCATTTAGATGTCGGCGAGCACGCTGCGCGCATCACACTCTCGCGCATGGCGCGTAAAGGCTGGCTGGCAACGCGCAAAGAGGGACGACGCAGTCAGTATTCGCTGACTCCGCGCGGCTGGTCACTGCTCATTCAAGGGGAAAAGCGCATCTTCGAACCGCCGCTCAAAGAATGGGATGGGATGTGGCATATCGTGGTCTTTTCGTTGCCAGAGAAAAAGCGCAGTTTGCGACATGCTTTCCGCGTGCGCCTGCCCTGGCTCGGGTTTGGTCAACTTGCGCCGAACACGTGGATCTCGCCACACAACCGCAAAACAGAGATCACCGCGCTCGGCAACGAACTCGGCATTCAGGATCATATCGAAATATTTTCAGGGATTCACTCAGGTCCATCGGAAGATCAGGAACTCGTTCAACGCTGCTGGGATTTACCCAACCTGACAACCCAATATAAAACATTTCTCACAAAATTTGAAAAGGAATATCTTGCCTGCAAAAATAACGGAGAACATGCGCCATCACTGGATGAGTGTTTTGTACGCCGCTTTTGGTTGATTCACCACTTCCAGACTTTCCCGCGCATAGACCCCAACCTGCCTGCCGTCCTGCTGCCCCCTGACTGGATCGGATTCAAGTCACGGCAGTTGTTCGATGACTATCATCAAATTCTGGAAAAACCCGCCAACCAATTCGTGGATGAAGTGTTTGGCGTTGAATATCCTCGCTGATCGGAGTGAAGACATCCTGAGCAAAGTCGAAGGATCGTCCAAACGAAGCGTTGTCCTGACGGTTCGACTTTCGCTCACCGTGCCGAAGGGTTGAAGCGCTGGTGTATTGCAGAAAACAAAATTATCCTTTTGTCCCGGCGCACTTTCGGGAGGACGAACATAAAAAATGGAGAACAACAAATGGATATATTGAAACAACAAAAAACAGACTTCAAAGAGATCATCTACGAAAAGGCGAATTGGGTGGCGCGCATCACCATCAATCGCCCGCAAGTGTACAACTCGTACAGCACCAACGCGCTGGAGGAACTGGCGCAGGCTTTTCGTCAAGCCGCGTTCGACGATGAAGTGGCAGTCATTGTTTACACGGGCGCGGGCGACAAAGCCTTTTGCACGGGCGGGGATGTCAAGGAATATCAGGAACGCTACACGCGCACGCCGCATGACTACTGGAAATATATGCGTCTCTTCGGCGCGTATATCGAAAGCATCGTCAACACAGGCAAGCCCGTCATTGCAAGATTAAATGGAATGGCAGTCGGCGGTGGGAATGAATCGAATCTCGCATGTGATCTCGCCATCATTGCGGAACATGCCTGGGTGGGGCAGGTCGGCACGGGCGTCGGCAGTGTCGCGGCGGGCGGCGGGACTCAATGGCTGCCGATCACAGTCGGAGATCGCCGCGCCCGCTATATGTTGATGACGAATCGCCGCATCCCCGCCTATCAAGCATTGGAATGGGGACTCGTTAATGAAGTTGCGCCATCGGTCAAAAAGGATGGCGAGTTCATCACTCACGCCACGCCCGAACAAATTTCAAAAGCGCAAAAAGGCGCGGACGGTTACAGCATTGACCTTTCCAGACTCGATGAAATGGTGGAAGCCCTCGCGCAGGAACTCGTGGATAAATTTGCGGAATGTACGCGCTTCACAAAAGAACAGACCAACTTCTGGAAAAATTTCAGCTGGCATCAAACCATCGGCGCCGCGCGCGACTGGCTGTCCACCCATTACACATCCTGGGAACCGCTCGAAGGCATGACCGCCTTCGTCGAAAAACGACCCGCGCGCTATCGCATGTTGCGCGAACGCGCCGCGCAAGGCAGGAGCAGTGAGTTCATCTGGGGCGCGTACGAAAAGACTTGCTCCTCCTGCGGCGCGAAAGCCCTGCCCGAAGACTTCACTCACTGCGGCGCATGTGGCGCTGAATTGATTGGGAACCATCCCGGAGGGAAATGACCGACTCATACATCAGTGTTGAGACGAAGAACGGCGCATCCACCCTGACCTTGAACAGGGCTCCGCTTAATGTGCTTAATATCGCCGCCTTGAGTCAGCTCGAGTCAACGCTGACGGATTTATCCCGCGACGAAAGCATCCGCGTTCTCATCCTGCGCGCCGCAGGGAAAATGTTCTCCGCTGGCGTGGATGTTGCCGATCACACTCCCGATAAAGTCGGCGAAATGATCCCGCTCTTTGACCGCGCCTGCCGATTGCTCGCGAATTTCCCCTGCCCCACTCTGGCTGTCGTTCACGGTCACGCATTGGGTGGCGGATGCGAGCTGGTTCTGTGTTGCGATCTTGCGGTCATGTCTGAAAACGCAAAAATCGGGCAGCCCGAGATTCAACTCGCCGCATTCGCTCCCATCGCCGCGATGAGACTACCGCTCATGGTTGGCTATCGCGCCGCCGCAGATATGCTCCTCACGGGTCGCACGCTCACCGCCGATGAAGCGTTGAAGATCGGACTCGTCAATGCCGTCCTTCCCACTGACGGATTGGAGCAATGGATTCAAGAAAAGACCGCACAGTTGTCAGGTTTGAGCCGCATCGCGCTCACAATGACCAAACGCGCTTTGCAATCAGGTTTCGATAATTGGGATTCTTCAGCATCCGAGTTGGAAAGACTTTACTTGGACGAATTGATGAAATCCGAAGACGCCCACGAAGGACTCGCGGCTTTCATGGAAAAACGCGCCGCTGTTTGGAAGCATAAATAGTTAACGTCATTGCGAGGAGCGCTCTTGTTCTTCGCGACGAAGCAATCCCCTGTTATGTGAGGAGATTGCTTCGGGTGGAAGACCACCGTCCTCGTAATGGCGGATATTACTCAAAGGAAACCCTATGGCATCACGCGGACTCACTTACGATGAATTTGAAATTGGAAACATTTACCCCTCGCAGGCGCGCACCGTCACCGAAGCGGATGTGGTGAACTTCGCAGGTCTCTCTGGCGATTTCAATCCACTACACACAGACGCCGAGTTTGGAAAGTCAACTCCTATTGGCGAACGCATCGCACACGGCGTGTTGATCCTTGCGATGGCGACAGGCATGGCAAATTGGATGGGCATCTTTGAAGGCACGACCATTGCATTGATGGAACAGGTGACGCGCTACAAAGGCGCGGTGAAATTTGGCGACACAATCCACCTTGAAATGGAAGTGGCCGAAAAGAAACCCACGTCAAAGCCAGACCGCGGCGTGGTCAAGTTTGCCGTGCGCGTTCGTAATCAACGAGATGAAGTCGTCGTTGAAGGAGAGTGGACTCTCCTGATGAAAACAAAATCGTAAATCGATCCGTCATTGCGAGCCCCGATAGGGGCGAAGCAATCCCCCACTTAACAGGAGATTGCTTCGTCGCACACCGTCCTGCGTTCGGTGCAGGGAAGAACGCTCCTCGCAATGACATACGAAATAACTGGAGGGCAGTATGTTACTCAAAGATAAAGTCGCATTGATCACGGGCGGAGGGAATGGAATCGGGCGGGCGATCGTGCTGCGCTTTCTTGAAGAAGGCGCGAAGGTCGTGACCGTAGATCTGGATGAAGCCGGGTTGGAGGAAACGCGCAAAGAGGCAGAGCAGGCTGGAGGTCAGGTAAGGACCGTGAAAGCGAATATCTCCGTGCGCGAAGACGTGCAGCGCGTCGTAAACGCCATCATCAAAGAACACGGCAGGCTCGATGTGCTGATCAACAACGCGGGCATCACGCGTGATGCGCTGACCACACGCGTCAAGGATGGCGAAGTCAAGTTGATGTCGGATGAACAGTGGGACGCGGTATTGAACGTCAACTTGAAAGGCACATGGCTCTGCTCGCAGATTGCATCCGTTGAAATGATCAAACAAAAATACGGGCGCATCGTCAACACCGCTTCGGTTGCCGCGATAGGACACTTCGGACAATCGAATTACGCCGCGTCGAAAGCGGGCGTGGTCGGCTTGACGCAAACGCTCGCGCTGGAGTGGGCGCGCTTCAATATCGCGGTCAATTGCATTGCGCCGGGCGGCACGAAAACGCGCATGACAGCCGCAATCCCTGAAAACGTCATGGCGAACTTGCTGGAGAAAATTCCGCTGAAACGATTTGCCGAGCCATCCGAGATTGCGGCGGTTCATGCCTTCCTTGCCAGCGACCAGGCTTCGTTTATCACCGGACAGGCGCTCTTCGTTGACGGCGGTCAAACCGTGGGAGCGTAGCATGGCATACACAAAGACATTCATCCCTTATGGCGGATATTGGTGTTCACCCTTCGCCCGCTGGCAGGGAAGTTTTGCCAATTTGCACACAATCAAATTCGCAGCGGATGTGGCGCGCAAAGCGCTGGAAGCGAGAAACATCTCGCCCAAGACGTTCAGCAATGTATATCTCGGCATGACCATCCCCGCAGCGCAATCGTTTTACGGCGCGCCGTGGCTGGCTGGTATGATCGGCGCGGAAGGCGCGACGGGGCCCGTTTTCTCGCAGGCTTGCGCCACATCCGCGCGAGTGATCGGCAGCGCGACTCAATCTGTGGAAACGGGGAGCAGCGACTCCATCCTTTGCATCACCGCGGATCGAACCTCCAACGGACCTCATCTGCTTTATCCAAATCCGAACAACCCCGGCGGACGCGGCGACGCGGAAGATTGGGTTTGGGATAACTTCAACCGCGATCCCTTTGTGGGCAACACCATGTTGCAAACAGCCGAGAACGTTGCAAAAGAATCGGTCATCACCACCACCGAACAGCATGAAGTTGTGTTAATGCGTTACGCTCAATATCAGAAGGCGCTCGAAAACGACGCGGCATTTCATAAACTTTACATGACACCTGTGGAAGTTAATCCAAGCGGGAAAAAAGTCATCGCGACCGTCACAGACGATGAAGGCATTTTCCCATCCACTGTGGAAGGATTGGCGAAACTCAAACCTGTTATGCCCGATGGCACGGTCACATTCGGCGGGCAAACCTTCCCCGCGGATGGCAACGCGGGCATGATCGTCACGACACAGGAGAAAGCGCGCGAACTCAGCAAAGATTCAAAGATCGAGATTCAAATCTTGTCGTTCGCTGAAGGACGCACCGCAAAAGGATTCATGCCCAAGGCAAACGTTCCCGCTGTGCGCGGAGCGCTGGCGCAATCGGGCGTTGACATAAAAGACATCAAAGCCATCAAGACGCATAACCCGTTTGCCCTGAACGACATTTTCCTCAGCCGCGAGTTTGGCATCGGCTTGGATAAGATGAACAACTACGGATCGTCGCTCATCTGGGGGCATCCGCAGGGACCGACAGGTATGAGACTCGTCATCGAGATGATCGAAGAACTGGTCATGCTCGGCGGCGGCTATGGGCTATTCACAGGCTGTGCGGCGGGCGATACTGCCGCGGCCATCGTGCTGGAAGTCCGCGCAAGTTAACCAAAAGAGATTTAGCCACAGAGTCCACAGAGATTCTTAAAAGGTTTTCTCAGTGATCTCTGTGACCTCTGTGGCAAGAACCAATAAACCATGACCGACCCTTATCCATTTTCCACAACCATCAAAGTGCGCTTCAACGAAACCGACGCGCAGGGACATGTGAACTTCGCGCAGTATCTTAATTACTTCGACGTCGGCTTGATCGAATACCTGCGCTCCGTTGGTTTTAGTTACCAGCGTATGCTCGATGAAAATATAGATATGCTCTATGTAGACTCGCACGCATCGTACAAGGCGCCCGCGCATTTTGACGACGCCCTACGTATTCACTGTTGCCCGGGGAAGATCGGTAATTCCAGCGTGCGTTTTGACTTTCAAATTTTCAACGAAACTAAAAATTGCCTGACGGCAAACGGCGAGATCACGGTCGTGATCGCAGACCGCGAGACATTCAAGAAAATGCATGTCCCCGATCATTTCCGTCAGGCTTTGGAGGAAAAACTAAAATGAAAGCCGCTGTTTTTCATGCCCCTACCCAGTTATTGGCAGTGGAAGATATCCCAACCCCGACTCCCAGCGAGGGCGAAGTTCTCGTTAAAGTGGCAGGCTGCGGAGTCTGTCACACCGACCTGCATTACATAGATCATGGGGTGCCAACTTTCAAGAAGCCTCCTCTCGTACTGGGACATGAAGTCTCAGGCACAGTGGCAGGCTTGGGCGCAGGAGTCTCACAATGGAAGGAAGGCGCGCGCGTTCTGCTTCCCGCCGTTTACGGTTGCGGACAATGCGCCATGTGCCGCACGGGACGTGAAAACATCTGCGAGAAGATGGTGATGTTCGGCAACAACGTGGACGGCGGCTACGCGGAGTACATGCTCGCGCCCGCCAAGGATATCATCGCGTTGTCCGATGAACTCCCATTAATTGAAAGTTCCATTATCGCGGACGCGGTGACAACGCCCTATCATGCAGTCGTCAATCGCGGACAGGTAAAGCCTGGCGATTCGGTCATTGTCTTCGGGTGTGGAGGCATTGGATTGAATCTGGTGCAGGTTGCGGCGGCGGTTGGAGCGAAAGTCATCGCAATCGACGTGGTTGATTCAAAATTGGAATGGGCGAAGAAACTCGGCGCGCAGGCCACGATCAATGCCAAGAACGTCGAGCGCGTGGATAAGGAAGTCCGCAAGTTGACGGGCGGCGGAGCAGACATCGGCTTTGAAGCCATTGGCAATCCCGCAACTCAGGCGCAAGCCTTCTCCTGCATTCGCACAGGCGGGAGGTTCGTGGTGGTCGGCTTCACCGACAAACCAATGACCCTCGATACAGGGCGAGTCATGTACCGTGAAATGGAAATTATCGGGTCGCTTGGCTGCCGTGCAGTGGATTATCCGCGCGTGTTGGAACTGGCGCGGCAGGGCAAGATCAAAGTGAAGGAACTTGTCACCGCGCAATTCCCGTTGAACGATATCAACGCCGCATTCGATACGCTGCGAAGCGGCGAAGGTATCCGCTCGGTGATTGTGCCGTAAAGCCAGTGATCAGTAATCAGTGACCAGTAACCAACACCTGCCACTGAACACTGATAACTGAACACTGATAACTGACAATGATCATAGACTTCCACATCCACCTCAGCCGCCCCGAACATGAACTTCCCTGGGTCATGGATTGGACGCGTTCCAATTTCAAAGGAGATTTTGATGAATTCATCGAAAAGGTACTTACTCCTCAAGGCATTCGCCAATATTTACAGGAAAACGATATCGATTGGGCTGTCGGGCTTGCGGAAGTCTCGCCGATCACAACCGGAACCGCGGACAACGATTACGTCGGCAAATTCTGCGCGGAAGCCAACAGGATCGCCGACCCTGCCTCAGGTCCGCGTGGACGCGTGCTGCCATTCGCCAGCATCAATCCATTCATCGTCAATGATCTTGCCGCCGAACTCGAGAGGCTCGTAAAAGAATTCGATTTCCGCGGCATCAAAGTGTATCCAACCTACCAGCATCATTATGTCAACGACCCGCGCATGTATCCGTTATATGCAAAGGCGCAGGAACTCGGCTTGCCCATGATGGTGCATACGGGATCGTCGGTCTTCAAAGGCGCGCGCATCAAGTATGGCGACCCGCTGTTGCTGGATGATGTGGCGATTGATTTTCCAAAACTGAATATTTTGATGGCTCACTCGGGCAGACCATTCTGGTATGAGCAGGCCTTTTGGATGGCGCGGCGGCACGCGAACGTTTACATGGAAGTTTCGGGCTTGCCTGCCAAGAATTTATTGGAATATTTTCCGCGCCTTGAAGATATTGCCGATAAAGTTGTTTATGGTTCTGACTGGCCTGGCAATCCAGATTTGCGGCGCAATCCCGATGCGATCAGGGCTTTGCCAATTTCGGAAAAAGCAAAGCAAGCAATTCTGTATGAAAACGCAACGCGTGTTTTGAAAATCACGTAACACGCAACACGTAACACTAAATACGGAGGCCTCATGCGCGAATTTTTATTAGGCAACGAAGCCATCGCCCGCGGGGCATGGGAAGCAGGGGTGAAATTTGTCTCGGGTTATCCCGGCACGCCCAGCACCGAAATCATCGAAACTCTTGCGATGCGCTTCCCTGAAACCAACCCGCGCTGGTCGGCGAATGAAAAGGTTGCGTTCGAGGAAGGCATGGGCGCGGCCATCGGCGGACTGCGCGTGATGGTCACGATGAAGCATGTCGGCTTGAATGTCGCGGCAGACGCGTTTATGGTCTTTCCATACTCAGGCACCAATGGCGGCTTTGTCGTCATCTCCGCAGATGACCCTGGTATGCACTCATCGCAAAACGAGCAGGACAATCGTTATCTTGCACGCGTTGGCAAAGTCCCCGTGTTGGAGCCGAGCGACGCGCAGGAATGCCACGACTTCATGATCGCAGGATTGGAATTATCCGAACAATTTAAATCGCCTGTCATGCTGCGTACCACTACGCGTCTCGCGCATCACAAGGGATTGGTTGAAGTCGGCGAGCGGAGGGATGTCGAACAGAAGGAATTCATCGCGGATGCGAAACGCTTCTCTGTCCCAATCTATCGCCTGCTGCGCCGACCCGAAGTTGAGAAAACGCTGACGGCTCTCACGGATTACGCGGAGACATGTTCCTTCAATCGCGTTGAGCATACTAAAAATTCCATCGGCGTGGTGACTTCTGGAATCGCATATCAATACGTCAAAGAGGTCATGCCTGAGGCGGGAGTTTTACGATTGGGAATGACCTTCCCACTGCCCGCGAAGTTATTACGTGAATTTTGTTCACAATATCAAACCGTTTATGTCATCGAAGAAGGCGAAGCGTTCATCGAAGAGTACATTCGTAATTTGGGAATCACCAACCTCAAAGGCAAGGAATTGTTCGGCGTGATCGGCGAATACTCGCCAGGTCGTTTGCGAAAAGCGCTTGGGCTTGGCGATCCTCCCAAACCCTTTACCGAACAAGTCAATCTCATCCCGCGCCCGCCGATGTTGTGCGTCGGCTGTGGACATCGCACAGTCTTCGCCGCGTTGAAGCAGTTGAAAGTCACCGTATCGGGCGACATCGGTTGTTACACCATGGGCGCTTTGCCTCCCTACGAAGCCGAACATACCACGTTCAGCATGGGCTCCAGCATCGGTGTATCGGTTGGGTTGGAACAGGCGGGTCACAAAGACACGGTGGCGATCATCGGCGATTCAACCTTCATCCACGCAGGCATTCCCCCTCTGATTGACGCGGTCTACAACAAGAGTCATCTTACGCTCGTGATCTTGGATAACTCCGCAACGGGCATGACTGGAAGTCAACAAAATCCCGCTTCGGGAAAAAATGTTTTGGGAGAGGATGCGCCCAAACTTGACCTTGAAGCTTTTTGCCGCGCCACGGGCGTGGGTTCCGTTGAAGTGGTGGATACGTGGCAGCGCAAGGAAATCGTCAGCACACTGCGGCGCGCCATCGCATTCCAGGGACCGTCCGTGGTGATCGCTCGCGGTCCGTGCCAGCAACTTCCAGAGATTAAGAGGCGGAAGGTCATCCCCTTTATCGTGGAGGAGGAATTGTGTACGCAATGTGATGCGTGTTTCAAGGTTTGGTGTCCCGCCATCACACGCACCGCGCAAAACTTCCCCGTCATCGCCGCGAATGAATGCACATCCTGCACCGTCTGCGCACAAGTCTGCCCGACGGACGCGATCAAACTTGCAGAGGTGATGGCATGAGCGCCACGATCAGCTTAATGTTCGCGGGAGTCGGCGGCCAGGGATCGTTGTTGATCGCGGAACTCACATCGCTTGCCGCAGTCAGCGCGGGATACGATACGAAACAAACCGAAGTCCACGGCGTATCACAACGCGGCGGGAGCGTGGAAACCCACGTGCGCTTTGGGGATAAAGTTCATTCGCCCATCGTCACACCGGGAGAGGCCCATGCAGTGATCGGCTTGGAAAAACTGGAAGCCTTGCGCTTCGCTCATTATGTGAATGTCAAAGATGGGACGATAGTAGTCAACGATTATGAGTTGATCCCCGGCTCGGTCGCCAACGCGGAAAAAATATATCCACATGAAACCATTGACTTTTTGAAATCAAAGGGACTGCGCGTGATCGCCCTTCCCGCTTCCAGGATAGCGCGCGAATTGGGCGATGGTCGCATGGCGAATGTCGTTCTGCTCGGCACATTGTCCACCCTTCTACCCATCCCACAGGAAATCTGGGACAAGACGTTGAAACTTCGCATCCCTGCTCGATTTTTGCAAGGCAACTTGAAGGCATTTCAGGCTGGCAGGGAAATGATGAATTGAAAAAAAGAACGTCCCGAAGGTTTGAAAGTCAACTACATTGACTTAACCAACCTTCGGGACGATTTTAGTTGAGAATCATTTTGCCAAAGGAGTAAACCATGTCTGCAAATCCGAACGATACCCACGAATTGATCTACGATTGGAATTTGGTCGACGCGCCCGAAAAACCAAAACAGCGCATCATGGTCACAGATGAAACCCTGCGCGACGGCTTGCAATCCCCTTCTGTGATTCAGCCTGAAATTCAAGACAAGGTGTACCTGCTCTACCTGATGAGCGATCTCGGAATTGATGTGGCAGATTTGGGCTTGTGCGGCGCAGGGGAAAAATTCAAATATCACGTCACGGTGCTGGCAAAGGAAATCGTCAAACAGAAAATGCTCATTCAACCGCAAAGTGCGGCGCGCTCCGTCATTTCGGATATAGCCCCGATTGTGGATGTGTCTGAGGATGTCGGCGTGCCCATCGAAGCCGCCGTCTTCCTTGGCACAAGCCCCATCCGTCAGTATGTTGAAGGATGGGATGTCAACTTCCTGCTGAAGCAAACCGAGGATGCCGTAAGTTTCGCGGTGAAGCATGGCATCCCCGTCATGTTCGTCACCGAGGATACGATCCGCACCCAGCCTGATACTCTGCGTCAGGTGTACACCGCCGCCATCCGCGCGGGCGCGCATCGCATCTGCGCGGCGGATACAGTCGGGCATATCACGCCGCATGGCGTCCACGCCTTAATCGCTTTCCTGCGAAAGGTGGTGGATGAAATTGATCCAAGCGTCGGGATCGATTGGCATGGTCACAAAGACCGCGGACTCGACATCACCAATTCGCTCGCGGCAATCGAAGCGGGAGCGGATCGCGTCCACGCCTGCGGGCTGGGCATCGGCGAACGCAGCGGCAACACGCCCATGGAGCTTCTGCTCGTCAATCTTAATCTGCTTGGCTGGGCAAACCGCGATCTCACCAAACTCCCCGAATACTGCGAAGTCATCGCCGAAAAATGCGGCGCGGTTATTCCGTTCAACTACCCCATCGTCGGCGCGGATTCCTTCCGCACTGCCACAGGCGTTCACGCCGCGGCAATTGCAAAAGCCCTCAGCAAAAACGATGATTGGCTTGCGGAACACGTGTATTGCGGCGTGCCATCCAGCATGGTCGGGCGCGAACACAGCATTGAAATTGGACCGTTGTCGGGCGAACATAATGTGCGCTTCTTCCTGCGCAAAAACAAGATCGAGGAAAACCCCGCGTATGTCTCAAAAATTTTGGAAGTCGCCAAACGCTCCAATCGCCTGCTTTCGGATGATGATGTCAGAAGAATCGTCACCGTGATGAGCCGCCGCATAAGGGCCAACCAGGAAGTTACCGATGAAGAATTGGATCATGAACTCTCGCGCAAGCGGGAAAGAGTTTGATGTGAAAGTTTACGTCAGGCTTGCGGAACCGTTCTGGCGCGTGGTGGGTCTGCGTGAAATGGGGATGGATATAAACCCCGCTTCACGCGTCGACGATTTGCTGGTTGCGCTTCGGGAGCAGTATCCCAGCCTCGGCATCGAGTTCGATCAAACCCCGCCCCACATTTTCATCGGGGATGTGGAAGCGCCTCACGACTCTTTGCTGACGGATGGAGCGCGCGTCCATCTCGTCTGGCCCATTGCGGGCGGTTGACGTGTAGTTGCGACTTTAGTCGCCTGCCTGTCATTCAAAACGACTAAAGTCGTTACTACGGTTAAATAGAGGATATTTGACACACACATCGACCCTTGCCATCATCAATCTCACCAGCGGCGAAATCAATATCACCTCCGCGCCCGCTGAATTGACGCGCGCCTATCTCGGCGGACGCGGCATGAACATGGCATACCTGCGTCATTACCTGCGCGCGCACGGCGGCCCGCGTGATATTGACGCGTTCGATCCGCGCAATCCGCTCATCATCGGCGCAGGCTTGTTGACGGGAACCATCGCGCCCAATGCAGCGCGTTTCAACGTCTCGGCGCGCTCGCCTGAAAGCGGAATCCTGGGTGACTCAAACTGCGGCGGTTTTTTCGCGGCGGCCATGCGTAAAGCAGGATTCGAAAGATTGGTTATTTTAGGCCGTGCAGAGAAGCCATCTTATTTGTTGCTTGAAGATGGAAAGATCAGCATCCTATCAGCGGACGGACTCTGGGGGAGGCGAATCATCGAAGCGCAGGAGCAACTCAAAGCGCGGCATGGGGCGGGGACTGTATCCGCTGTGATCGGACCATCGGGAGAAAATCTCGTCCGCATGGCGGCGATCATGACGGGCAAAAAGAACGCGGCGGGGCGCGGCGGCATGGGCGCGGTCATGGGCAGTAAGAATATCAAAGCCATCGCGGCGCGCGGCGGTGAAGCGATTGAAGTGGCACAAAAAGATACCTTGCGCGCATTGCGGGTCAAACAACAGGAAGAGTTGAAGAGTTCAAGGATCGTGCAGGTGCTTGGAAAAGTCGGCACGCCGTTATTGTATGAGGTCAGCAACCGACTCGGCGCGATCCGCACACGTAACAGCCAGGATAATTTTTTTGAAGACACGCTCAACGCCGAGGAGATTGAAAAGTTTTCAGACAAGATGATGGCGTGCAC
>CAKKRM010000123.1 GCA_919902735.1 Anaerolineales bacterium | reverse complement strand
ATCGCTCAGGGCGACATGACCCTAAAACACGCAAAACTGCGTAAGGTGAGTTAAATAATTTCCAGCCACATGGTTTGATAAGGCTGTAGAATAATTTCAGAGTTTCGAGAACGGTTCGTGAGCAGATCACGAGCCGTTTTGCTTATCAGGTTTTCGATGCGCTGTTCCTGCGGGGTAACATTTTGTAAACATAAAACATTTTTTGTTCCATCGGGGGAACTTCGAGACAAGGCAAAAATATTATTTCCCACATCCACAACTTTTTGACTTCCATGCGGATGAAACGCCGCAGAGGATGAACGCGCCAAAAGCAAATGACGAAAGCGGGCGAACACCTGCAACCTGAGAGAGGTTTGATCGTTAAGCTGTTCTTCCAACTCCATGCGTACCAACTTTTGACGGTTGATCGTACGGTTATGTTTTGTGACCCGCACGCCCTCAGCCCAATTGCGCGAGCCGAACAAGCTGTGAAAATAAATTCCAGGCAGGCCGATCAGCGAAAGCATCATCGCTTGCGCGGCAAGGAAGCGATTGATTTGAGTCTCCAGCGGCTCATCGCTGAATGGATTCGAAAGCGCATCGAAATAATTGATATTCATCTCGTACGGGCTTTGTGTACCATCGGAATTTTGTTTGTACGAGACCAGCCCGCCGTGTGCGAGCGTTTGCTCCACAAGCGCATCCATATCGGCGGCGGATAAAATCCCTCGCGCAGGATTCAAGCCAATGCCGTCGTGTGAGGCGAGAAAATTAAAGAAAGTAGTTTGGCTGGATGGAAGTTTCAATTCAGAAGCCCAGCGGCTTAACCTACTTGCATCCCCCGTGCGGAAGGTGTGCAAGACAAGCGGCGGGAGCGCGAAGTTATAAACAAGCTGCGCTTCATTTTCCCCATTCCCGAAATAAGAAATATTATCCGCGTGCGGAACATTGGTTTCGGTAACGAGACGAACATGCGGGGCGGCCTCATTCAGCGCCGCGCGCAGAAGTTGAATCACCGCATGAGTTTGCGGAAGGTGGATACAGGCTGTGCCGATCTCCTTCCATAAATAGGCAATCGCATCCAGGCGGATGAATTGCGCGCCGCGCCCGGCATACATGAGCAGAATATCAAAAATTTCAAGAAGCACCTCGGGGTTGCGAAAATCCAGGTCCACCTGATCGGCGCTGAAGGTCGTCCACACACGGCGTTTGCCAGATGCAGTTTCATATTCCGTGAGCAATGGCAAAGTACGCGGACGCACAACTTTGGAAAGATCAGGGTCGCCATCCACAGTGAAAAAATAATCGCGATACGGTTCTTCATTATGCAGGAATTTCTGAAACCATTCCCCCTGCGCAGAATAGTGATTAATGACGCCATCGAACATCAAACGAAAGGAATGGCCTAATTTTTCAATATCCTTCCAACTCCCCAATGCCGGGTCAACAGCGCGATAATCCTTCACCGAAAAGCCGTCATCCGACGACCACGGATAAAACGGCAAAATATGAATCCCGCTGACAATTCCCGATAAATTATTTTTACAGAAATTCTTCAGGGTTTGTAAATGGGGTTTTCCTGTTTCCCGAACCTGATCGCCATAGGTAATTAAGATCGAATCGCGTTCACTCAGGGATGGTTGAAGGCTGGGTATTCGTCCGCGGTAGGTTTCGATAAGGTTCCGCAGCCGTGTTTCAATCCCAGGCGCGAGCCGCTCGCCATAAAGCAGGTTCAGATATATGGTATAAAAAGTATTCATCACAAATCCTTCAAAGAATTGTACCGTCAAAAAATTGAAAGGCATCGGAAGTTTGAATAGCGCTTTTGAATTTGCGCCATTCGCATTAAAAAAGCGCGAATTGGGATGGAACGTCCCGACACTTGCGCCGCGCGCCAGTGCGGTGAGGTTTTCTCGAAGACTTTTGCCGTTTTTCAAACCTTCGGGACGGTTGTTTCAAATGAAGTGAAACATACCGAATTGGGGTTGCGCGAAAACACATCTTACTTTTAAAGGATAAGGCTTCGCAAAGATTTCCGAAGTCCATAGTACAGGAGCAGCAATGAAAACATCACGGCGTATCGGATTTATATCCACCCGCTTTGCAGGAACAGACGGCGTTTCGCTTGAAACTGCCAAATGGGCGGCCGTGCTGGAAGGGCTGGGGCATCGTTGTTTTTATTTTAGCGGTGAAAACGACCGGCCCGCTGAAAAAAGCTACGTTGTCCCCGAGGCCTATTATCGCCATCCCACCCTCGCCGCAATCAATCGGATCGCATACCAGGGAACCTGGGGGGCCTTGCATGAAGGACGCAAGAGACACCCCGAGATCAGGGAATTTCACCAGGATTTTTTCTCGGTGTACATTCGGCCCGCGCACATCACCCAGCAAATTCACGAACTGAGGTTTTACCTCAAGGAACAACTTTACAAATTCGCACAACAATTCAGCCTCGAACTGCTCATCATCGAAAACGCGCTCGCCATTCCGCTTAACCTTCCGCTTGGGCTTGCCATTACCGAGTTCATTGCCGAAACAGGGTTTCCCGTCATCGCGCATCATCACGATTTTCATTGGGAGCGCCAGCGCTTCATAAACAACTCGGTGCATGATTATCTCGCCGCCGCATTTCCGCCCAATTTGCCATCCATTCGGCATGTGGTCATCAACTCTGTGCAGGCCCAGCAACTCGCCTCGCGGATCGGAGTTGCCGCGATGGTCATTCCCAACGTGATGGATTTCGACTCTCTCCCGCCAGAGTTGGATGAATACACAAGCACGGTTCGCGCCGACCTTGGGCTGGCTCCCGATCAATATTTAATTCTCCAGCCGACGAGGATCATTCAACGCAAAGGCATCGAACACGCCATCGAATTAACCCGCCGCCTCGGCCTTCCCGCCGAACTGGTCATCTCCCATGCGGCTGGCGACGAAGGCACAGAATACGAGAAACGAGTGCGCGAATTCGCCGCCCTTCTGGGGGTCACTGTCAATTTTGAGTCGGCAATTGTCGGCGATGAAAGAGGCGTTACCCCCGAGGGCAGGAAAATCTACACGCTGGGAGATGTCTATCCGTACGCAGACCTGGTTACGTACCCGTCATCCATCGAAGGTTTTGGAAATGCATTCCTTGAAGCCATCTATTACAGGCGTCCGCTGGTGGTAAATAATTATTCCATTTACGAAGCGGATATCAAGCCCAAGGGATTTAAAGTGGTCGAGTTCAACGGCTTCATCAGTGAAGCCACTTTGGAGGAGGCGCGGTATGTAGTGAGTCACCCGCGCGAAAATGCCGAACATGCCGAACAGAATTATGAACTGGCGCGCCGCTATTATTCATTTGCCATGCTTGCGCGAAGATTGAATCTACTGCTGTCCGACTGTTTCGGAGAGGATGTATGAACATCGCATTGCTGCATTATTCATCTCCCCCGGTCGTGGGCGGCGTGGAAAGTGTCATGGCGCATCACGCGCGCCTGCTGACAAACGCAGGCCACCGCGTCGTCATCCTGACCGGGCGCGGCGAAGTTTTTGATGAACGAATTCCCGTCCGTGTTTTGCCGCGGCTGGATTCGCGCCATGCAGAAGTGATCGAGGTCAAAACAGCGCTCGATGGCGGAACCTGCACGCCCGCATTCGACAACCTCCGCAGTCAGATCAAATCCGAATTGCTGAATGAATTAAATAAAGTCGATGTGTTGGCCGTTCACAATGTCGCTTCCCTGCATAAAAACCTGCCTCTTACAGCCGCGCTTCATGAAGCCATGACGCTTCCCAATTTTCCGCGCGTGATCCTCTGGCATCACGACCTGGCATGGACAACGCCGCGCTACCGCGCTGAATTGCACGAAGGCCATCCCTGGGACCTGCTGCGCTCAAACTGGAAGGGCGCGGCGCAAGTTGTGGTCTCGGAATTAAGGCGGCGGGAGCTTGCAGAATTGATCGACATTCCAAAAGAATCCATCCGTGTCATACCCAATGGAGTGGATCTCGATACGTTCTATAAATTTGAAAAACGAACATCCCAACTGGTGGCAGGATTAAATCTCAAAAGCGCAGACCCGTTATTCCTCCTGCCGGTGCGCCTGACCCCGCGAAAAAATATCGAACAGGCCTTGCATATTCTGGCCGAACTGCGGAATCATTTCCCGAATGCCATGCTGTTGGTGACGGGGCCGCAAGGGCCGCATAACCCTGCCAACCTGCTGTACAAGAATAATCTATTCGAACTGCGCGACCAGTTGAAACTGCAAGGCTCAGCCCATTTCCTCGCCGAATCAACCTCCGAGTTCCTGCCCGATGCGGTTATCGCGGATTTTTATCGTCTTGCAGACGCATTACTGCTCCCAAGCCGCGAGGAAGGATTTGGCATCCCCATGATCGAGGCCGCGTTCAGCCACATCCCCGTCTTTTGCGCGGATATTCCCGCCCTGCGCGAATTGGGCAACGAGGATGTGAGTTTCTTCGACCCGGATGAGGCTCCGCAAACCGTGGCAAAGCAGATCATACAAAGGTTGGAAACAGAAGCCGCCTCGCGTTTGGCGCGGCGCGCCAAACACGGCTACACCTGGGAACAAATCCATGCCCTGCACATCGCGCCATTAATCCAGGAGATGATCGCGTGACCACAAAAATCCATCCGATAAAAACCGCGCTTGTGCCAATTGGGCTGGGCTCCGATGGCGCTCAAGCCCTTGCCATTGCAAGAGCCATTGCATCCGAAGTGATTCTCGTAGGAGTCGTCCCGATTGCCGGGGAGCAGGCAGTCAGTTCAGGCGTCAATGCGGCGCGAGAAATACGGAAACGCTTGCTTTCATTAAGCGCTGAAACCACACGCTTCAAATCAACGGTCATCGCGTCATCCACACCCTGGAAGGATATCCAAAGTGTGATCGCCGATGAAAAGCCAGATATGCTTGTGATCGAATGGAATAACGGGCAAACAAAATGGGGGGTATCCGTTTCCGAAACGCTGATCAACTCCCAATGCAACATTGCCATCGTTCGCGGAGAATTGCCAACCATTCAGGATCGAACCTTGATCGCAGTGCGCGGCGGGCCGTACGCAGAACTGGCGCTGCAAATTGGCATGTCCCTGCCATCCACACAACTGGATGTCTTGCACATCGCGCTGACTGGAGCGGCGACCGACGCGCCCTTCAAAGGCATGAAGCATATTCTCCGTCACATGCCCGAAGTAAACCTGCGCTCCGTCACCACCGATGATTCGGTGCGCGCCATATTCGAAGAATCGCAAACCTATGGCGCCGTGGTCTTGGGCGCAACCGCCAACCAATCCATGGGCGTATCGAGCATCGGACCTGTCGCCGAGAAACTGCTGCGCGAATCGCCTGCCACGGTTATCATCGTAAAAACGCGCCGCCCCATGTCCGAATCCACGCTGGATGAAAGCGTCGGCGCGCAGGCGATCTCGATCCTCGTGGATAAGTGGTTTGCCGAAAACACCTTTCATGCCGATGAGTTCTCGAACTTGAAACAACTTATGGAACTTAAAGAAAAACAAGGCTCAACGATCAGCCTGGCCCTGCCCGCATTAAACGAAGAAGAAACGGTTGGCAAAGTCATCCGCACCATCAAAAAAGCCTTGATGGATAAAGTCCCGTTAATTGACGAGATCGTACTCATCGATTCCAACTCCACAGACCGCACCCGCCAGATCGCAGAACGACTCGGCATTCCTGTTCACATCCACCAAAACATATTACCGGAAATGGGGGCAAGACCGGGCAAGGGCGAAGCGCTTTGGAAAAGCCTGCTGGTCACCAAAGGCGACATCATCGCATGGGTTGATACAGACATTGTCAACATTCATCCGCGTTTCATTTACGGAATCATCGGCCCGTTACTGCTCAATAGAAATATTCAATTCGTAAAAGGGTTTTATCGCCGCCCCTTGAGAGTGGGCGGCAAAATGCAGGCGGGCGGCGGCGGGCGTGTCACCGAGTTAACGGCGCGTCCCCTGCTCAATCTTTTTTATCCCGAACTTTCAGGCGTTGTCCAGCCGCTGTCAGGGGAATACGCCGGCCGCCGCGAGTCATTGGAAAAAGCAACATTCTATTCGGGCTACGGCGTGGAAACGGGCCTGCTCATCGATATTTTCGAACAATACAACCTGCGGGCAATCGCACAAGTCGATCTGCTCGAGCGCGTTCATCACAACCAGGACCTTGAAGCATTGGGAAAAATGTCATTTGCGATCATTCAAACCGTGCTTCACAAATTGGAAAAAAGATACGAACGCGCCATCATTGAAGATGTCAACAAAACCATGAAGATGATCCGCTATGCAAACGGCGATTATTTTCTGGAAGTGGAAGAGATCGCCGAACTTGAACGCCCGCCCATGATCAGCATCCCTGAATATCAAAAGCGCAGCAGGATGTAAAACCGCTCAGACTCCCCCAGGCCTGCTCCTGTCAAATCGGCAGAATCCACCCTGCAAGATTTACCTCCCTGCGCCAGCGCGCCGCGGAGATATTTATTAAATTTCCATTCGTCTCGATTGAATCATTCCCAAATCCAAAGAAGGTCCAGAAAATGGCGTGGGGTTGATTTGCTTCGAGCAGAAGCGAGATCGCTGGCTCTTTGTGACCATAATATCGCGAGCGCCATCCGCGCGTGGAATTCGGGTCGGCGCGGACGGTGGAGAATTTCGCTTCGCCATGCGTAAGTCCTGTTTGAATTAAGACTCTGGAGTCGGACAGCTTGCTGTCCGATGGTGAAGCAGCAAACTGCTTCACTCCAGAGGCAGCGTCACTTAACAGCCAATGAAGCACGTAATGATGCGACTCAATTGCATCAAGGTTATCAATCACCAACCAGCGATCTCCATCCAACGCCATCACCGTGCGCCTGTGGCTGACAGGCTTATACCCATCATGCTCCCCCACCCAGATATTTTCACCGTGCTGAAGAACTTTACCCTTTGACCAATCTGTCCACGTGAAGCGGCTGGCCATGGACATTTGATCTTTGCCGTCCACGGTCACCGTGTTGTGTGCGGAGGTACGCGCGAGTCCGTTGCGCCAGATGCCTTCGCCGCTGTAGAGATACGTCCCTGCATCGCAGGCGATGTTGTGACCGTGAATCCACAAGTCTACGTGAAGTTGGTCGGCGTGGGAGGGACGGGAGCGATAGTCCGTGCAGCGGATGACAGCTTTGCTATTCTCGCCGCGTAGAATATGAACTCCACCCTCTGGAAAGGAAACATTACCCAGCTTCTTTCCTCTTTCTTCTTTCTTTGCTCTCTCATCTCCACACAACCAAAACACATCTTCATCCCACTCCCCTTCCTTGAACATACGCTCGCCTTTGGTAATGACCGAACCCAATTGCAGCAGCGGACGATAGTCGGTGAAGTCGCAATTGTTCAATGGAAGGACGAGCGCGCCATCGTTTGAGCCGTAGACGGGCATTTGACCTGTGCTTGGGTCAATGAGGTGGGAGAGGTATTGGATGGAGTTGGTGATTTTTTGAAGAGCGAGATTGGAGAATGGAGATTGGTTTAATTCGCCCAGCCGAATCGCATACAAATAAATATGAAGGATGAAGCGGTGGTAGTTGAGCGAGTACATCGCATAACTTCCATCGGGGAATATCTGTTTGGCGGCTTCTTCTTCGAGCAGTTTTTTGCCGAGGGAAAAATATTTTTCAGAGTCGTTGAGTTCGGGGAAGAGCAAGCCGACCATCCACAGGCCGAAGGCTTCGCTGATGGTGTGATTGCTACGGGTGGAGATGGCATAGCCGATGTTCTTGTGAATCCGCTCGGTTTGGGCGGCGATGAGTTGCGTGAATTGAGAAATCTGTTGGGGCGTGGTGGACGGGGAATAGATAAAGGCGTAGAAGCCGAATGTCCATGCCATGAGACGCAGGGCGATTTCTTGTCCGTCTTTCCAGTTGGCGCCAGTATTGGGTGGATTGTGCTCGGCCCAGTCCTGAATCAATTGCCAGAAGGCTTGTGGATATTTTTCGTCATTTGTGGCGGCATAGGCGCGGACGAGGGTGTAGACCATGCCGAAGCGGTTGGCTTCCCAGATGAATTTGATGTCGTTATGTCGTTCCCCAAAGGGGACACTGTGCGAGGCGCTCTTTGCCGACACTTGCGCCGCACGCCAGTGCAGGTGAGCAGCCTCCTCACCGTTGGGGATTGCTTCGTCGGGAAGAACAACAGCCCTCCTCGCAATGACATTATCATCAGAGATTAGCGACCAGTGTTTGGTCGACTCCGCTCCAGCCGCCGTCCTCGGCGGCGAGGACGCCGCCGAGAGCAAACTTGCCTTGCTCACGCCGCCGTCCCCGGCGGCGTGTTTGGTATGCATATCCAACGCCGAGGACGGCGTTGGGAGCGAAGCAGGGATTTGATGCCAATTGGGAGGGAAGCCTGTTTGTCGAAATTCGTGGGAGAAGAATTTGATCTCGCCGTTGAGGATACGGTCGGCTTCTTGTACCGCAACATTCATGTTGCGATTCGCAGGATGAGGCGCAAGATAAATCTTGCGGTACTCAAAGAAAAATTTCGGCGCGTTCGCTTTGCGCCATTCAGCGTAGGATGTTGATTCAGTGGGGATGTTTTTCTTTAGCCACGTCGCCAGTGGACGGTCTGTCCATTTATATTGCGGCATTTGCAGGCGGATGAGTCCGCTGCGGTGGCGAAATGCATAGGCGAGGCGAAAGGCTGACCAACGCAGACCAAGTTCGAGGGAGAGGGAGGCGAGGGTTCGGAGTCTGGTCAGCATGATGAATGAGTCAAAAGTTGAAAGTTGAAGGTCAAAGGTTGTTTGAATCCTTGGCGTTTATGGTTTTTATCAAGTCAGATGCGTGGCGGGTGAGAAGAATCCAAATAGCGGGCAACCCGATGATGATGAGGACGGGGGCGATGACTGCGCCTTGCGACCATGCGAGCGTGAGCCTGACAGCGACGAAGGTGAGGACGATGAACATGAAACTGATGTTGGCATGGGTATAGCCGCCCGTCACGAGGCGTTGATACAAATGCGTGCGATGCGCGGCGAGGATATTTTCACGGCGTAGCAGGCGTTGAATGAATGTGACGCCCGCATCCATGATGATGGTCCACATCAAAAGCGTGCCAAGCATGAGCGCGTCGCCGCCTTCGTCTGCGGCAAGCAACGGCAGAACGGCAAAGGTGTAACCGAGGAAGGTGCTGGAAACATCGCCCATGAAAATTTTCGCGGGCGACCAGTTATGCAAAAGAAAGCCGAGGCTGCTGGCAGAGATGGCGAGTGCGACCCAAAACGCAAATGTGTTTTCCATGTTCACGGAAAGCAGCATCCAGCCGATGCCGCCTGCAAAAGCCACGCCGCCCGCAAGGCCGTCAATGCCATCCATGAAGTTGTAGGCGTTGGTCAGGCCGACGATCCACAAAAAGGTGATGACGAAGCCCACGGCGCCAAGCTGCAATTCGCCGAACAAGGGAATGGTGACGGATTTGAAATATCCCAGCCCCAGCACAGACGCCAGCGCAACGAGGCTTTGCACACCAAAACGCAAACGCGGCGAAAGCGAGTGCAGATCATCGCGCCAGCCCAGCCATGCAATGACCAGCCCGCAGACGATGTAGATCAATCCACGGGCGAATCCTGCGTTGTACACAGCCCACAAGCCAGCCGCCGTGACGAGCAGAACGATCATCAACCCTCCGCCGCGCGGCGTGGGCGTGGAATGTAAACTGCGTTCGTTGGGATGATCTAAAACTGTGTAACGGCGGATGATCCACACGCCGAGATAGGAGAGGACAAAGATGAGGGGATATGCGAGGGTCGGTGTCATTGGGGATGATTTTACCGCTTCTTGCCTAACGGATAGTTGATCCCCCATACGGGGGCGTTGTCTGTTTCGATGAGCAGTTCTCTCCCCGCTTGCCCCGCCCGACGATACCCTAACGGGCACACGTAAACCGTCGGGCTATTTTTACGAAGCCCGCTAAAGCGGACTATGTAACAGAGAATGATCATTCAGCAAAATTGGATAAGTCGGATTACCTGTATCACAAATGACTTGCGGCTGGCTATGTGCAGATTCTAAAAAGCGAATATTGATTCTTGTATTTTCTTCACCCATGAGTATACTATTTGTATACATCCCAAGGAGGTCGTAATGAAGAAATTTCCACGATTGTTTCTCTTTATCAGCTTATTAATCATTCTCGGTTTGGCTTGCAGCGTGAGCGGAGGCGGTGATACATCACCCGTGCAGCCCGCGCAAGAACAACAGGAGCAACCGGCTCAAGCAACAGCCGCCGCACCCACGGAGATTCCGCCCACCCTGGCTCCCTCTCCCACCCCACAGCCCACCGAGCCTCCCGTTCTCCAATTCTTTAAGGAGGAATTCGACCAGGACCCAAAGTGGAAGTACTTCCTGACTCATGGAGATGAGAATGAAGCAAAAGTCGAGTTTGTCGACGGCTTGATGAGCTTCAACCTGACAGACACGGGTATTTTTGCCTACTACCTATATGAGGGGTTTGAATACGAAGATGTTCGGCTCGATATTCGCGCCGAAAACCGCGGCAAAAACAACAACAACGTCAGCCTGGTCTGCCGTCATAGTGACGAAGGCTGGTACGAATTCAGCACCGAAGGCGGCGGCGTATGGTATTTGCTGGCCGGAAGCATCGGCGGTAATGGAAACGCCAATTACGACACCCTCGTAAGCGGCGGCGCGCTGGCGCTCAAACAAGGCAAGGAAGTCAACGAATACACCATGATCTGTCAGGGGAACGAAATCCGTCTTTACATCAACGACGAGGAGATCAAGATTTTCAAAGAAACCAAATACGCCTTCCGAAAAGGCAAAGCTGGTTTCAATATTTCATCCTTGAATGTCTACCCCATCATCGTCGAAGTGGAGTGGTTCGAGATCAGCGCACCGTAATTCGCGAACACGATTTATTGCAATCACCCCGGATGCTGAATGCCTGCGGGGTGATTTTTATTTAAGCGCCCAAAAATAACAGGATCATATTGATGCTCCGCTTCATGCTTAACTGGAAGTTGATTCTGTTTCGATGGGAAGTTCCCTCCCCGACACACCCCGCCCGACAATATCCTACGAAGCAATCTCCCTCACGGTACAGGGGATTGCTTCGCCACACCGTCCTGCGTTCGGTGCAGAGAAGAGCGGCTCGCACATCGTCCCCGAATGGGGAATGACGAACTGAAGGAAGTTATATTTTTATGAACCCTTAATGGGGCAAATCCACCCGTTAGGTGCGACGTATTCCCCCCCTCCGCCAAGCCTGTTTCCAAGTTTTGGTTAACCTCAAGGCCCAGGTTAGATCAGTCGTTCAAACAATCGGCAAACTGCGAATTCTTCAAACATTGTGACACTTCATCAAAATTAATAATCAACTGTTCCAGTTTTTCCGTATTTTGCTTCACAATCTTGATCTTCGTGAGATCAATATCATCAACCCCTAAAAATCCCCCGACGCTCTGGAAGACAGCTTTGGGGTTTCGCACCAATTCTTCATAAACCACTTCAATGATCGGCCTGCCTATAAATCTTTCCCTTGCAAAAGACTCTTCAGATTGAATTTTCTCGAGCCGTCCAATCAATTTGAATGTATCCAGGGTTATTCGTTTCTCGACCAATTGCCTGCCTTTGGAGTATGAAGAGCGGGTCCATTCATCCGTCTTGAAAGCAATATCCAGCGAAGTTATGGTTCGCAGGCGGTTTGCGCGTGTCAGGTGGATTATTTTAAATTCATCATGCTGCAAAAACTTGACCCACTCTTCTTCAGTCAAGTGGTTATAAAAAAGTTTGAATCCAACAAGCCCGGTATCCCTGCTTTCTTTTCGATAAACCTGTGAAAGGACTTTGTCAAAATCCTCGCCTATCGTGCGGTTATGATCGGCAAAAATTTCGTGATACCCTGTTGTCGACTTCGAGCTTATCAAACCATCAAACAGGTAGTTGGACCCCGTCCGTGCGTGCCCCAAAATCACAAATCTATTGTTTATTTGCCGGCCAAACAAGTTGTAATAAGTACGTAAAATTACGTCTTCATGAAATGAAGTCGACATCGAGCGCAGCCTGGCTATCACGTTTTTCATTTCCATCATGAATAATCCTTTTTAAAAATAACAACACTATCAGTTGGGAATTTAACTGACAGCGCGCGGACGGCAATAACCTTTGTAACACGAAAATTGCGACAGCCCAGATTATACACTTTCTACCTTCAAAACAATGAGTAGAAATATCCAAAGTTTCTATACACAAGCAAGCAGTACATCATGTACCAAAGCTGGGACTCACCCTAAATTCAAGTGGTCAGTTCTAATCTTATCCCCTCCTCAAAACTTACGTGGACTTACCCCAAAATCATCTGCGCCTTTATCCATGTCACCCTGAGGGAGCGTGCTTCGCGACCGAAGGGTCTCGCTCGCGGGGGTAGCGATGCTTCGCTACGCTCAGCATGACATAATTGGACGTGTTCGCTATTTGATAAAACCCACTTCCACCCTAATCCCCTCTTCAAAGTTGCGTGGACTAAACCCAAAATCCTTTTGCGCTTCTGCGTAGGAGAAGTCTTTGTTTTCGTTCAATCTCAACACTTGCTCGGCTTTGATGGGCAGACGGATGCGCAGGCGTTCGGTGAATTGCAAGGCGCGAACGATGGGCATGTAGGGCAGGTGAAGTTTCCAGATGCGTTTGCCGAGGGCTGCGGCGACTGTGTCGATGACCTGGTTGTAGGTCAGCGGGTCTTTGCCAGCGATGTTGTAACTTTTGCCGATGGTCGCGTCTGTTTGCAAGGAGCGGAGGACGGCTTGGGCAACATCGTCTACGAAGATCGGCTGCTGTAGGGATTGGCCGTCCCCGAAGATGGGCATGACAGGGGAAATGCGCAGGAGGCGGATGAGCCGCCACATGTTGCGGTCACGCGGACTGCCGTAAATCATGGTTGGGCGCAGGATGGTGTAGTCCAGTCCACTGGATTGGATGGCGTCCTCTGCGGCGAGGCGGACGGATTTGCTGCCCGCGTTCAACTGGGTGAAGATGGCTGTGGTGCTGATGAAGACCGCGCGTTTGATGCCCGCTGCTTTTGCGGCGCTGATGATATTGTCCGCGTGGCCGAAGCCGAGGGATGCAATGTTGACGAGGGCATCCGTCCCTTGCATGGCGGAGGTCAATGACTCAGCGTTGGATAAATCTCCAGTAGCCCACTCAACTGTCAGCGGAGAAAGAGGCGTGCGGTCGCTGGTGGAACGGCTGAGGCAGCGGACATTAAATCCATTTTGTAATAATAAGGGGACGACGCGTGAGCCAGTGAAGCCTGTTGCGCCAGTAACGAGAATTTTCATATCTTTTTTTACCACAAAGGATCACGAAGGTACACAAAGGAAAACCTTTTAAACCTTTGTGACCCTTAGTGCTCCTTTGTGGTTAATGATTTTAACAGGTCGAGCGTTTCACTCAACTTATCGCGGCGGTCGAGATGCTTCACCAAATAGGCGCGGGCATCTGCGCCCATCTGTTTGACGCGGGCGGGGTCGTTGGAAAGCGCGAGGATACTTTGCGCGAGGGCGGCATCGTCATTCGGCTGGACATATACGCCCCCATTCGAAGACTCGATCAACTCACGCGAAACGCCGTCAATGACCAGCACGGTGGCACGGCCTGCGGCCATGTAATCAAAAACCTTGTTGGGATAGGTGGTGCGGAACATGGGAATATCCTGCAAGATCGCGAGGCAAACATCGGCGGATGCGACGATAAGCGGCATATCTTTTTTGGGGCGCGTGCCTGCGAAGATGACGTTATGCAAACCCATACGCGCGGACTCCGCTTCAAGCCGCGCCCGTTCCTTTCCGTCGCCGAAGAGCACGAAACGAATCTGGGAATTATCGTTCAGGCGTTTCGCAGCGCGCAGAATGGTGTCGATATCATTGGCTTGGCCGAGCGCACCCGCATATAACACGACGAACTTATCTTCCAGATTTAATTCTTTGCGAATGGACGAACCATCGATGGATGGATTGAACATATCCACATCGGTGCCGTAGGCAATGTAGGTGACCTTGCTTTCGGGCACGCCTTTGGCGATCATGTAATCGCGATAGGCAGGCGAGTTCACCAGAATATGCGTGGCGCGCGCGTAGAGGAATTTTTCCAGCCAGCGAGCGAGTGCGATGATGACAGGGTTTTTCAACACGCCCATGCTCACGCCAAACTCAGGCCACAGGTCACGCACTTCGAGCAGGAAAGGCTTGCGCCGAACCAGCGCCACGAACCAGGCAGAGACCGCCTGAAAGATGGGCGGCGTGGTGCCCATGATCAGGTCAGTGTCTCTCACTTGCAAAGCTGTCCACACCGAGCTGAACATAAAACTGAAAAAGGAAATGATGCGCCAGAAATAACTTCGGTGCAGGGCAGGGTAAATATACGAACGCAGCACGCGCACGCCGTCAAAATTCTGCTCGGCGTAGATGCCGCTGTGTTCCACTGTCCGTTTGCCCGTCTGGTAATTCAAGTCACTGGCCACGATGACCAGTTCGTGTCCGCGAGTTTGCAAAAATTTCGCCATCTCGAAATGGCGCGTGTGGCCTGGTTCATCCGGTGAGACGAAGGCTTGGTTGAGTAAAAGGATTTTCATGTGTGGGGGATTATAGCATTGGGATGGTGGACAGTGAGCAGTAAGCAGTGAACAGTAATCAGTGAAGACCTTTGCCAAGAATTTACCCTACGTGTACGATTTCAAGAATTGACAAGAAAAAATCCGCGTAAATTCGCGGTATTCGCGGTATTCGCGGCCAATGCTCTTGAATTCTCTAATTGAATCAACAATACCTCTTTAGAGTTTAGCCACTCCCACTGTACATAAAGGTTCACGATCTACCGTCCACCGTCCACGGTCAATCTCATCCTCATAAACATCTTGACAAACTAGAACATGTGTTCTAAAATCCACATCACTAATCGACAAGGAGGTCGAAATGACTGCTTACACTCGTAACCCGCTTGGAGATAACTTGAGAATTCTCTGGAACAGCCTCGTCCACAACCGTAAATTCAACCGCGGCGCGGCATGGGGAGCCATGATTATTGGCGCCCTGCTCGCTTTCGAAGTCTTCAACTTCAGCACCACTCAATATGCCCTGCACGATATGCTCGGCGACCTGAAGTTCGCAGGTATGCGCTGGTCTACCGTGCTCGCCATCGCCTTCTGCGGCATTGACTTTGCAGGCATCGCCCGCATCTTCACTCCCGAACAGGGCCGTGACGAACCCGCCGAAGTGTATTATCTATTTGGCGCATGGGTTCTGGCCGCTGGCTTCAACGCCACCCTCACCTGGTGGGGCGTTTCCGTTGCAATCCTCAACAATGGCAACCTGCAATCCAGCGCCGTGTTGAGCGCAGCCACCCTTACGAAGGCTGTCCCCGTTTTCGTCGCTGTCATGGTCTGGCTGGTGCGCCTGCTCATCATCGGCACCTTCTCCCTCGCTGGCGACCGTCTCTTCACCACCGCACAGACATCCCAAAGCCAATCGTATCAGAAGCCTCAGCAACAATATCAAGCTCCGCGCCCAACATACAACAACACCCAACAACAGCGCCCTGCTTCATCATACCAAGCTCAATCACAGCATCAGTCAGTGAACCAACCCGTCAATCAACCCATTCTACGGCCTGCATCACAGATCAACCGTCCTGCAAACGCACCGACGAACACCAACTTCCGCCCCGCGCCCAAGCCAGTCTCATCACAACAGTCATCCTTCATCCCGCCTGAGCCAACCTATCACCCCGTCTCCTACGAAGCGCGCAGCACCACTGAAAGCAGCGACAGACGCTACGACGCGTAACCAGTCATTCGTTTCGGCCTTAAAAACTAAATAAAAATCCTTTCGAGCCCGGGTCCTTTAACGACCCAGAAAAGAGAAATTATCATGCCCCGCGCTCGCTCCAACAAAACCTATCGGCAAACAGCCGCCCCCGCGTATGAAGAACAAGGGAGTGGCTGTTTGTCTGGTTTTACCATCGTGCCGCTTGCCGTCATTTTCGTCAGCGCCGTTCTCGCCTCCCTTGCATGGAAAACTAATCCATTGCCAGTTGTGGATATGCCGCCCGATTCCACCTCAACGGGCATTTCCCCCATCTTTCGGATTGAAGTCCAACACTGGGCTGACTCTATCTCCGAGTGGTCGTCCGCTTCGAGTCTTAACCCTAATTTGGTTGCCACCATCATGCAGATCGAATCCTGTGGCGACCCGCTCGCGGAATCCAGCGCTGGCGCCATGGGACTCTTTCAGGTGATGCCGTTTCATTTCACCGCGAGCGACAATCCCTACAACCCGAACACCAACGCCGCCCGCGGACTCGCCTACCTCGTCCGCTCGCTCGCAACCGCCAACAGAGATGCGCGCCTCGCCATGGCTGGCTACAACGGCGGCATCGGCGTCATCCCCCGCGCCGAGTGGACATGGTCCGCGCAGACGAAGCGCTACGTTCAATACGGCGCGCCCATTTATCAAGACGCTGTCAGCGGCCTTGAAACAAGCGATGCGCTAAACGATTGGTATTCCAGTTATGGGGTTAGTCTATGCAGGCAAGCCCATCAAAGGCTGGGACTGCCGTAACCGTAGTCTATAGTCCACCGTCTACGGTCTAAATCACTTCAATATATTCAACCAGATCACGAACGTCGTCCCCTTCCCCTCTTTTGACTCTACCTTGATCTGTCCGCCGTGGTGCTCCACGATCCAATGCGCAATGGACAGGCCCAGCCCAAATCCGCTGGCCTTTGAACGCGTGCGAGATTTCTCCGCGCGATAGAAACGGTCAAAGATATGCGGCAAATCCTCGGCAGGGATGCCCGGCCCCGTGTCCCGCACAATGACACGCGCCTGGTCGCCCAGCTTTCGGATGCTCAGGAAAATCTCCCCGCCGGCTGGCGTGTATTGAATGGCGTTGGAAATCAGGTTCAAAAAAACCTGCTTCAACCTATCCCGATCTCCATTGACCATCACCTGGTCAATATCATTAAGATGCACTTTTACCTTGCTGCTCGCCAACACACGCATTTCAGTAAAGACTTCCGTCAGCAAAAGATCCAACTCCACAGGCGCAAAGTTAAGGGCAAGTTTGCCCGACTCCGCCTGCGCCAACATCAACAGCCCGCCCACCAAACGCGTCAGCCTGCCCGCTTCCTGATCGATACTGCTGAGGGATTCTTCGTCTGCTTCCTTCATGCGGCGGATCAAATCTACATTGCCTTTGATGACCGTCAACGGCGTACGCAATTCATGGCTCACGTCCGCAAGGAAACGTTGTTGTGAAGTAAACAGGGATTCCAAACGTTCAAGGGTCTGGTTGAATGAAACCACCATGTCGCCAATCTCATCCTCTGCCGCATCTTGATACGGAATGCGACGCGAAAGATCATCGGCGCGGTTGATCTGGTCCACCGTCTCCGTGATGGATTCCAACGGGGATAACGCGCGTCCAAGCACTGCCCACGAACCAAGCCCTGCCAACAAAACCGCCAGCACTGAAATCACGACCATGGTCGAGAGCAGGTTGGTGCGGGTCGCGTCCACAACGGTGAGGCTTGCGCCTACTTGCAAAGTCCCGATCACCCGTTCGCCCAACGTAAGCGGAACACTTAACACCCGCAGGTGCGCTCCGTCAAGGTAGGAGTCTTCATATAGTGGAGAACCAGCTTTCAGGCCGATGGGATCGAGGGGTTTGATCAAAGCGCCAATGCTCGGAGAGGTCGCCACGATCCTCCCATCTGGCCCCCAAACCTGCACATAGGCATTCGAGGTCATGTCCAATGGCGGCAGGCTGATCAGGCTCAGTTGCCCCACCGAATTTACCTTGGTGACCTGGGTAATATCACGCGCCACGCCCTCCAGCATGGTATCAACTTGATTAAGTAAAATTACATTAACAAGAATATAAACCGCCGCCCCGAAGATAAGCAAAATTCCGCCCATGAACGTTGTGTACAGCAAAGTAAGGCGCAGGCGGAGAGACATTCGATTTACGATTTACGATTTACGATTTACGATTTACGATTTACGATTTACGATTT
>CAKKRM010000122.1 GCA_919902735.1 Anaerolineales bacterium | reverse complement strand
GCGGTACGTGGGTTGGCCTTTGAGACCAATACGACGTAAACGAATTCTTACCATTTTTTACTTACTCCTTAAGATGTTTTATACCCGTAAGGGTATGATATGTTTCAGACAGGCAAGAGAGAGTTATGTGCAAGGAACACATGGGTTGCGGGCTGAAATCACAGGGGCATATTTTACCAGAGAAAAAGGGGGGATTAGCCCGAAATCTCTTTCCGCACCACAGGCGCAACTTTGGCGCCGAGCAATTCGATGGCGTGCATCATCTTTGCGTGCGGGATTGTACCAATGCCAAGCTGAATCAGGAAGCGCCCATGGCCGAAGATCTTGTGCTGGAAGAGAATTTTTTCAATGACTTCATCAGGGGCGCCGACAAAGTCTGAGCCGCGCAGGGAGCGGGAACCTTCAAACTGCTGGCGGGTAATGCCAGACCAGCCGCGCTCTTTTCCAATTTTGTTCATCATCTGTTGGAACGAGGGGAAATAATCGTCAGCGGCCTGGTTTGAGTCATCACCGATAAATCCATGTGAGTTAATGCTCAACTGAATCTGTGACAGGTCGTGCCCTGCCTCCGAAGCAGAAGCCCGATACAGGTCGGTAAGAGGCGCGAAGCGTTCGGGCATCCCGCCGATGATGGCAAGCGCCATCGGCAGTCCCAATGTCCCTGCGCGGACAACGGACTCAGGCGTGCCACCCACTGCGATCCAGACAGGCATCTTTTCCTGATATGGGCGGGGGTAAATTCCCTGCTCGAATAATGCGGGACGATGCTTGCCAGCCCAGGTAATGATCTCCGTTTCGCGCAACTTCAAAAGCAATTCTAATTTTTCGGAAAATAATTCGTTGTAATCGTTGAGATCATAGCCAAACAATGGAAACGACTCGGTGAACGAACCGCGTCCCGCCATGATCTCGGCGCGGCCTTTGGAGAGCAAATCCAGCGTGGCGAAATCCTGAAAGACGCGCACGGGGTCGTCGGAACTGAGCACGGTGACGGCGGTGCTGAGGCGAATGTTCTTTGTCTTTGCGGCGGCAGCGGCCAAAATGGTGACAGGTGATGATGAAATAAAATCAGGGCGGTGATGTTCGCCGAGTCCGAAGACATCCAAACCAACCTGGTCGGCAAGTTCGATGGTTTCCATCAGGTTGCTCATGCGCTCGGTTGGGCTGAGCATGGAGCCTGTGATGGGGTCGGGAGTCAACTCGACGAAGGAGTAAATACCGATTTCAAAGGGTTTCTTGGTTTCTGTCATTGAGGGGTTCCTATGTCATGTCATTCTGAGCGTAGCGAAGAATCTCTACGATTATCTTAGAGACCCTTCGCTACGCTCAGGGTGACACAGCTGATTTGATACACCCTAAGACAACGTATCCCCCATAATCATTACATGTAGAGACACGGCGACGCCGTGTCTCTACAAATTATATTTATCCAAACATTCTTCCAAGCCCCTTGCCGCCTGTTTTCTGAAACATCTTCATCATCTTCTGTGTTTCGCGGAATTGTTTGATGAGTTTATTTACATCCTGTACTTGCATGCCCGCGCCTGCGGCGATGCGGCGGCGGCGGGAGGCGTTCAGTAGATCGGGGTCGCGGCGTTCCTTCAAGGTCATCGAGTGGATGATGGCTTCGGACTGCTTGAAGGATTTTTCCACAACCTTCGGGTCAATACCGCGCGCGGCCTGCCCCATTTGGCCGGGGAGCATTTCCATAATTTGTGAAAGCGGCCCCATCTTTTTCATTTGCTTCATTTGGTCGAGCCAGTCTTCCAACGAGAAACTGCCCTTCATCATTTTCTGGGCTTGTCGAGCTTGCTCGTCCATGTCCTGCCCATCGAATGCGGCTTCCGCTTTTTCGATCAGGCCGATCATGTCGCCCATGCCAAGAATGCGAGAGGACAAACGCGAGGGATCGTACATTTCCAGCGCGTCCAGCTTTTCACCCGTACCGATAAACTTGATCGGCACACCCGTCACTGAACGGATGGAGATGGCCGCGCCGCCGCGTGAGTCGCCGTCCATTTTGGTGAGGATGAGTCCCGTCAGGTTGATCGCATCTTTGAAGCCCTGCGCGATGTTCAAAGCTTCCTGACCGATCATCGAGTCGATGACGAGCAACGTGTCTACGGGGTTGACGTTTGCATGGATGGCTTTTAACTCGCCCATCAAATCCGCATCCAACTGCGACCGTCCAGCTGTATCGACAATCACGAGGCTGAAGCCACCCTTATCCGCTTTGTCCAACGCTCGCTTCGCGAGCTGCGGCGGCGTGATGGATATATCGGCTTCCACTTCTACATCGATGCGTTCGCCAAGCTGCTGCAATTGCTTCACAGCCGCAGGACGGTACGGGTCGCCTGCCACGAGCAGAACGCGCTCGCCTTTTGCTTTCATCAACCGCGCAAGTTTGCCTGCGGCGGTTGTTTTGCCAGCGCCCTGCAAACCAACCATCATAATGACTCGCGGTTTGGGACCAGTTAGGTTCAACCCAACAGGCTCGCCCAGCATACTGATGATCTCTTCGTTTACGATCTTAATCACCTGCTGACCAGGGTTAAGCGCCTTCGATACCTCCGCGCCAACGGCACGCTCGCGCACCCTGGCAATGAAGGTTTTGACAACGCTGAAATGCACATCCGCTTCGATGAGCGCGAGGCGCACTTCCTTCATCGCGGCATCCACATCCGCTTCGGAGAGTTTTCCTCGGCGGCGGAGTTGATCGAAAATTTTGTTTAATCGTCCAGTGAGGGTTTCAAACATAGTTGTGTTTTTCCGTCATTGCGAGGGCGAACTTGTTCTTTGCCCGACACCTGCGCCGCGCGCCAGTGCGGTGAGCAATCCCCAACTAAATGGGAGATTGCTTCGTCGGGCTAAAGCCCTCCTCGCAATGACGTGGAATCCTATTTCAGTGTAGGAGAAGCATTTTAGCGCGTAGCAGGTTGAGGGTCAAGCGGGAAGCGGGGCATTTCATCTTAGCAACCGTGTAAAAACAACTTCCCTATTTTGAACTTTGGGCTATCCCATGCTCGGCGGGATAAATCCCTGCCTCAGTTCTTGCAAGTCGGCTAAAGCCGACTCAGCCCCGAAGGGGCTTCCATGTACTGAGGCAGGACTTTAGTCCGACGGTTCTGCGGGAAAAGCGGAAGTTATTAATGCACAATTACTTACTATCTGCTTTACATCGAAGGCGAAACTCCTTATACTGACATGTGTTCTTGTTTACATCCTTTTTCAACTCGTGGAGGAGTTATGGCAACAGATAAAACAATGGTGAACGACAGAAGAGAGATATTTGGATGGGCCATGTACGACTGGGCCAACTCGGCATTCAGCACCACCGTGGGGACAGTATTTCTGGGACCCTATGTGGCGGGCCTGGCACGCGCCGCGGCAGAAGCGGCAGGCACACAGACCGTTTCATTTTTGGGAATTCCCATAGCGCCAGATTCGTTTTTGCCTTACTGCATTTCATTCTCCGTGGGGATGCAGGTTTTGTTCCTGCCCATTCTGGGAGCCATTGCAGATTATTCGCATCTGCGAAAAACGATGATGCAGATCTTTGCGACCCTTGGCGCGGTTGCCACGCTGTTGATGTTTCTCGTCACAGGCAATTTATGGTGGCTGGGCGGCGTTTTGTTCATCGTTGCGAACCTCGCATTTGGCGCGGCAATCGTTTTCTATAATGCCTACCTGCCTGATATTGCAAGCGAAGAGGAAAGAGATCGCGTCTCTTCGTACGGCTGGGCCATGGGCTATATGGGCGGCGGCATTTTGCTGGCGCTCAACCTGGCATTCTTCATTTTCAGCGAAGACCTTGGGGTGCCCGGTGATCTGGCGGTACGAATCAACCTGGCATCGGCTGGTATTTGGTGGCTCGGGTTCTCATTTCTCACCTGGAATAGGTTACGCCCACGTCACGCGGCGCGTCAACTCCCTGCCGGGGATACCTACGCAACCATCGGCTTCAAGCAGTTGAAAAAGACATTCAGCGAAGTGAAGCACTTCCCTGAGACGTTGAAATTCCTGCTGGCTTACTTTTTATACAACGATGGAATTCAGACGGTCATTGCCGTCGCTTCGACATTTGCCGCCGCGCCTCTGATTCAGGGCGGGCTGGAACTTGAACAACAAACATTGATCGCAGTTATTTTGATGATCCAATTCGTAGCCTTCTTTGGAGCCTTGTTCTGGGGCAAGCTTGCAGGCTGGATCGGCGCGAAGCAATCGGTGGTTGTCAGCCTTGTGATTTGGGCAGGTGTGGTGATCTATGCCTACGGTGGATTAAAAGGCCCGACCGCAACCGCACAGTTCTTCGTCCTTGGTATTTTCATTGCTTTGGTGATGGGCGGCTCACAGGCCATCAGCCGCAGTTTGTTCGCGCAAATGATCCCCAACGGCAAGGAAGCAGAATTCTTCTCGTTCTATGAGATCAGCGAACGCGGAACCTCATGGATCGGGCCGCTGGTCTTCGGCCTCGCAAACCAGCTTTTCGGCAACCTGCGTATCGCCATCCTCTCGTTGATCTTCTTCTTCATCATGGGCTTGATCCTGCTTCCGTTCGTGAACGTGAGCAAGGCCATCGCTGATGCAAAAAAATATGACGGAAACGAGTAAGAATAACCCAAAGGAGACTCTAAACATGACCACGAAAACCGTTCAAGTCAATTCGCTTTCCATTGC
>CAKKRM010000121.1 GCA_919902735.1 Anaerolineales bacterium | reverse complement strand
ACTGGAAAGCAAGCCTGAATTACGAGAACCTTCGGGACGTTCTGCGTAAGGTCACATCTTAATTAATAGTAAAAACATGAATTACTCCTCAATCAACCTCCAGGAAAAACTCTCGAAATTTTCCGAACATTGGTCGCCAAAGATCATTGCCCAATTGAATGATTACCATCTCAAATTGGCGAAGGTGCAGGGAGAGTTTGTCTGGCATGACCACCCTGAGACTGATGAAGTTTTTATCGTTGTAAAAGGCCGTTTCGATATTCTTTTCCGTGACGGTAAAGTCTCATTGGGTGAGGGCGAGATGTTCGTTGTTCCCAAAGGCGTGGAGCACAAACCCGTTGCTGAAAACGAATGCCATATCTTGTTGATCGAGCCTGCTGGCACGGTCAACACTGGCGAAGTGAACGATACCCTTACAGCCCCAAATGATGTCTGGATATAGAGAAATGAACCACATCAAACTTTTATTTTTTGCAACCATCCGCGACCGCGCAGGGTCAAAGACTATGGAAATGGACATCCCAGCGGCTATGACCATACAAGGATTGAAGGAAAAACTCGGCGCGGATTATCCCAATTTGAAAGAGTCCATGAAGTCGGTTCTCATCACGATCAACCGCGAATATGCGTTTGATGAAGCCGTTGTCCCAGCAAATGCTGAGATCGGCATGTTCCCACCCGTCTCTGGCGGATAACCTTCAACTTTCAGCCTTACACATGCAACCTTCAACTTCAAACCTTCCCACCATCTTTTCCATCACCGAATCTGAAATTGACTTGAACGACCTGCTCGCCAAGATCACGCTGACCAGCACGGGAGCGGCGGCGATCTTCACGGGCATGGTGCGCGGCGTGACCAAACGCGGCGATGCCCACGAGACAGAATTTCTCGAATACGAGTCGTATATCCCTATGGCAGAAGCCAAGATGAAACAGGTTGCGGATGAGATCCGTGAAAAGTGGCCTGTCATCGAGGGCGTTGCCATTGTTCAACGGATTGGGAAACTGTACCCAAAGACCCCGACAGTTTTAATCGCCTGCACAGCCGCGCACCGTGACACGGGCGTATTTGAAGCCGCCCGCTATGGTATTGACCGCTTGAAGGAGATTGTCCCTGTGTGGAAAAAAGAGATTGGACCCAGCGGCGAAGAATGGGTGGAGGGGAGTTACATCCCCAAGCCTGGTGAGTGACTGATGGGAGTGCATTGATCGGAAGTGGGTAAATGCTTTTCGTGGCCGAGCAGGTTCGAGCGGGCGCGAAGCGTGAAGCGCAGAATCGTCGGCGTGACGGTTTTTATCCTAAAGGGTTTAATAGTACGCTACAATTCATTTTATTAAAATTATCTTTGGAGGAGAAATGCAGGATCGTATTGTTATTACAGGAATGGGGACAGTAAACCCTCTTGGTTTGGATGTGACGGGAACGTGGAGCAACTTGCTTGCTGGGGTTTCAGGGGTTGCCCCCATTACCCTGTTTGATTCCCGCGCGGCGGCTTTACAGGTTCACATCGCCGCGGAAGTAAAGAATTTTAAACCCGAAGATTTTATGGATGCAAAGGAAGCGCGGCGTCGTGATCGTTTTGAGCAATTCGCGATTGTGGCGGCAAAAGAGGCTTTGCTTCAATCTGGTTTAGCGATCACCGAGAAAAATGCTGGCAGGGTCGGCGTGATCATTTCTTCGGCAATTGGCGGTTTGCATTCATTGCAGGAAGCGACGTTGATAAATTACAAGGAAGGCCCGAAGCGCGTCAGCCCGTTTTTGATCCCCATGTTGATGGCGAACGGCGGCGCGGGCATGGCGGCAATTGAGTTTGGGATCAAAGGCCCGTGCTTTTCTGTGGCCTCTGCCTGCGCTTCCGGTTCGGACGGCATCGGCACGGCTTTGATGATGCTGCGGACGGGCATGATCGATGCGGCGCTTGCTGGCGCTTCGGAGGCCACGATCACATCCACGGGGGTGGCGGCGTTTGATCGCGTGGGCGCGATGTCGCGCAGGAATGATACGTACACGATGACGCCCCAGCCTTTCGATAAAAACCGTGACGGCCTGGTGATGGGGGAGGGCGCGGCTGTGCTGGTTCTCGAACGCGAGTCAGATGCGAAGGCGCGCGGCGCGAACATTCTGGCAGAGCTGGCAGGCTATGGCGCAACGGCAGACGCGTATCACGTTACCGCGCCGCATGAACATGGCGCGGGCGGAGCGGCGGCCATGCTGATGGCTTTATCCTCTGCGAAGGCAAATATTGAGGATGTTGGCTACATCAACGCGCACGGTACAGGGACAGCCTTGAACGATCAGGCTGAAACCCGCGCCGTGAAAGCCGCTTTTGGCGAACGGGCATATCAACTTCCCATTTCTTCAACCAAATCCATGACGGGGCACATGATGGGGGCGACAGGCGCGTTGGAGGCCATCTTCTGTGTGCAGGCGGTGCGTGAAGGCATTCTGCCGCCGACCATCCACTACGAAACACCAGACCCCGAATGTGATTTGGATTACGTTCCAAACAAGGCGCGTGAGGCGGATGTTTCGCTGGCAATCAGCAACGCCTTTGGTTTTGGCGGCCACAATGCGGTGTTGGCGATCAGAAAATACCCGTGAGGTTTCCTTGTGATCTGAAAAAATGCGTGCTATAATCCGCAGTCGCGAATTTTGGAAACCCATATCATAAGTAAGGAAGAACGGAAATGGCAGATCTTATAAAGGCCGTTGAGGCCAAAGTTAACGAAAAAATCCCACAGCTAAACTCTGGTGATACGGTCAGCGTGCATGTCAAGATCAAAGAAGGTGAACGCGAGCGTATCCAGGAATTCAAGGGCATTGTGATTCGCTTGCGCAAGAGCGGCAACGACTCCAATGTCACAGTCCGCCGCATGGCCTCCAATGGTGTCGGCGTGGAACGTACTTTTCTCCTGCGCTCCCCGCGCATCGACAAGATCGTTGTCGAACGCCACGGCAAAGTCCGCCGCGCACAGTTGTACTTCATGCGCGACCGCACAGGTAAGAGTGCGCGCCTCAAACAAAAGTTCGACTAATTCTCAACGCAGGGTTCTTAGAAAGACCCTAAAGGTCTTCAAGACCTTTAGGGTCTTTTTGTTTTGGAGTTGACATGACAAAACCATTGATCGGCATTACAACCCGCAACGGCAAAGATGCAGATGGTCATCCGCTAACTGCGCTTCAACATTCGTACATCAACGCAATTGTTCAGGCGGGTGGTTTGCCTATTTTGATCCCAGAAATTTTGCCTGAAGAAGACTTCCTCGATTTATATTCCCGACTTAAAGGCATTCTCTTCTCTGGCGGCGGGGACATCTCCTTGAAACATTTCAACGGCTCCGACCACCCGAGAATTGGTGAGGTGGACGATGAGCGGGATACCACCGAAATCACTTTAATGCGTACCGCCGTGGATGAGGGCAAACCGATTCTGGGAATCTGCCGCGGCGCACAGGTGATGAACGTGGCATTGGGTGGCACGCTTTACACCCACATCTACGATCAATTAAAGGGTGCGCTGGATCATGCCTACCCAGGTGATTTACGCAGGGCAATCGTCCATCCCGTAAACGTGGACGAGACCACGCGTTCTGCAGAGATTTTCGGCGAGACCCTTTTGAACGTCAACAGTTTGCATCATCAAGGCTTGAAAGATATTGCGCCAGGCTTAAAAATCGCTGGTCGCGCACCCGATGGCTTGGTGGAAGTAATCGAAATTCCAGATCATCCCTATGCCGTAGCCGTGCAATGGCACCCCGAGTGGCTGACAGACCAGCCTGCCATGCAGAGGTTATTCAAGTCGTTTGTGGTTGCCTCGGGAAAATAAACCTGTTCACAAATGAATCTTCGCCAGCGCCTTCTTGAAAAATTCATTAATATCTATCCGCCGTTTGTTGGGGCGGGGATTCGTTCCCGTTCCATTGATGAGCGCACGGTGGATGTTGAAATGAATTTGACTGCCTTTAATCGCAACCTGGTTGGCGTACATTTTGGGGGTTCCTTATACGCCATGTGCGATCCGTGGTTCATGCTGATTCTGATGCGGCTGCTCGGCCCCGATTACCTCGTCTGGGACAAAGCCGCGAGCATTCAATTCAAGCGGCCCGGGCGCGGGAAGGTGAAAGCCCATTTTCATATCCCTGCTGAGCGGGTTGAACAGATTCGATTGGATGCAGATCGGGAAGGTAAAATTGAACCTACCTTCTCTGTTGATGTATTGGGCGAGGATGGAGAGATCGTTGCCCAGGTGGAGAAGCTGCTTTATGTCCGTCGAAAATCAGCCACTACCTTTAAAGGAGAGTCGTAATGCCATTTTCCACATACGCAGAACTAAACCAGCAAATGATCCTGCACTTTCAAAACAAGGAATACGAGCAGGCGCTTGAATTGATTTCTCGTGAAGGCTCAGGCTTTCCAAAAGAGCGCCCTTTAGTGGATTATTGGATGATGTGCTCGGCTGCTCGATTGGACAACCGCGCGCTGGTCTATCAGGTTGCTGAAAAATGCCTGTCCTATGGACTTTGGTATGGGGAAATGATGTGGCGGATGACCCCGTCCTTTCAGGGCTTGCAGGGTGATACAGGCTTTGAGCGGATCGTCGCAGCGTCTTTGGCATTACAGGAAAAGGATTTTCCGCCCAAAGAGCAGGTTATTCTTAAATATCTCCCTGAAAAAATCTCTGACAATTCACCTGTGCTGATCGCCTTGCATGGAAACCAGAGCACTGCCTCAAGCACACTGCCTTTTTGGCAGGCGTCTCTTTCAAAGGGCTATGTGCTGGCAGCGCCGCAATCTTCACAAGCGATGTTTAAGGGTGCATATATTTGGGATAACCTGGATATTTCCTTTGCTGAGATTAAAGCGTGTTATGAAGCTCTAAAGAAGGAGTTGGGGTTCGATAACCGTCAGATTATTCTGGCTGGACATTCAATGGGCGGGTTGATTGCCATACAAATGGCGCTGACAGGTGATTTGGGTGTGCGTGGCCTTATTGCAAACGGTCCTGCCCTGCCTTTTGGCGATGCACAGGATGAATTTGAAAAATTGCTCCCCTCTGCGCGCGAACGTGGCTTGCGGATATATTTCATCATCGGTGAAAAGGATGTTGATATCGAGCAGGATGAAGTCCGCGCGTTTGCTGAAAAATTGAAGTCAGCGGGGATTGCTTGTGAATTGGAAACCGTCCCTGGCGCAACGCACGATTACAATCCCGCCTACGATGCCGCACTCGTGCGCGCGCTCGAATTCGTCAATTCATAATTGAAACATGGCAAACCGGGAACATCCCATCGGTGTATTTGATTCTGGCGTAGGCGGACTCTCCGTCCTGCGTTCGATTCGCGAGCAGATGCCAAACGAAAATGTGATCTACTTTGGCGATCAGGGACATGTGCCGTACGGGCCGCGTTCGATGGAGCAGATTCAGAATTTTTCTGAGGGAATTACCAGATTTCTGCTCAGCCATAATTCAAAGATAATTGTTGTAGCCTGCAACACAGCTTCAGCGGCGGCGTTGAAATATTTGCGAGCAACCTTCCCTGACGTTCAATTTGTGGGCATGGAACCTGCCGTCAAGCCTGCGGCAGAGAAAACGCAAACGGGCAAAGTCGGTGTGCTGGCAACTCCCGCAACCTTTCAGGGCGCGTTGTACGCTTCTGTTGTTGAGCGTTTTGGCGCGGGCGTTGAATTGTTTCAACATACCTGCCCGGGGCTGGTCGGTCAAATTGAAAAAGGGGATTTGGAGTCAAACACGACTCGTGCAATTTTGGAAGATGCGCTTACCCCGATGCTGGAAAAAAATATTGACACAGTCGTTCTTGGATGCACACATTACCCGTTCGTAATTCCGTTGATTGAGGAAATGGTTGGCGAACATGTCCGCGTGATTGACCCTGCGCCCGCAGTGTCACGTCAGGTGCGGAGATTGTTGGAAGCAAA